>CAYZVR010000008.1:0-3632 GCA_964481715.1 uncultured Acidobacteriota bacterium | reverse complement strand
TTCGGCGCTGCCGGTGAAGGTGAGTTTCTTAAGTCGGTCGTCGCTCACCAGTGTCTCCGCATTGCGGCCAGAAAGGGGCAGGACATTCAGCGCGCCCGCTGGCCACCCGGCTTTTTCCACAACCGTGGCAAGCAGTAGCGACGAAAGCGGCGTTTGCGAGGCAGGCTTGTGAACGATGGTGCAACCGGTGGCGATGGCGGGCGCCCACTTGTGCGCCACGAGGTTCAGGGGAAAATTGAACGGACTGATGGATGCAATCGGGCCTACGGGATAGCGGCGCACCATGGCCCAGCGATTTCGCGTAAAGGCCTGGAGGTCGAGAGGCAGAACCTCGCCATAAATGCGCGTGCTCTCTTCGGCGGCGATGGTGAAGGTGAAAATAGCGCGCTCCACTTCGACTCGCGATGTCTTGATGGGCTTGCCTGCTTCGAGAGTGATGGTGCGGGCGAACTCTTCGCGCCGGTCGGCGATGGCCTGCGCCACGCAGCGCAAAATCTGCTGGCGCTCGAAGGCCGCCATTTTACGCGTGTTCTCGAAGGCGCGGACGGCAGCCTGAATCGCCGCCTCGGTGTGTGACGCGTTGGGGCGATAGGTAGTCCCCACCAGGCTCTGGTCGTAGGGCGAGCGCACTTCGACGCTTTCACCTTCCGAGAGCCATTGGCCGTCGAGCAGGAATCCGTAAGACTTCGCCTTTGTAAGAGTGCTTTGTTCCACATTTCACCTCCCCGGCGTCGTGACGCGGAGAATGCGTGAGGCAGATGGAGAGCCATCCGGAAGGGAAGATTCCACAAGCATCACGTCTGCGCCCGGCGCGTTTCAATCAGCAGACGGACCCGATCGCCGCCTCCAGCACGCCGAGACCTTCTTCAACCTGTTCCTCGGAAATCACCAGTGGCACGAGCAGGCGGATCACGTTGCCGTACGAACCCGCCGAAAGCACGATGAGTCCGTGCTCGTAGCAGTAACGGGCGATTTCTTGTGTCTCTTCGTCTGCCGGCTCGCGGTTTTCCGGTGACCGCACGAACTCGATGGCCTGCATGGCTCCAAGGCCGCGAACGTCTCCGATTTTCTGCCAGCGCTTCTGCCAGTCTCGCGCCCGAGCCGCAAAGCGCTTGCCGAGAACCTCGGCACGAGAATGAAGGCTCCCCTTCGTAAAAGCCTCAATGACACAGAGCGCTGCCTCGCAGGACATGGGATTTCCCCCAAAAGTTCCGCCCAGCCCGCCGACACAGGGCGCATCCATAATTTCCGCGCGTCCTGTAACCGCCGCGAGAGGCAGTCCCCCTCCCAGCGATTTGGCCGTGACCAGAAGGTCCGGAACGATCCCGTATCGCTCGCATGCGAAGAGAGCGCCTGTCCGCCCGATACCGGATTGAACTTCGTCGGCGATAAAGAGAATGCCGTGCCGGCGGCAGATTTCCTGCAGAATCTGGAAAAATTCGGGGGGAGGGGCCACAAAACCGCCTTCGCCGAGCACCGGCTCAACCACCAGCGCCGCCACCGATTCCGCCGCCACCAGCCGCTTGAAAGCATCTTCGAGATGATGCGCGCAGTGAACCTGGCATGAGGGAAATTGCAATGAATACGCGCATCGGTAGCAATAAGCGTAAGGAATCCGGTAGACGTCTGCGGCGAAGGGGCCGAAACCCTCTTTGTAGGGATGCGTCTTGCTGGTCAGTGACATGGTGAGCAGCGTGCGCCCGTGAAAAGCGTCTTCGAAACAGATCACCGCCGGGCGCTTTGTGTAGGCGCGGGCAATCTTAACGGCGTTTTCAATCCCTTCCGCTCCGCTATTGACCAGAACAGTTTTCTTCGGAAAGTCGCCGGGCGTAAGCGCGTTCAACTGCTCCGCCAGCCTTACATAGCCGGCGTAAGGGGTGACGTGAAAACACAGGTGAAGGTACCGCTCGAGCTGCGCGCGCAGAGCCGCGACCACTCCTGTCGCCCGGTGGCCGACGTTCAGGCAGCCGAGGCCGCCGGCAAAGTCGATGAATTGATTGCCGTCCACGTCTTCCAAAACTGCCCCTTCGGCGCGCGCCACAAAAATCGGCGTGATGTTGTAGACCGCCCGGGGGATTGCGTCGTTACGCCGGCGCATCCACTCCTGCGAACGGGGGCCGGGGATTTTTGTGCGTAGTTGTATTGTGGGCATTTTCAGTACCACCCAAGTGGCTGTTCGCTCAGATTAATATAGACCTGCTTGGTCTCGAGATATTCCTCGACTCCCCAGGGACCGAGTTCGCGACCGAATCCTGATTGTTTGTAGCCGCCCCAGGGGGCTTCCACATAAGTGGGCTGCATGTGGTTCACCCAAACAATGCCCGCCCGCAGCGCCTTTACGGTTCGAAACGCCTTGAAGATGTCGCGCGACCACACCGCGGCGGCCAGACCATAAGGCGTGTCATTGGCGATGCCGATGGCTTCCTTTTCGTCGCTGAAGGGAATTACTGCTGCGACCGGCCCGAAGATTTCCTCCCGGGCGATGCGGGCGCTGTTTTCGACATCGTAGAAAATGGTGGGCTCAATGTAGTAGCCACGCTTGAAGGCAGTCGCCCTCCCGCCGCCGATGGCCACTTTGGCTTCTTTCTTTCCGATCTCAAGGTAGGACTGCACGCGCTCGTACTGTTCCTTGCTGACCAGCGGGCCCATCTTGGTCGAGCGCTCGCGTGGCGGTCCCAGCTTGATCCGCTTGGCCTTTTCCGTCATGGCCTCGACAAACTTCGAATAGATCGAGCGCTCGACAAGAATCCGGCTGCCCGCCGAGCAAACTTCTCCCTGATTGATAAAGACTCCGAACAGCGCACCGTCAATGGCGGCTTCGAAGTCGGCGTCGGCAAAGAAAATGTTGGGGGACTTGCCGCCCAATTCAAGGGTCACGCGCTTCACCGTGTCCGCCGCCATCTTGACGATTTGCCTGCCAACAGCCAGGCTGCCCGTGAATGCGATCTTGTTCACGTCGGGATGCTGGACTAGCGGAGCGCCAGCGGTTTCCCCGAAGCCGGTGACGATGTTCACGACTCCGGGCGGCAAGCCGACGTCGGCGAACCATTGAGCCATCTCAAGGACGGTGAGTGGAGTCTGCTCCGCTGGCTTGAGGACACAGGTGCACCCCGCCGCGAGCGCGGGCGCAAGCTTCCACGCCGCCATCAAAAGCGGGTAGTTCCACGGGATGATTTGGCCGGCCACACCCACCGGTTCCTTGAGAGTCAGGCTCAGCGCATTATCCGGGACGGGATTGACCTGCCCGAGAATTTTGGTCGCCAGCCCTCCGTAATACTCAAAGCAAGTGGCGACATCGGCGATATCGTATTCCGCCTCGACGATCGGCTTTCCGCTGTTCTGAGATTCAAGCTCAGCCAGCATGGCGCTTTCCTTACGGACACGCTCGGCGAGCCGAAACAGAATTCGTCCGCGCTCCTGGGCGGTGGTCTGCGACCAGCCCGATGAATCGAACGCCTCACGGGCCGCCCCAACGGCGCGATCCACGTCGGCGCTGTCCGCGTCCGCAACCTGTGCGATGACTTCCTCAGTCGAAGGGTCATACACCGGAAACGTCTTGTCCGAAGCGCTCGCCACCCACTGCCCGTTGATGTACATGGGATAGGTGCGAACGCTCGCCTTCACACTGCCTG
>CAYZVR010000007.1:0-33450 GCA_964481715.1 uncultured Acidobacteriota bacterium | reverse complement strand
GCTGCGTTGCCGGCGGTTTCGACCGCGGCTCTGAGTTATTCGATACACCCGCTGTACGCATAATGCAACCTCCCAATTCTTCTGAGAGAGAATTTCTTCGTCGAGCCCATAGAATCTTCCAGAATTTTTCAGCTCTCTGCCTCTATCGCACGGCGCGGACCGAAGCGGTCATCACGCGGCGCAGCGCTTCCAAAAACTGCTCGTTTTCCTGGTGCGTCCCGACGGTCACTCGCAGCGAGGAGGGAAAACTGTAGAGCTTCATGGGCCGCACGATGACGCCTTCGTGCAGCAGCCGGACGAAATCTTCCTCGCAGTCGCGTCCCGTGTCAATGAGCAGGAAGTTGCCGGCCGAGGGCGTGTAACGAACCCCCAGCAGCGTCAATTCCTCCGTGACGAACTTCATTTCGTGGACATTATTTTCAACCGAGCGCGCCACGTGCTCGCGGTCATCCAGCGCGGCGAGCGCCGCGACCTGCGCCACGAAATTGGCGTTGAAGGGCGAGCGAATGCGGTTGAGCGCTTCGATTAATTCCGCATGTCCCAACCCGTAGCCGATGCGCAGTCCGGCGAGGCCGTGGACTTTGGAAAAAGTCCGCAACACTAGAACGTTCCGGCCGGCACGAACGTATTCAGGTGAGTGTGAGTAGTCGCGGCGCTGCACGTAATCGCAATAGGCCTCGTCCAGAACCACCAGCACGCGCGGCGGGAGCGCCTCGAGAAAGCGGTCGAACTCCGCGGCGGTGAACATCGTGCCGGTGGGATTGTTGGGATTGCCGATATAGACGACCTTGGTCCGCTGCGTCACGGCGCGCGCGATGGCGGTAAGATCAAATCCCATGTTCCGCAGGGGCGTCTGCACCAGTCCCGCGCCCATTTCGTCAATAGCCAGCCGATAGATGTAAAACGCCGACTCCGACGTAATCGCTTCGTCGCCCGCCACGAGAAAAGTTTTGGCGACAAGCTCAATAAGGTCCGTCGAACCCGCACCCAGAATGATCTGGATCATCTCCAGGCCGTGAATCTCGGAAAGCCTTTTTCGTAGGTAATAGCCGTGCCCGTCGGGATAGAGATTGATCCGGTCGAGCGATTTGCGGATGGCTTCCAAGGCCTTCGGCGATGGTCCGAGCGGGTTTTCGTTGGAGGCAAGCTTGATGGCCGGATGCCCCAGCTCGCGTTCCACTTCTTCGATGGGCTTGCCGGGCGGATAGGGCCGAATGCGTTTCGACCAGGGATGAAGCAGGTCTTCGATGGAAAAACGCTGCATAGTGCGGATTTCCGTTTTAGAATCCAGGTCACGCAACCCGCCGAAGGCGGCGCTTCAGCGGGTTTCGCTTCCCTTCCAATTCTTCAGGCGGGTCACTTCCTCCGGCGTCAGGGGCCGGAACCGTCCCGGCGCGAGGCCGCGGTCGGTGAGGAAGGCGATCCGCACCCGCTTCAACTTTATCACCGACTGGCCCACGCGCTCAAACATGCGGCGTACCTGATGATAGCGCCCCTCGACAAGTGTGATCTCGTACCAGGGTTTGCCTGCCGCGGCAGGCTTGCCCGCCGCCGCAGACCTGTCGCGTTCGGCGGGGTTTGCGAGCGGCCGAATCTGGCAAGGCGCTGTCCGCCGTCCGTCGAGCACGATGCCCTGATCGAGCTTGGCCAATGCTTTCGCGTCCGGGCGGCCCTCCAGCTTGACGTGATAAGTGCGGGGAACGGCGGACGCGCGCGCCATCAAATGATTCGCCAAATCGCCGTCGTTGGTGAGCAGCAGCAGACCGGACGAATGGTAGTCCAATCTCCCGACGGGATAAACGCGCTCCTTGATTCCGCGCACCAGAGAGATGACGGTCTCGCGGTTCTGCGGATCGCTGACGGTTGAAACAACTCCCACCGGCTTGTTCAGCAGCAGAGTGATGCGACGCCCGGCACGCAAAAGGAGTTTGCCGTCCACTTTGATGTGGTCGCGCTCGGGGTCGGCTTTGGAGCCGAGCTCGGTCAGCACGAGACCGTTGACCGACACGCGGCCCTGCACGATCAGCTCCTCCGCCTTGCGCCGCGAGGCGATGCCGGCCGTCGAAATAATTTTTTGCAGGCGTTCTTGCATCTTCCGTTCCGGGCCGTCAGCAATCAGATTTTGGACACAATAATTTCCGGCACCGATTCCGCCTGATGGCTGAAGGGTGATAACTCTTCTAATTATGAATTCGGCTCGCCGGACGATGGCGCCGTTTCGGTTTCATTCTCCGGCTCGTCCGGGGCATCGGCGCTTTCGGAATTCTCAGCAGCCTCGGGCGCGCGGTCAAACGCCAGGCTGTCTTCTTCCGCAAATTCCGGACCGAGCGCCTGCCGCGCCATTTCTTCAAACTCGCGCAGGCTGGGCAGCTCACCCAAATCCTTCAACCCGAAGTGCACCAGGAAATCACGCGAAGTCCGGTAAAGGATCGGCCGCCCGACCACGTTCTTGCGTCCTGCCGTGACCACAAGTTTTCTCTCAAGCAGCGTGTGAATGACACCGCCGCAATCCACCCCGCGGATTTCATCCATCTCGGGCAGCGTCACCGGCTGGCGGTAGGCGATCACGGCCAGGGTTTCGAGCGCGGGTTTGGAAAGACGAATGGGCGGCTTGAGACTCTTCACGAATTTTCGCAGCACGTCGTGATGCTCGGGTTTGGAAGAAAACTTGTATCCTCCCGCGACCTGCCGGATGTGAACCCCGTGCTCGGGCTTGTCAAACTCTTCCGTCAGCTCGAGGAGTTTGTCCTTCACCCTTTCGCGGTCCTCGCCCTCGAGCGACTTCACGATGGCGTCGAGCGACACGGGCTCCGGCGCGACGTAGATAATGGCTTCAATCAAGGCTTTCAGGGTTTCGTCGTTTAGCATTTTTAGTTCGTAGTCCGTGGTCAGTGGTGCGTTGTCAAGCAAGTCGCATCGCCATACTGCAATGCACCAAGGGCAACTGACAACGGACGCTCAATTGAAACTTTCCTCCAGGCTTGCTTCGAGCTGCGCAACGTCGGCAGCGGAAACGATCTCCTCAAAACGCTTGTTCTTGTGGACGGTGATGGGCGCGAACAATTCCTTCTGCCGCAAGATGACCGCGTGCAGCCGCACCATTTCGAGCAGCGCCAGAAGCAGGGCGATCAGCGCCGGGCGCGAGAGAAACCCGGCGAACAGATCGTCCAGGCGCACGGGGTGCGGATTCACGAGCAGGACTTGTTTGACGTGCTCGAACATCTGCGCCACGCTCACTTCTTCGCGGCGAATCTGCAAGGGCACGCGCTTTTTGGCGCGCTCGATGATCTGGCGGAAAACCGATACCAGATCGAAAACCGAAACCGTGAGTCCCGGTTCGTCTTCTGCTTCCACAAATTCGTCGATGCCGGGCGCCGTCCAGGCGGCGTCCTCGACCATGCGCTTCGATTGCAGCATTTGCGCGGCGTTCTTGAACTGCTCGTGCTCGAGCAAGCGATGCACCAGCTCGGCGCGCGGGTCTTCCTGGTCTTCGTCAGGCGCCGTCGGGTCGGGCGGCAGCAGCATGCGCGATTTGATGTAGATCAGCGTCGCGGCCATCAGCACAAACTCGCCGCCTACGTCGATGTTCATCTTCTCGAGCAGGTGGAGATAATCGAGATACTGCTTGGTGATTTTGGCAATGGGAATATCGTAGATGTTAATTTGCTGCTTGCGAATCAGGTCCAGTAGAAGGTCGAGCGGGCCCTCGTACATTTCGAGCTTTACCTGCGGCGGAGGCTCCGCCGGTTGCGTGGCGCGCTTGGGCGCAACAGGCTCCGACGGAGTCTGGGCGGCCTCGGTCCGTCGGCTGACGGACGATTCGGGCTCTCGGGTTTCGTCCGCCATTTAAGCCAGCTTGACCGCCGCCCGCACCTCGGCCATCGTCGCCTGAGCGACTCGGCGGGCTCGAGCGGTCCCTTCTTCGAGCACATCCCAAACTTTTTGCGGCGCCTGCTCGTAAACTCTACGGCGTTCTTGGATTGGCTTCAGGCGAGCATTCACGTGTTGGGCCAACAAGGCTTTGCAGTCAAGGCATCCGATTTCTGCGGTCCGGCATTCGCGGTTCACTTGGTCAATGTTCTGGCTCGTCGAAAAAACTTTGTGGAGGTCAAAGACGGGACATACGTCCGGATTGCCCTTGTCCGTCCGCCGCTTTCGCGCCGGGTCCGTGATCATCGTCGCTAACTTCTTGCTGACAACATCGGGAGGATCAGAAAGGAAGATGGCGTTTTCATAACTCTTCGACATTTTGCGGCCATCGGTGCCGGGAAGCCTGGGCGTGGGGGTCAGCAGCGCCTGCGGTTCGGGGAAGATCTCGGAAATCTTCCCGAGGCCGCTATTGAGATGATATGCGCGCAGGTCCAACGGGGCCCGCCGAAAGGCGGCCTTGATTAAACTAATTTTGTCCACAGATCCGTACAGCCCGGCTGCTAATGCGCCAATGCCTGTACCGGTCGCGAGTCCATCCCAATATGGGGCGTCTGGGGGGTACTCACCCTCTCCCTGAAGGAAAACTTCGCCGAACGCATTGTTAAACCGTCTCGCCACCTCACGCGTGAGTTCCACGTGCGGCACCTGGTCTTCGCCAACCGGCACAGCGTCCGCTTTGTACATGAGGATGTCCGCCGCCTGGAGCACTGGATAACCCAAGAAGCCGTACGTGTGCAGGTCGCGATCCTTGATATTGTCGAGCTGTTCCTTATAAGAGGGCACACGCTCCAGCCACCCGAGCGGCGTCACCATGGAAAACAGGAGGTGGAGCTCGGCGTGCTCCGGCAAGCGCGACTGAATGAAGAACGTCGCTTTGTTTGGGTCAAGGCCCGCGGCAAGCCAATCCGTGACCATCTCCTGAGTGTTGGTGTGAAGGTCGGCGGTGTCCGCGTAATCAGTCGTCAGCATGTGCCAGTCAGCCACAAAGTGGAAACTCTCGTAGTGGTCCTGAAGTTCAATCCAATTCTGTAACGCGCCAACCAAATTGCCGAGGTGCAGTTTTCCGGTGGGTCGCATGCCACTCAGGATGCGCGGCCGTGGTTTGTTCTGATCGGTCATTCGGTTGGCTGTGGAAGTTCGCCCCAAGGCTCCGCGTGCAGATTAAACTGGCCGATTCGCCCGTTCGGGGGCCAGGTGACACTCACTCGACCATCGTAGCACAGGCGGGCTGCGCGCGGAACTCGCAAACAGGGGTTTCGGATTTCAAAATTCCGGCAGATAATGTAGAAACAAGCCATGGAACTGGTGACGGTTACCGACATCGGAGCGCAGCTCAGCCCTGAACACTACGCGCAACTCGAAGCGGGAAACACCCTCTTTTTTCCGAAGACTCCGAGCGCGTTTGCCGCAGACGACCTGAACTTTCTCCTCGGCCAGCGGCAGTCGGGCGCCGCGTACCACAAAAACATCGCCTATCGTCCGTCCCAGGACATTCTCACCGGCGTTGCGGCGGGCGGAGGCCGCGACCGGCTGCACCGCATTTTGCGAAGTTTTTCGCAGCAAACGATCAAGCTTTTGACGCGCTTGACGCCCCTTTACGCGGCTTCGTGGCAAGTTGATTACACCAGCTTCCGGCCGCTCGAAGAAGCGGGGCGCAAGCTCTCCCTGCATTCGCGCAACGACCTCCTGCATGTGGACGCCTTCCCCACGCGCCCTACAAACGGCGACCGCATCTTGCGCTTCTTTACCAACATCAATCCCAGCCAGCCGCGCGTCTGGAACACCACCGAAGCCTTCGAAGTGCTGGCGGAAAAATTCTCCGCGGAGGCCCAGCTCCTGACCCTCGCGCGCCGGGCGTCTTCACCTTTGCGGCGAACTCTCGCAGGGGCTGCGCGCGGATTGGGACTGCGCCAATTTTCGGCTTCGCCCTACGACGTCCTGATGCACCGCTTCCATAATTTCATGAAGGAGAATCAGCGGTTTCAGGAAACCTGCCGCAAGGACCGCTGGGAATTTCCGCCGCAATCGAGCTGGATGGTTTTCACCGACTCGGTCAGCCACGCGGTGCTTTCAGGACAGTTCGCGCTCGAACAGACTTTCATCGTTTCGCGCGGCGTGATGCAGCGGCCCGAGCGCGCTCCGGTCAGCGTCCTCGAGCGTCTCACCGGAATGACCTTGACGTGGCAGACCTGAATCATCTCACGCCGCGCCAAGATTGACCTGACAGCAACGAGGCGCTAAAACAGAACGCCGGCGAGATGCGGGCAATTCCCAAAAATCCGAACCCTGGGAGGAGCATTGAAACTTCTGAAAAGCTTTGCGGGACTTTTAATTCTTTTTTCGGCGGTCTTTTTCTGCGCCGCACCAGCGGGTCTCTGTGCGCAGGAATCCAAAGCGCCGGCACCCGGCAAGGGAGAGAGTGCGGCTCCGGCGTCCGCACGAATTTGGAAGTCAGAAACGAGCGGCAAGGAATATCGCGTGTGGATGGAAAACCAGCGCTTCCACGCCGAGTGGGTGAACATTCCGCCGGAATTCGCCGCCAAGGGCGCGTACATCCGAACGGTTTGCCGACGGACCGGTACAAGGTGGGTGGGAGAATCGCGCAGCTACCTGCCCTGCTCGATGGGCTCTGGGAAAGAAGAGCACATCGCCAACTTGTGCCACGTCACGACGGGCTTTGAAGTGGATTCGATAACCAAAAAGCGCGTCGCAGGTCGCGGCGAGGCTTTGAAGCGTTTCGACTGCAAGACGTGCAAGGTGCTTGAAAAAGTTTGGAAGAATTTTGTGTGGGTTCCGAAGCCTTAAGATCCCATGCGAGAAAAATCCTTCGGCCGCCGAAGCGCAGCCTGCGCGCCGCCTATCCGCCCTTCAACTTCTTGATCTCTTCGATGAGCGGCGGGACGATCTCAAAAAGGTCGGCGACGATTCCGTAGGTGGCCACTTCGAAAATCGGAGCTTCCTGATCCTTGTTGATGGCCACTACCGTTCGCGAGCCTTTCATCCCCACCTGGTGCTGAATCGCGCCGGAAATTCCCAGCGCGATGTAAAGCTTGGGCGCAACCGTTTGGCCCGAGCTTCCGATCTGGCGATCCATGGGCAGCCAGCCGCCGTCGCAAATGGGGCGCGAGGCGCCGACCTCCGCTCCGAGCGCCGCTGCGAGCTTTTGGGCAAGCTCCAGATTTTCGGGCGCCTTGATGCCGCGCCCGACGGCCACGATGATTTCCGCCTGCGAAAGGTCCACGGCCTGCTTCGCTTCGCGAAAGCGCTCGCCGGGCTTGGTGCGTATCGAATCCGGAGGAAACTCGACAGCGACCGGCGTGATTTTCGCGGGCGCGCTGCCGCGCTCGAGCGAGTCTTCGCGAAAAGCCGCAGCCTGAAACGAAACAAGGTAAGGAGGATCGCCTGCAAACTCGACGTCCGCGGAAAATTTTCCCTGGAAAATTTGGCGAACGAAAACCATCCGCCCGTTTTCCTTGCGAGTTCCCAGGCAGTCGCTTACGAGACCTGCGTTGAGGGAGGCAGCCAGTTTCGGCGCGAAGTCTCGGACTTCATAGGTGTGGCTGAAGACGACGTAAGCGGGTTTTCTCAGGCGGATGACCTCGCCGAGCGCCCGAGTTGTTCCGTCGGAGGTATAGTCGGCAAGCTGCGGCGATTCGGCGGTCAAAACTTCTTCGACCTTTGCCGCTGCCACTTGCAAGGCGAGGCCGGAAATGTCCCGGCCCACCACCACCGCCGAAACAGTTCCGCCCAGGTCGCGGGCGAGGTGCTGCCCGGCGGCCAGCGCTTCCCACGCCGGGCGGGAGATTTTTCCATTCTGATGTTCGACAACGACCAGAACTTCGCCAGCCATCTCCGGAATCCCTCGGCAGGGCCCGTGGCTTCACCTGCGCTCGGATTACTCGCCCTCTACGGTTGGCCCCGTAAAGCCCCGGCCTCCGCCCTCGGACTTCTCCGCCTTCTCGGCCTTTTTCGGCTTCTCGGGTTTGTCGCTGCCCGGGCTACCGAAGGCAGCCAGCGTCTCGCACACCAGTTCGAGTGGAATCGTCTTGTAGAACTTGCCCGCCTCGAACTTTTTGATTTGCTCACGCCAGGCTGGATTGGTGCGCGCCGCTTCCAGCGCCTGGTTGTCGCGCCAGAACACCAGCCACAGGTACTCGGGCTTGCGAGCTTCGAACACCTTGATGAAATGGGCGTCCACGCAGCCGTCGATTTTCTTGAGAGCCGGAAGCGTTACCGTCCGGCCGAACTTCTCGTATTCCTCCGATCGCTTCTTGCGCCCTCGCATTCTCCAGATATGCACGAACATAAAGCCTCCTTCTGCGGTCAAATCACCCGCGCGTCGTTCCTGAGCTTGTCCACTAACCGGGTCGCGATCTCCTTGGGGTTCCCCTGTAAAAACTCCGTTTGAGCCTTCTTAACGGGCACGTACACCTTGGAAATCCTTTGCCGCGGCGCAAGGTCCTGCGCACTAAGCCCCAGTTCTGCCGCGGTGACTTTTTGCAGGGGCTTGTTTTTGGCCGCCATGATGCCTTTCAGTGTCGCATAGCGCGGCTTGTTGATGCCCGATTGAATCGCCAGCAGCGCGGGCAGCGGCATCTCGATCCACTGAAACCATCCGGCTTCAAGCTCGCGCTTCACTTTGAGCGTCTGCCCGATGACCTGAATCTCCATAATGATCGTCGAGTGCGGGAGCCCAAGCATCTCGGCGAGAATGACGCCCGTCTGCGCGTATCCGAAATCGTCCGACTGGAGGCCGGTGAGCACCAGGTCGGGCTTTTCCTTTTCGATGGCACGGGCCATGGCGCGCGCCATGCCGTGGGCGTCGAGCCCGTCGAAGGCGGCGTCTTCCAGGTGCAGCGCGCGGTCGGCTCCTTTGGCAAGGGCTTCCTTGATGGCCTGTTGGACGCGCGCAGGGCCGAGCGAACAAATCACCACTTCGCCCGTGTGTTTCTCCTTCAAACGCAAAGCTTCCTCGAGAGCGTAAATATCCGGCTCGTTGACCTGAAAGCCCACGTCGGCGGTCTCAATCCAGGACCCGGCGGCGTTCAACTTGAGCACCGCATCGTGGGCTGGGACCTGTTTGAGGCAGACGACGATTTTCAAGGAAAAATTCTCCCTGCGGTCGCTCCGTTTGCTCTGAAGGAGACCGTTGCCAGTCATCCGTCGTCGGTCGGAGAATTTCAGTTATTCCTGACCGGTGTTCACAACTGACAACGGAATGCTGACTATGAGCTATACCGCTTGAAAAGCAAAGCCGCGTTCGTTCCGCCAAAGCCGAAAGAGTTGGATAACGCGTACTCGATCTCGGCTTTGCGCGGCTGGTTCGGAACGTAATCCAGATCGCACTCCGGGTCCGGGTTTTCGTAATTGATCGTGGGCGGCAAAATCTGTTCGCGAAGGGCGAGCACGGTCAGTCCGGCCTCGAGCCCTCCGGCGCCGCCCAGCAGGTGCCCGGTCATGGACTTGGTGGAACTGACGGGAATTTTGGCCGCGCGCACGCCAAAAACTTTCTTGATGGCGAGCGTCTCGGTGCGGTCGTTGACGGGTGTCGAGGTCCCGTGCGCGTTGATGTAATTCACCTGGTCGGGCAGAACTTTGGCGTCCGCCAAGGCGTTCGACATCACACGGATGGCGCCGCTGCCGCCTGCCGCCGGCTGCGCGATGTGGTACGCGTCGCCGGACATTCCGTAGCCCACGAGTTCAGCCAGAATCGTTGCGCCGCGCTTTCGGGCGAATTCCAGCTCCTCGAGGATCAAAATTCCGGAGCCTTCGCCGATCACAAATCCGTCGCGCTCGCGGTCAAAGGGGCGGCTGGCCTTGCAGGGCGCGTCGTTGCGCGTGGAAAGCGCGCGCATGGCTGCGAACCCGCCGACAGCGAGCGGCGTGATGGCCGCCTCCGCGCCGCCGCAAATCATCACATCGGCGTCGCAGCGCTGAATCAGCCGGAAAGAATCGCCCACCGCGTGGGCGCTCGCCGAGCAGGCCGTACAGGTCGCCGAATTCGGCCCCTTGGCTCCGTAGCGAATGGAAACAAATCCCGACGCCAGATTGGCGATGGACGCGGGGATGAAGAAGGGGGATATCTTGCGCGGGCCGCCTTCGAGCAGCGCCGAGTGCTCGCGCTCGATGACGTCGAACCCTCCGATGCCGGAACCGATGAAGACTCCGGCGCGCTCAGCCACTTCGGGCGTGATCTGAAGTCCGGCCTGTTGCATGGCAAAGTGTGTGGCCGCCAGGGCAAACTGAATAAAGCGGCCCATCTTCTTCAGCTCTTTCTTCTCGACGAACTGGAGCGGGTCGAAATTCTTAACTTCCGCGGCGATGGTGGAAGAGTAGCCGGTCGTGTCAAAACGCGTGATCGGAGAGACACCACTCCTGCCGGCCAGAATGTTCTTCCAGGTTTCGTCGGTGCCGACGCCGAGGGCGCAGACAAGTCCCACCCCCGTCGCCACGACTCTGCGTGCCAACCTCAATCCCTCCTCCCGACCCTTGCGCCGGGGCGATCAGTTCTTCGAGGACTTGGCGTGGGATTGGATATATTCATTGGCGTCTTTGACGGTCTGGATCTTCTCGGCGTCCTCATCGGGGATTTCGATTTCAAACGCCTCTTCGAAGGCCATCACCAATTCCACGATGTCCAGCGAATCGGCGCCCAGATCGTCTATAAAATGCGCCGTGGGAGTGACTTCAGATTCGTCGACTCCGAGCTGCTCCACAATGATCTGCTTAACTTTCTCTTCGAGCGATGCCATCGGTCGATCCTCCTCGGATTACGTGGGGCGGCCATTCTAGCCTCCGTCCCTCCGATGGTCAAGCGGCCCTGTAACCCCCCCGCCTGACCTCCTAAGCCATGTACATCCCGCCATTAATGTTGAGCACGTGACCGGTGATGTAGCCGGCCTCTTCGGAAGCGAGAAAGCGCACCCCGCAAGCCACATCCCGGTCGGTTCCCATGCGGCCGAGGGGTATGATGCCCAAAATTTTCTGGTGCACGTCCGGCGTTAATCTCTCGGTCATCGAGGTGGCGATAAATCCGGGCGCCACCGCGTTAACCGTAATATTGCGGCTGGCGACTTCCGAGGCCACCGCCTTGGTCAGTCCGATCAGGCCCGCCTTGGAGGCAACGTAGTTGGCTTGGCCGGGATTCCCTGACTGGGCGACAACCGAGGTAATGTTGATAATGCGCCCGTAACGCTGCCGCACCATGCCGGGCAAGACAGCCTTGATGCAATGATAAGCGCCATCCAGATTGGTTTTGAGGACCGCCTCCCAGTCCTGAGTCTTCATCCGTAAGAGTAAATTGTCTTTGGTAATTCCCGCGTTGTTCACCAGAATTTCGATTTTACCCCAGGCTTCGAGAACCTTCGAAATGCCTGCCTCGACCGATTCGTGGTTCGAAACGTCCAGTTGAAACGGCAACGCCTTTCTCCCCAGACTTTCAATCTCCTTCGCCACATCCTGGAGCTTGGAGAGGTTGCGGCTTCCGAGCGACACCTGCGCTCCGGCCTCCGCCAGCGCCACGGCGCAGGCCTTCCCGATGCCCTGGGATGCCCCGGTCACGAGCGCCACGCGTCCTTCGAGGTTCATCGTCTAAATCCGTTCACCGCTTTACGAGCCGGCCCAGCGTTTCGTCGAGCGTCGCGAGGTCTTCCACGCGAAGGCACTGAGCCTCGCGGTCGATTTGCCGCAAAAGGCCTGACAGCACCTTCCCCGGACCGACTTCGACGAAAACTTCAACGCCTTCCGATCGCAGCACGCGCATGGATTCTTCCCAGCGTACCGGCGACGTGACCTGCCGCTTCAGGCCTTCGCGGACGGTCTCGCCGTCCCGCACGACGCGCGCTTCAACGTTGTTCACAAGCGGCGTGCGAGGTTGCGCAAAGTCAACCGCGTCAAGGTCTCGCGCCAAACGGTCAGCGGCGGGCTGCATCAGCGCGCAGTGGAATGGCGCGCTGACGTTCAGCAGGACCGCCCGCTTTGCGCCGCGATTCTTAGCCAGCTCCGTCGCCCGCACCACAGCGGCTTTGTTCCCGGCAATCACGATCTGCCCGGGAGAATTGAGGTTGGCCGGGGATACCACTTGCCCCTGCGCCGCTTCCCGGCAAACCTCTTCCACCGTAGCGGGGTCAAGGCCGAGCAGCGCGGCCATGGCGCCCTCGCCGACGGGCACCGCTTCCTGCATGTACTCACCGCGCTTGCGGACAAGCCTGATGGCGTCTTCGAGCTTCAGGGCGTCCGCGGCCACGAGCGCTGAGTATTCACCCAGGCTGTGGCCGGCCACGAAATCGGCCTGCACGCCCTTCTCTTTCAAAACTTCGGCCGCCGCCACGGACGCCGCTAAAATCGCAGGCTGCGTGTTGGCCGTGAGTTGCAGTTCCTCCGCCGGACCCTCAAAGCAAAGTTTCGACAGCGAGAAACCCAGCGCCTCGTCGGCCGCTTCAAAAACCCGGCGCGCGGCAAGAAAATGATCGGCGAGCTCCCGTCCCATTCCGGGAAGCTGCGAGCCTTGACCAGGAAAAAGGAATGCCGTCTTCGACAATAATCCCTTCGCTTCGCTGGAACGGACCCGGCCGGCGTCTCTCGTCTGACGGACTACCAGCGCATCAGCACGGCGCCCCAAGTCACTCCCGCGCCGAAGGCGGACATCAGAATCAGGTCGCCTTTCTTGATTCGCCCGCTGCGCACGCACTCGTCAAGGCAAATGGGAATGGACGCCGACGACGTGTTGCCCACGTGGCTGATGTTGGAATAGACCTTTTCCGGTGTGACGCCCAGGCGCTGACGGACCGCATCCGTGATGCGCTGGTTGGCCTGGTGAGGAATAAACAGGCTGACCTGCTCGGGGCACACGCCGGCTTGCTGTAAGACCCTCCGCGACACTTCTTCCAGGCTTCGGACCGCAACTTTGAAGAGCTCGTTGCCGCGCATCTTGATGTAGTGGTTACGCGCTTGAACCGTCTCACAGCTTGCAGGCATCGCGGTACCACCCGCCGGAATGTAAAGGTGATCGGCGTAATTGCCGTTGGTGTGCAACTCCGAGGCCAGCATGCCCGAAGGCGGCTCGACCGGTCCCAGCACACTGGCGGCCACGCCGTCCCCGAAAATCACGCAGGTGGCCCGATCCTTGTAATCCAAATAGCGCGAAAGCAATTCCGCACCGATCACCAGGACGCGCTTGGCTTTTCCGGTTCGGATGAACTGCTCCGCCACCGTAATCCCGAACAGAAATCCCGAGCAGGCCGCCGCCAGGTCAAAAGCGCAGCAATCTTTTGCGCCGAGCTCGCGCTGGATGAAAGAAGCGGTGGCGGGCAAAGGCATATCGGGCGAAATAGTCGAACAGATGATGAGGTCCAGCTCCTGCGGGGCGATGCCTGCCATCTCCAGGGCCTTGCGCGAGGCCTGCACCGAAAGCGAGGAGGTGGTTTCTCCCGGACCAGCCTGCCGGCGTTCCTTGATGCCCGTTCGCTCGGTGATCCAGCGATCGGAGGTTTCGACAATCTTTTCAAGGTCGTGGTTGGTGATCACCTTTTCGGGAAGCGCCGTCCCCGTGCCGAGAATTCCCGCAGAACTCATTATGGCTCCTGACTTTGAAGACTCGCCACGGCGGGCAGGCCCACCACAGCGGGAGACCGCTGGCCTGGGATTAAACCCGGGCGATTTCCGATTTTCGAGCTTCGATGCCAAACTCCCGGATTTCGCGCTCGATCTTTTCGTTCACTCGCCCCTCGGAAAACCCCGCGGCCACGCGAATCGCGTTCTTGATGGCGTTCGCATTCGAGCCGCCGTGGCAGATGATGCAGACGCCGCGCACACCCAGGAGCGGCGCGCCGCCATATTCGGAGTAATCCACGCGCTTCTTGAAGTCTTGAAAAGCCTTGCGCGAGAGCACATAGCCCACTTTGGCGGAGATGGTGCTCGAAAGCGCTTCCTTCAGCAGGCTGGAGACAGCTTCGATCAGGCCTTCGCTGATCTTTAGCGCCACGTTGCCGATGAACCCGTCGCAAACGATCACTTCCACGCGGCCGTTGTACAGATCCCGGCCTTCCACGTTCCCGACAAAATTCAAGGGCAATTGTTTCAAGCGATGGAAGGTTTCGCGGGTCAGCTCGTTTCCCTTGTGTTCCTCTTCCCCGATGGAGAGCAGCCCCACGCGCGGCCGCTCGACGCCGAAAATTACGCGATAGTAAACCTCTCCCATCAGCGCGAATTGCTCGAGGTGAATCGGTTTGCAATCAACGTTAGCGCCCACGTCGAGCAGCACGGCAGCCTTGCGCCGCGAAGTAGGAAAAACCGCCGCGAGCGCCGGGCGATCCACGCCGGCGAGCGTCCCGAGGACGATCTTGGCGGTGGTCATCACCGCCCCGGTATTGCCCGCGCTGATCAGCCCGTCGGCCTTGCCTTCCCGCACCAGGCGCGCCGCCACGCGGATGGAGGAGTCACGCTTGCGGCGGAAGGCTTTCGCCGCCGCGTCCTCCATGGTGACCGCTTCACTGGCGTGAACGATTTCGATGGGCAGGCCCCGGTCGCCGCGCCGCGCCAGTTCCCGCTTTAACACGTCTTGCGGGCCCACCAGCAGGATGTGGGCATGATTCTCCCGCGCCGCCTGAATCGCGCCCTCCACTTCCGGAAGGGGAGCGGTGTCCGTGCCCATTGCGTCAACGGCGATGCGTCGCATATCGGGAACAGATTCCCGGGGTCAGATCCCTGTCGAAGAGTCGCGAACCCGTCAGCTGACGGATTACCGGCTGAAAAAATCTAAAGGTACCGGCGCCCCGACCCGGATCCCGCCCTGCGGGGCCGGATGGATTAGGCCGGCTCTTCAACCAGCACGACCTCCCGCCCCCGATAATAACCGCAATGGGGACAGGCGTGGTGCGAAAGCTTGGCTTCGTGACAGTGCGGGCATTCCACAACCGCACGCGGGGTCAGGTAATCGTGAGCCCGCCTGCGATTTTTTCGCGCTTTGGAATGTCGTCGTTTTGGATTCGCCATGATTCCCTTTCAGAACCCACTTGTGGACCCGAAAATAGCTCTTTTCGGGTCTCAAAGATTTATTTGAGCCGGGCGAAAGGAGACTCCTGCTGCGGCGGAGGTGGCGCGCAGTGGCACTGTACCCGGTTGCGGTCAACCCCGCAAACGGGACAGAGTCCCCGGCATTCGTCCCGGCAGACCTTTTTCATCGGCACGGAAAGGATTACCTGCTCGGTGACCACTTGGGCCAGCTCGATCCCCTCGCCCGAAAAGAAACCGACCCCTAATTCGTCTTTCGGAACTTCAATCTCTTCCTCGCCCGCGATGCTTTCCATCGGACGGTAGAACAGCTCGAAATCACGCTCCACCGGGAGCTCGATCGGCGCCAAGCACC
Source organism: uncultured Acidobacteriota bacterium (assembly GCA_964481715.1). GTDB lineage: Bacteria > Acidobacteriota > Terriglobia > UBA7540 > UBA7540 > JAHEKS01. The sequence goes on along the minus strand of CAYZVR010000007.1, from coordinate 18,155 downwards.
GATCGCAGCACGCGCTCAGACGAGTCTTGAGGTGTCCCCGGATGCGAATTTCCGACCCCGCAAGGTCCGCAACAGCTTCCACTTGCAGGGGACCCGATTGCTGGAATTCGGCGCCTTGAAAATTGAGGTCGCCGGACGCGTAGGTCTTGGTGACCTCGATCCGGTGGAGCTCCAGCTCTGCCAGAGTTATCAACACCGGGGCCTCGAGAACAAAAGATTAATTATACCAGCCGCGCACTTGTTGTCAAGAAAGGCTCAAAGTACAAGCACTTGCGAGCCACCTTCCTACCGGTCGGTTGGAAAGGCCGGCCTCCGCGCAGGGGCCTTCGAGACTTCCCCATACAGCTTGCGATTTCCCGTTTCCCGGCTTACCTTTTCCATGCCCGTACGTCCAAAGGAACGGGGAGATTAGACGCATCTGGCGATGGATGGCTGCTTGACACTGGCTCGAGACATTCCAGCCGAGAGCTCTGCGGCAGCAGGCGAAGAAGAGCGCGGGCTGATCCTGCGGGCGCAACGGGGAGACCGCGCCGCCTTCGACGAACTGGTACGCCTTTATGACCAGCACGTCCTGCGGCTGGTAACCAAAGTCGTCGGCTCGCCGGACGAAGCGCGGGATCTCTATCAGGAGGCCTTCTTGAAGGTGTATCGCTCTCTGGCGCGCTTTCGCTCTGAATCGCGCTTTTCGACCTGGCTTTACCGAGTGGTGGTAAACGTCTGTTATGACCACTTGCGGCGCCGGAAGTCTCACGAAGAAGTGCAAGCCCCGCCCAGTGCAGAAGGCGAACCCGAGTATTTCCATTCGGTTCCGGACCATCAGCCGGTCCGCGACCCGGAGCGGGCGCTGCGAGCGGGAGAAATCCGCCAGCGTATCGGAAAGGCGCTCGAGCGGCTGGGCCCGCGCGAACGCATGGTTTTTGAGCTTAGACATTTCCAGGGGCTGAAGCTTCGCGCCATCGGCGATTTGTGCGGGACGAGTGAGGAAACGGCCAAAAATTCGCTTTTCCGGGCCACGCAAAAACTTCGCCTCGAATTGAGCGATTTGATTTAACCAAGCCGGGACGGGAGTCGGTTATGGACTGCAAGAAATTTGAAGAAAGTCTGACGCTTTACTCATACGACGAATTGCCCGCGGACGAACGGGCGGACGCGGACGCGCACCTCGAAGCTTGCCCCGCCTGCCGCGCCCGGCTGGATGAGACCCGCCGTATCCATGAGTTGCTGGCTACGCGCTCAACCGTCGAACCTTCGCCCGAGCTCCTCGCCCAGTGCCGCATGGCGCTCGAGGACGCAATCGACCGCGAGCTCTCTTCGGTAAGCTGGAGAAAACTTTTCGGAGAATTGTGGTCGGGCTTGAAAGCTCTGCCTCTCACGCGTGCTTCCGCGGTTCTCGCCCTGCTGCTGCTGGGTTTTGGGCTGGGCTGGACACTTCGTCCGCACGTCCCCGCCGCCCGATTGGCAGGCGGAGCGACAACCGGCCCGAACGAAGCTTCCGTCGTCAACCCCGACATGTCCAACATGCGCATCAACGCCATCACACAAGTGACGCCGAGCCCGTCGGCCGACGGGCAGGTGCGCATCACGCTCGACGCGGAACGGCGTATGACGCTCCAGGGTTCCCTCGACGACCCCCGCATCCGGCAGGTTCTGGTAGACGCGGTGAAGAGTTACTCGAACGCCGGGATTCGCCGCGACAGCCTGGACGCGCTACAGGGCGGCGGGGCCCATCCTTCCGTGCGCGAAGCATTGCTTTATGCCATTCAGAACGATCCCAATTCGGGTGTCCGCCTGGAAGCGCTGAAGGCCGTGCGCACGATGGAGTGGACTCCCGAGGTGCAGCGTGCGGTGCTCCACGCGATGGCTCCGGAAAACAATCCCGGCGTTCGCGTCGCAGCCCTGGATGCGCTGGTCGAGCACGCGGACGAGTCGACCTTGCCGGTCCTCGAGCGCCTGGCAGCGAATGATTCCAATCGTTACGTCCGACTGAAGTCGCTGAGCACGATTCGAAAGCTCGAGGGAAATGGGAACTAGGAGAAAACTGGTGAAAGAAACTTCAAAATTGTTTGCAAGCTTGTTGATCGGAGGGAGCCTGGCGTTCGGAGTCGCCGGAAGTCTTTACGCCCAGGGGCCAGTCCAGCGGGGCACACCCCAGCTCGAGGGACGAGCCTGGGTTGAGTACGCCACTTGCGAAGCTCCGGCTCGGGAAGGCGGGCGGCTGGTCCTGCGGGCTGACGTCGGTTCCGTCGTCGTTAAGCCGGGAGTGAACGACCGGGTGAACTGCCGGGTGCGGCTGCGCGCCTACAGGTCGAATGAGGAGGAAGCCCGGAGATACTTTAAGAATTACGAATTGACTTTACACGTGCTCGAAGGCGGCGGAGTTATGATGGCTGGAAGGTTCACGGCTTCCGGGAGGCACAACGGCCCATCGGTTGATTACCAGGTGACCGTGCCGCTGAAATTTAATGTGGATCTCGAAACGCAGGGCGGCGACCTCAGCGTGGGGAATCTGGACGGCGAGCTGCGCGGAGTAACTGCCGGCGGGAACATCCGCACAGGAGAGGTGACCGGGCCCGTTCGGCTGGAAACGGCGGGGGGCGACATCGTGCTCGGGAAAATCGGAAGCCGCGTGGAGGCCCGCACCGCCGGCGGGGCAATCCGCCTGACCGACGTCCAGGGCGACGCGGTGCTCGAGACGAGTGGCGGAGAAATTGTGGCGGGCACGATCGCGGGCTCGGTCCTCGCCGAGACGGCGGGTGGCGACATTGTGCTGCGCGGAGCCTCCGGCCCCGTCCGGGCGGAAACCGCCGGGGGACAAATCCAGATTGGCCAGTGCGGTGACACGGTCCGCGCCGAAACCGCCGGAGGCAGCATCCGCCTCCACGGGGCGCGCGGGCTGGTCCTGGCGGAGACGGCCGGTGGCAGCATTGACCTGTTCCGAATGCAAAGCGCCGTGCGCGCGGAGACCGCCGCCGGGCCCATCCTCGCCGAGTTCAATAATATCGGCGATAGCTTTGCGGCTTCGCAACTGGAAACTTCGGTCGGAGACGTCCAAGTATTTCTTCCGCCCGATCTGCCACTGAACATTGATGCGGCCATCGAACAGGCCTTCGGGCACAGAATCGTTTCCGATTTCCCGATTCAGGTTCAAGGGGAAGAAGAGAATTTCCGGAATCGCTCGCAACACGCCGAAGCGGCATTGAACGGCGGCGGCAAAGTGCTGAGGATCCGCACGATGATGGGAAACATTGAGATTCACAAACTCGACTCCCGCATGCTCGAAGAGCTCAAGGCGCGCCAGGAAGCTTTTTGGAAGGTCTGGCAGGAACGTCGGCAGCAACACAAAGAAGACGACGGAAAGGACGACGAGTAACAATGGACGTCCTGCGCTCGTCGCGGGACTTCCGATTGCCGACAATATATTATCTTATCGAAGGTGGAGCGTGAATATGAAAACCAAAAGCGTTGCAATATGGATGAGTCTTGTGATCGCCGCGCTGACTGGGACCGGAATCCTGTTGGCCCAAAAAGCGGCAACCCCTTCGGGTGACGACATTCGGGCGCCGGAGAGCGGAGGCGCAGTCATCGCGATGCCCGAAGACCGCGAAGAAAGAATGGTCTTTTTTGGCCGGGGAGACGACGGAAGCTGGCTGGGCGTCGGGCTCAGCGACGTCACGGCTGAGAAGGCGACGGAACTAAAACTTCCCGGCGAGTACGGCGCGGTCGTCCAAAGCGTCCGCGAAGACAGTCCTGCGGCGAAGGCCGGTCTCGAGAAGGGCGACGTGATCCTAAGTTTCGCGGGTGAAAAAGTGCGCAGTGTAGCCGAATTGAGCAGGCTGGTGCGCGAAACTCCGCCCGGACGCACGGTTTCAATCGAAGCCAGCCGAAACGGGCGTACCCGCACCCTGACGGCGAAACTTGCCGCGCCTCCTGAAGCGAAGTGGATGTCCCATTTCGAAATGCCACACGTCGAAATTCCGGAAGTGCACATTCCGAACTTCGAATTCAACGGGATGTTCATCGGCGGGCCGCGCCTGGGCATCTCCGCCGACGAACTGACGCCGCAACTCGCGGACTATTTCGGCGTCAAGCAAGGCAAAGGTGTGCTGGTGAGGGAAGTTCAGGATGGAACGTCCGCGCAAAAAGCCGGGCTGAAAGCCGGCGACGTCATCGTCAAAGTGGGCGAGAAGGAAATCGGCTCCGTTTCAGACCTTCGACGCGCGCTTCGACCTGAGTCCGATGAGAAGCAGAAGGTGACACTGACCCTTGTGCGCGACCGCAAAGAGCAGACCGTCAGCGTCGAACTGGAACCAGCGCAAAGGCTGATTGGGCCGCGCAGCGTCGCCGAACTCCGCCATCTCGGAATCAGCCCGGAAGAAATGAGCCGGCTGAAAGCGGAAGTCGAAAAAGCTACCCAGGAAGTGCGCGTGCAGAAAGATAAAATCAAAGGGGAGGTTCAGCGCGCCATGAAGGATCACCAGAAGGAAATCGAGCGCGTTCAGCGGGAACTTGAATCTCTCCGCCGCGAACAGCTCGGTCAGCCTATTTGAAGGTTTGGTTCACCGCTCGGACTTCAATTTGGCCGCTGGGTGGCGCTCGCCGGGGAAAACTGGAACTGCTTTTAGGGAGCAGCCAGACGGCGTGCCCAGCGGCCGATTGACGCGTGCTCGCTTTCCCATCCCTCCAGACCTGCCAATAGGGATAAGAAGCTGCAAGCATGACAACCCCAGTCACCAGCCCCCTCGCAGAAGATGTGTGTTGACAACTCAAAGCCCGGTGCGTAGAATGGATTTTCATTTATGGCACGTGCGCTGGCACATCACCACCACCATTTCATCTTTGGGGTGAAGTGTCAGTGGGCGAAGGCGTAAGCCGCAGCAGAAACGAGATTCAGAGCCCGCTGATACGAAAAATCAGCGGGCTTTTTCATTTTTGGCTGACAAGGAGTGCGCGACCATGGATTTGAAATTTCAGAACGAACTGATTCCCGCCGTCATCCAGGACAAACACACGGGCAAGGTGCTCATGCTCGGCTACATGAACCAGGAAGCTTTCGAGCATACTCTGAGCTCCGGCTTTGTGACCTTCTACAGCCGCAGCCGCCAGAGGCTTTGGATCAAGGGTGAAACTTCCGGCCACAAGCTGCGCGTGCGCGAGATCCGCGCGGATTGCGACCGGGACGCCTTGCTCATCCAGGCCGACCTCACCGGCCCGGGCTGCTGCCACATGGGTTACAAATCGTGCTTCTTCCGAAAGCTCACTAAGGAAGGCGAAGAAATTCTCGGCAAGCGCGAATTCGACCCCGCTGCCGTTTATGGCGACAAGAATCAGGAGAGCCAGACATGAAATTGAAATTGGGATTGCCCAAAGGAAGCCTGCAGGAAGCCTCGCTGCAACTTTTCCGCCGTGCGGGATACGACATCATTGTCAACCCGCGTTCTTACTTTCCGCGCATCGACGACGACGAAATCGAATGCATGCTGATTCGCGCGCAGGAAATGGCGCGCTACGTCGAAGACGGCATCCTCGACGCCGGGCTCACGGGCCGCGACTGGATCCTCGAAAACCAGGCGGATGTCCATGAAGTCGCCGATCTCGTTTATGCCAAGCAAACCCTCGGGAAAGTGCGATGGGTACTGGCCGTGCCGGACGCCGCCCCCGTCAAGAGCGTGAAAGACCTGGAAGGCAAAATTATCGCCACCGAACTCGTCAAGGTGACGGAGCGGTATCTCGCCGAAAACGGCGTTAAAGCCAAAGTGGAATTTTCCTGGGGCGCGACGGAAGTCAAGCCTCCCGTGCTCGCGGACGCCATCGTCGAAGTCACTGAGACCGGCTCTTCCCTTCGAGCCAACGGCCTGCGCATCGTCGAGACGGTGCTTGAATCGAACACCAAGTTCATCGCCAATCACGCCGCGTGGGGCGACGAGGCGAAGCGCCGGAAAATGGAAACGATCGTCATGCTCCTCAAGGGCGCGATCGAAGCGTCGGGTAAGGTGGGACTGATGCTGAACGTGCGGCGCAGCGACCTTGACAATGTGCTGAGTGTGCTGACCGCGCTTAAACGCCCCACGATTTCAAGCCTGACCGACCCCGATTGGGTCGCCGTCAACACCGTCATCGAGGAAAAAACTGTGCGCGAAATCATTCCGCGCCTGAAGGCTGCGAACGCGCAAGGCATCGTGGAATATCCTTTGAACAAGATCGTCCTCTGATGATGCAAATTATTCGCAGCAGCAACCGCGCGGCAATGGGCCGCCTGACGAAGGCGCGCCGGTCGAGCCTTGTCCGGGCGGAAGCGGTTGCCGGCAAGATTCTGGATGCGGTTCGCCGCCAGGGCGACCGCGCGCTCATCCGCTACTCCCGAAAATTTGATGGTGTAGACCTTCGCGTCGAAGGCTTTCGGGTGACCCGCAGCGAAATTCGCAGCGCCTACGCGCAAGTCCCGCGAGGATTCATCGCCGCGCTGCGCGCAGCCGCGCGGAACATTCGAACCGTGGCGCGCCGTCAGCTTCCCCGTGCGTGGCAGATTGAGTCGGTGCCGGGCGTGAAGATCAGCCAGGTCGTTCGACCGCTCGACCGCGTGGTTTGTTACGTACCTGGCGGCCGTTTTCCGCTGCCCTCCACGGTGCTCATGAGCGTCATCCCCGCACAGGTCGCAGGGGTTCGAGACGTCCTGGTCACTTCCCCGCGCCCGGCGCCCGCGGTGCTGGTGGCTGCGGACTTGCTGGGCGTCGAGAAAATTTACCGCCTGGGCGGCGCTCAGGCGATTGCGGCGTTTGCTTATGGCACAAAGAGCGTCCCGCGCGCCGACAAAATCGTGGGGCCGGGGAATCGTTACGTCGCTGCTGCGAAAAAACTCCTGGCCGGCGAGTGTGGCATTGATTTCATCGCCGGGCCTACAGAACTGGTCATGGTCGGCGCGCGCGGCCGGCCGGAGTGGATTGCCGCAGACCTTGTCGCGCAGGCCGAGCACGACCCGGACGCCGTGGCGATCTTGATCACACCTTCAAGACGCCTGGCGCTTCAAGTACAAACTGCTGTCCGCGCCGCGCTCGCAAAACTTCGCCTGCCCGTCGCCGAAAAATCTCTCGCGCGGCAGGGCCGGATTATTTTGACCAGGAATCTTGAAGAGGCAATCGATCTCGCGAATCGCCTCGCACCCGAACACTTGACTCTGCTCGACGACGCAAGCAGCCTGCTCGACCGAGTTCAATCCGCCGGTTCGATCTTTCTCGGCGGCTGGAGCGCCGTCGCGGCGGGTGACTACGCTTCCGGCACGAATCACATCCTGCCCACGAGCGGCTTGGCGCGGCTGCGCGCGGGGCTTTCCGTTGCGGATTTCGTCAAGACTATTTCTGTGCAGCGGCTCGATCGGCGTGGTCTTGCGCACCTTCGCCGCGTGATCACGGCACTGGCCGAAACCGAGGGCTTGAAAGCCCACGCCTATTCCGTGGAAACGAGGTTCACATCGGATGATCCGACCCCGTAAGGCAGTGGAGCGCCTCAAGAAATATCGCCCGCCGCTCGAAGGCCGCGGCGGAAAACTCCGCCTCGACTTCAACGAGAACACCGTCGGCTGCGCGCCGGAAGTTATCCGCGCGTTGCGCCGGACGCTCTCGGCGGAGGAGCTCTCGCGCTATCCTGAATATCAAAAATGCCGCGAAACGTTGGCCAAGTACTTCGATGTTGCAAGCGATGAAATTCTGCTCACCAACGGGACCGACGACGCTATCAAGCTGATCTGCGATGCCTTTGTCGATCCCGGCGAAGTGCTTTTGATTCCTACGCCGACGTTCCCGGTGTATCAATTTTTTCACCAGGTGAGCGGCGGGCGTGTGCAGGGTGTGCCGTTTGACGAGGATTTTCATTTTCCCCTCGACCGGCTTCTTGCCGCGCTCACCAAGCGCGTCCGGTGGATGGCGCTCGCAAACCCCAACAATCCAACCGGAACACAAATCTCGAAGAAAGATCTGGCCGCGCTTCTGCGCGCGGCGCGGAACACTTTAGTGCTCGTAGACGAAGCCTACTTCGATTTTTCGGGCGAGACGGTTCTTCCCTGGATCCGCAAGTTTCAAAACCTGGTGGTGACGCGAACTTTTTCAAAAGCCTTCGGGCTCGCGGCGCTGCGTTTCGGATGCATGTTTGCGAACGCGCACCTGGCGGAGAATCTGCATCGCGCTCAGAATCCCTTCGCAGTGAATTCGCTCGCCATGGCGTGCGCGTGCGAAGCCATCCGTCACGAAGGTTACGTGCGCCGTTACGCGAACGAAGTGCGCGCGAACCGCGCCGAGTTTTGCCGCCTGCTCGACGCCCTGGGAATTCCTTACGTGCCCAGCGCCGCGAATTTCGTCCTCACGCGCCTCGGCGAGAACGCTTCCAAAATCGGCTCGCGCCTGCGCGCCAAAGGGATTCTGGTGCGCGATTGGAGCTACGCGCCACACCTGAAGGGCTACGTGCGGTTCACCATCGGCTCGACCGCTCAGACGCGCCGGCTGATTCGCGAGCTTGGCCGCCTGGAGAATTTAATGGACTCTCGCAAAGGGCCGGCCGCCTGGAAAAATTTAATGGCCTATTCACCGACAGGATGGTTCGCATGAAAGCGCGCACGGCAACACTTCACCGCAAGACGACGGAAACAGACATTCGCGCGCGGCTCACGCTCGACGGCCGCGGGCGCTACAACATTTCCACCGGCATCCGCTTCCTCGACCACATGCTTGAGCTCTTCACGCGTCACGGAGGATTTGACCTGGAGCTCACGGTGCGCGGCGACCTGGACGTTGACCAGCACCACACGGTTGAAGACGTCGGCATCGTGCTCGGCGAAGCGGTGCGGCAGGCGCTCGGCCCGAAGCGCGGTATCAACCGCGCCGGCTATTTTGTGATGCCCATGGACGAGACGCTGGCTCTCGCGGCCGTCGACCTCAGCGGGCGTGCGTACTTGGTGTTGAACGCGCGAATCAAGGCAAACCGCGTGGGCGACTTGCTGACGGAACTTCTGGAAGATTTTTTTCACGGCTTTGCGACGAGCGCAGGAGCGAATGTTCACCTGAAGGTCGCCTACGGGCGCTCCAGCCACCACGCGGTCGAAGCGCTTTTCAAAGCGTTTGCGCGCGCGCTGCGCTATGCCTGTTCGCGCGACGCGCGGCTGAAGCGGCAACTGCCCTCGACGAAAGGGTTGCTATGATCGGGGTCCTCGATTATGGCGCCGGAAACGTCGGCTCCGTCCTGAAGGCGGTCGAATATCTCGGCATTCCCGCACAGGCCGTGGACCAGCCGGAACTCTTGAACGGCTCCGAAAAAATTATCCTTCCGGGGCAAGGTCATTTCGGCGCCATGATGAAGGCGCTCGAAGAGCGTCAACTGCTCGAAACTCTCCGCATGAAACTTGTGGGCGGAAAACCCTTCCTGGGAATCTGCCTGGGCCTTCAGGCGCTTTACGAGAGAAGCGACGAAGCGCCGGATGCGCGCGGCCTCGGACTTTTGCCCGGCCGCGTCACGCGTTTCGAGGGCGTTTTCAAAGTTCCGCACGTCGGCTGGAGCCAGCTCGAAATTTGCGGTGATTCGAGACTGTTTCGAGGCGTCGCGCCCGCAAGTTTTGTCTATTACTGCCACTCGTACTACGGCCCGGTTACGGAAGGAACCACCGCCGTGACCGATTACGGCCAGATATTCGCAGCGGCCATCGAGAAGGACAACATTTCGGCGGTACAGTTCCATCCGGAAAAATCCGGCGAGGTAGGGCTGCGCGTGTTGAAGAATTTTCTGGAATCGTAGATGTTCGCTAAGCGGATCATTCCGTGTCTCGACTGCAAGGACGGCCGCGTCGTCAAGGGCGTCCGGTTTGTCGAGCTGCGCGACGCGGGCGACCCGGGGGCGCTCGCGGAGGCGTACAACCGCGAGGGCGCGGACGAGCTCGTCCTGCTCGACATCTCGGCCTCGCGCGAAGGCCGCGCCACGCTCATGGAAACGGTCTCGCGAGTGGCCCGCAAACTATTTATCCCGCTCACGGTCGGTGGCGGGGTCCGGAAACTTGAAGACGCGCGGCGGCTGCTTTCAGCCGGCGCAGACAAAGCGGCTCTGAACACCGGCGCGGTCGAAAACCCTCAGGTCATCGGCGAATTGGCAGCGCACTTCGGCAGCCAGGCGATTGTCGTGGCCATTGACGCGAGGCGGCGCGGTTCGGCCGAACCTGCCGCGTCGTGGGAAGTGGTCACCTACGGCGGTACGAAGCCGACGGGCCTCGACGCCGTCGAGTGGGCTCGCAAGGTTGAAGCCCTCGGCGCGGGAGAAATTCTGCTGACCTCCATGGACGCCGACGGCACGCAAAACGGTTTCGACTGCGAGCTCACCGCAGCGGTTTCACAAGCCGTGCACATCCCGGTCATTGCCTCGGGCGGCGCGGGCTCGCCGGAACATTTTGCGGAAGTCTTTGTGCGCGGGTGCGCGGACGCGGCGCTCGCGGCGTCCATCTTTCCTTTTGAGACACACACGATTGGAAAACTGAAAGAATTCTTGCGCGAAGAGGGCATCGCGGTTCGCCTGTAGGGGCGATTCGCGAATCGCCCCTACGGCAATTACATACATGATCATTCCCTGCGTCGATCTGATGGGCCGCAAAGTGGTCCAGCTTGTCCAGGGCAAGGACAAAGCGCTGGAGCTTCCGGACCCGCTCGCCGTGCTCGAGAAATTCCGCGATTATTCCGAGATCCAGGTGATTGACCTCGACGCCGCGATGGGTCGCGAGGCCCAGACCGATATCGTCCGCGAACTGTGTCTGCGCAAACCGTGCCGCGTTGGCGGGGGCATTCGCAGCGTCGAACGCGCGCTCGAAGCGATCGAAGATGGCGCGCACAAAGTCATCGTCGGCAGCGCGGCATTCACCCCCAATGGAATCCACCACGAATTTCTCTCCGCGCTCGCGGGCCAAATTCCCCGGGACAAGCTTATGATCGCCGTGGATTGTCTTGGTGACCGCGTAGCCGTTCGCGGGTGGAGTGAAGTCCTGCCGCTTATTTCAACCGAGGCGCTGCGCGAACTTGAGCCGTACTGCTCGGAATTTCTCTGCACGTACATTGATGCGGAAGGCAAGCTCCAGGGCACCAACCTCGATTGGTTTCGCAGGCTCCGTGGAGCGACCCAGCTTCCAATCACCGCCGCGGGCGGGATTACCGGCGAGGATGAAATCCGCGTGCTCGACCGGCTGGGCATGAATGCCGCGCTCGGCATGGCGATTTACCGCAAATTGTTTCCCGAATTGTTCCCCGCATAAGCATCCGAGCCGTTGTGACGCTCGCGAACAAAAACGAACCCTGAACGAACCCACCAAAAGGCCGAGCGAACCCGCAACGAAGCGGCTAACGGGATTGGTGCATAACGCGAAAGGGCCGGAACCAAACCAGGAGTTAGACCCCTCAGCGGCGCGCGCGTCTTCAATCCACGTAAATGCGCGGCACGCGCTTGCCGATGGCGCAGAGCACTTCGTAGGGAACGGTCGAGATTTCGCGGGCGATTTCAAGCGCGGTAATCGAGCACTCGCCGGATTGGCCGATCAGCACGATTTCGTCGCCCACTTCGACGCCGGGGATGTCGGTGACGTCGAGGAGCGTCAGGTCCATGCTGATGTTGCCGACGATACGCGCCGAGCGGCCGCGGACGATGGCGCGCCCGCGGTTTGAGAGGGCGCGGTTCAAACCGTCGGCGTAGCCGACCGGCACCGTAGCGATGCGCGAAATCCGCCGCGTATGGAACGCCGCGCCATAGCCGAGCGGCGCACCGCTCGGAACGTCCTTGAGGTAAACCACACGCGATTTGAAAGTGAGGATGGGCTCGAATTCCGGAAGGTCGGACGGTCCGCGCCCGGGCAAAGCGCTCAAGGGCAGGCAGTAGCCGTAGAGCAGCGCGCCGACGCGCACGAGGTTTTCCGATTCAAAAACTTTGCCGCTCAGGAGCGCCGCGCTGTTCGAAACGTGAATCCACTCGGGCGCAATGCCGAGCGAGCGAACTTCTTGGAGGGCGCGGTAGAAGCGCTCCATCTGCTCATCGGTCTGTGTGGCGACGAGGTCCTCGGCGGAAGCAAGGTGCGTGAAGAAGCCCGTCATGCTCAGGCCATCGAGTTCGCGATAGCGCGTGAGGAACGCTCCAAGATGATCGAGCGGCACGCCCAGCCGGCCCATGCCGGTGTCGACTTTCAGGTGTAATTCGATCGAGCGCCCGTAGCGGCGCGCGCACTCGGCGTAGGTATCGAGCCGCGTGGTGGATGAGACGCTGGGCGTCAGGCGGTACTCCACCAGGTGTGCGGGGTCGCTCATGTAAAGCCCGCCGAGCAAAAGGATCGGCTGCTCGATGCCCGCGCGGCGCAGCTCGAGCGCTTCCTCGACCGTGGCTACGCCGAACCAATCCACGCCCCGATGCTCTGGCGGGCCCGCGCCGGCGAGAACCTTTGCCACCGGCACCGCGCCGTGACCGTAAGCGTCGGCTTTGACGACCGCCATCACTTTCCGCGCACCGGCGAGTTCACGCACGCGCTCAAAATTCCGGCGGAGTTTGGCAAGCGAGATTTCGGCCCAGGTCGGTCGCAGGAGGTTGTCGGCGGGAGAGTTCACAAGTTTGTCGGACGTTGTCGGGCGCGGGGACGGAACCGCATCGGCGCGCTCTCGCCCTTATTCAGGCGGCTCGCCCTCGCGGGCGGAAAAGTTTTCGAATCGCGTATAGGGTTTCAGGAAGACCAGCGGAATGTGGCCGGTCGGCCCGTTGCGCTGCTTGCCGATGATCAATTCCGTCTTGCCTTCGGGCTCGGCGCCTTCACCATCGCCTCCGCGACGGTAAACGTCTTCGCGGAAAATAAACATGACGACGTCGGCGTCCTGCTCGATGGAGCCCGACTCGCGCAAGTCGGAAAGCTGCGGGCGGTGGCCGGGACGCTCTTCCGGCGCGCGGCTCAACTGTGAGAGGGCCACGACGGGCACGCGAAGTTCCTTGGCAATCGACTTCAGGCCGCGCGAAATAAAGCTGACTTCCTGCGTGCGATTTTCGAAGCGCGTGTGCCCCGTCACGAGTTGCAGGTAATCAACCAGCATGAGGTCAAGCCCTTTTTCCGCCTTCAGGCGCCGCGCCTTGGCGCGAATCTGCATGATGCTCAGGGCCGGTGAGTCCTCGATGTAGAGCGGCGCCTCGGCCAGGCGTCCCAGGGCGCGCGTCATCTTGTTCCAATCTTCGCGGCTGGAAAAGCCCGTGCGCAGCTTGTGGCTGTCAATGCGCGCTTCGGAACAGAGCAGCCGGATGAGCAGCGACTCCTTGCTCATTTCGAGCGAGAAAAGGCCCACGACTTTGCGGCGCTCGACGGCCGCGTGCGCGGCGATGTTGAGTGCCAGCGCGGTTTTGCCGAGCGAGGGCCGCGCCGCGATGATAATCAGCTCGCTGGGCTGAAGGCCCGAGGTCATGTTGTCGAGGTCAACGAATCCCGTTTCAATCCCCGTGACGCTCTGGCCACGGTCGAACAAGACGTCAATGGTTCCGAAGCTCGATTTGACGATGTCTTTGACGCCGAAAAATCCCGACTGAACTTTCTGCTCGGCGATTTCAAAGACCTGGCTCTGCGCGAGGTCAATGAGGGTTTCTGGGTCATCGGTGGCCTCCAGGCACCGCGTAATGACGTTGTTCGAGGCGTTGATGAGCCGCCGGATGATCGATTTCTCTTTGACAATTCGCGCGTACTCGTTGATCGCCGCTGTGGTTCCGACCGGAACCCCGTCCGTCAGGGCGGAGAGGTAGGCGGCGCCGCCAACCTTTTCGAGCAAGCCTTCCTTGGCGAGTTCCTCGGAAAGCGTCACCAAATCAATGGTGCGGCTCTTTTCCGAAAGCGCCAGCATTTTTTCCAGGGTCAGGCGGTGCGCTTCGGAAAAAAAATCGTCCTTGCCGACCGACTCGAGGACAACGTTCAGCGCTCCGTTATCGAGAAGGACCGAGCCAAGGACCGCACGCTCGGCTTCCAGGTTGTGGGGAAAATTTCTTACGCTCTCGAGTGTGGTCGCCATAGCGCGTAATTGTATTATTCTACCATCCTTCCACAAGCCAATTCCGAATTCCCATTGTGGATTTCCTGTACAAATCCCAACAAACCTGTGGAAAGACAGGCCGGCCCGGTGGAAATCATCCACACCGCGGTCCGAGCAAATGAAGCGGGGCGTAATCGGTTTGAAACCGAAAATCCGGAGACGAGTGGAGTTGCCGGCAGGAAAATAACGCAGCCGATTGAAGTCGGAAGTTTGATGCTGGCGAGTCGCCGAGCCCCGAACCATCCGGTTTGGGGCTCGAGATTATTCCGCCGCGGGTGCCGGCGATTCGGCCGGAGCATCGGCGTTCGGCTCGGCTTCCACTTTCACGCGCACGGTGGAGGTGACGTCGCGATGGAGTTTGACGTGGACATCGTACTCGCCCAGAACCTTGAGCGGATGCTGGAGCTGGATCTTTCTCCGGTCGATTTTGTAACCCTGGGCGGCGAGTTTGTCCGCGACGTCGAGCGCCGTGACCGAGCCGAAAAGCGTCCCCTGCTCGCCCGCCTTGCGCGTGACGACTACCGAGACGCCTTCCAGCATCTTGGCCAGTTCCTGCGCGTCGCCGCGCTCTCGCGCCTCTTCCTTCAAGAACCTCACGCGCTGTTGATCGAGCCACTTGCGGTTCTGGGCGGTGGCGGCGAGGGCGTGCTTTTTGGGCAGAAGGAAATTTCGCGCGTAGCCGTCCGCCACTTTGACGATTTGGCCGCGCGCGCCCAGCTTGTCGATGTCCTGAAGCAAAATGACTTCCATGGTTCAACCTCTCTCGAAATGAATACGCACCGGCGTCCAGCGCGCCCCTCCAAGCTTCGCCTCACGGGGTCCACAGCCCGCCGCCCGCCTGCGGCAGGCAGGGCTGACGGGCTACCCTTCCGCCGCGAACGGCAGAAAGGCGATATTCCGCGCGCGCTTAATGGCCGCCGTCAGCGTGTGCTGATGGCTCGAGCAGGTCCCGGTGAGGCGGCGGGGAAGAATCTTCCCGCGCTCCGAAACGAACTGCCCGATGAGGCGCACATCTTTGTAATCAATGAAGTCAATCTTCTCGTCGCAAAATTTGCAGACTTTGCGGCGCCGGAAATACTGCCGGCGGGGTCCGGAATGGCCTCCGGGCTTCCTTGCTGAACGGCCCCCCGACGGCCGGCCACCTTCTTTTCTTTCCACCATGGTCTGTACGCTCCTTCATCCCTGACTGGGTTCTGCCGCAGGCTGCGCTGTGGGCGGCGGGGCCGGCGCAGCGGGTTTGGGCCGCGGCTTGCGGGCTTCCGCTTTGGCACGGACCGCCTTGAGTTTTTCAACGCGCTTCTGTGCTTCGTCGATCCGCACGGCGAGAAACTTGATCACCGAATCGGTCACCCGAAGCCTGCGCTCGAATTCCTTCACCGTGTCGCCGCTGCCTTCGATGGTGAAGAGCACGTAGAAGCCCTCCTGAAACCGCTGGACGCGGTAAGCGAGCCTGCGGCGGCCCATCTTCTCCACTTTTTCCGTCTTCCCTCCCGCGCCGGACACCACGCCTTCCATCTGCGCGATCAGTTTGTCGAGGTCTTCCTCCGACGTATCCGGGCGGACTATGAAAATCATCTCATATTTACGCATGCACCCTCACGACTCGGCCGGTCGATTCCGCCGATTGAAAAGATTCATCGCCTTCTGCGGTCCCTCGCGCAAGATCACGCGCACCGCTTCCGCACACCGTTCGATCATGCCCGCAACGCACTCCAAATCTGACTTCCGAAAACGGGCGAGCACATAAGATCCCAAGTCTTCCACCGGATGCTCCGGTTGAACTCCCATGCGGACGCGCACGAATTCGTCCGACCCCAGCGCGCCGATAATGGACTTCAGTCCGTTGTGGCTGCCGGCGCTGCCGTGTGGCCGGACGCGCAAACTTCCGAGCGGCAGCTCGACATCATCCACAAGCACGATCAAGTCCTCGACCGGCGGACCGTAGCGTTCGATCAGCCGGCGGACGGCCATGCCGCTCAGATTCATGAACGTCTGCGGCTTGACCAGCATGACTTCCGCGTTTTCGAACTCGGTCCGCGCCGCCAGCGCCTGCCCTTCGGGCCGCGTAAGGCTGACGCCGCATTCCTCGGCCAGCCGGTCCACCGCCATGAATCCCAGGTTGTGCGGCGTCAGGTGGTACTCGTAGCCGGGGTTGCCGAGACCGACAATCAGTTTCAAACCGTCACTTCCACGGCCTGCCTGCGGCAGGCAGGCGTCCAGCCCGCCGGCTGACGGGCGGAGAAGGCTACGACTCCTTGCGGCCTTCCTTCTTGGCCTCTTTCTTGGCCTCTTTCTTGGTTTCTTTCTTCTCGCCTTCCGCCTCTTCCTCGCCTTCCTCTGCTTCCGCCCTGGGCTTGCGGATCAATTCGGGCTCAGCCGGTGCAGCCTCCACAACCTCTTCGGCGGGTTTCTCTTCCTCAACTTTGAGCGTCACGACGTGTGCCACAACTCGATTCGCGTCCGTGAGCATCTTGACCTTGGGGCCCAGCGGCAAGTCCGAAACGCGTAGGTTTTGGCCGATGGTCAGTTCGCTCACGTCGATCGTGAAGTGCTCAGGAATGTCATCGGGCAGGCACTCCACTTCCACCTCGCGGAGGACGAACTCGAACACGCCACCCTGCAATTTGACGCCTTTGGCTTCTCCCGTGACGTGAACGGGAATCTTGACCCTGAGCTTGTGGTCGCGCCCCACGCGGACCATGTCCACGTGGATCAGCCCGCCGTGGATCGGGTCCAGTTGCCAGTCGCGCAGCATCACGCGCGCGGGAGCCTTGCCTTTGATCTCCAGCGAGAAGATGGCGTTGTGTCCGGCGCCGGAATGGAGAATGCGCAGAATTTCCTCGGCGTCCACCGAGATCGAAAGGGACGGCCCCTGGTCGCCGTAAACGACCGCGGGAACACGGCCCGCGTGCCGCAAGCGCCTCGCGGCGTTCTTGCCGAAAGTCTCTCGCGACTCCGCTTCTATGCTCAATACCTCACTCATACCCTTTGACTCCTTGCCCGTCAGCTGACGGGTTTCGCGACCGCAGAAAGGCGCCTTCCGGCGCCGCCGCTCAAATAAATAGTTTGCTCACTGACGTTTCCTCGTGGATCGACTGGATGGCCCGGGCAAGGAGCCGGCCCACACTGAGAATTTCGATTTTGCCGCACTTCTGCCCTTCGGCTGAGAGCGGAATCGAGTTGGTAGCCACGACCTTCAGGATGGGGGAATCGCAGATCAGCGTAATGGCGTCCCGGGCGAAAACTCCGTGCGTGCAGCAGGCGTAAACCTCGCGGGCGCCTTTGTCGAGAAGCGCCTTTGCCCCGCGCACGAGCGTTCCGCCCGTATCAATCATGTCGTCCACGATCAGGCAAGTCTTGTTTTGAACGACGCCGATCACGTTCATGACCTCAACAACGTCGGCGTCTTCGCGCCTTTTATCAATGATCGCCAGAGGAACTCGCAACTTCTTAGCAAAAGCCCGCGCCCGCTCCACGCCGCCCGGGTCGGGTGAGACGACCACCAGATTCCGGAGGCGCAGCTTGCGGAAGTAATCCACGGTCACCGGGGTGGCGTAGAGGTGATCCACCGGGATATTGAAATATCCCTGGATCTGGCTGGCGTGAAGATCCAGAGCCAAAACGCGGTTCGCACCCGCCGAAGTCACGAGGTCCGCCACAAGCTTTGAGGAAATCGGCACGCGCGGGCGGTCCTTGCGGTCCTGCCGCGCGTAACCGTAATAGGGCATGACCGCCGTGATGCGCTGCGCCGAAGCGCGCCGGAGAGCATCGAGCATGATCAGCAGTTCCATCAAATTGTCGTTGACCGGGCTGCAAGTGGGCTGGATCACGAAGACATCCGCGCCACGAACGTTCTCCATGATCTGGAGCCGCACCTCGCCGTCGGGGAAACGCCCCACGTGCGCCTCGCCCAGCGGAACACCCAGGTGGTTGCAGATTTCCTTTGCCAGCGTCCGGTGGGCATTCCCGGTGAAAACTTTCAGCGAATTCCGGTTCCGCTCTCCCATCATTTCACCTCTTCGCTTCCCCGCCAGCCGACGGGCGGGAGCGATGGGTTGAAATCTGATCCTGGCTGGGAGGCCTGGATTCGAACCAGGGTTC
>CAYZVR010000006.1:0-36613 GCA_964481715.1 uncultured Acidobacteriota bacterium | reverse complement strand
AGTTCGTCGCCTACCCCGGAGGTTCAACTACCTTTCATTTTTGGATTCAACCCACCGTCAGTGGTTGTCGGCGATCAAGTGACGGTACAGATTGGAGGAGGGAACTTTCAGCAGGGCGCGACTTGTAGCTTCGGAGCCAATATAATCGTGAACCTGTGTGAATTCCAGGACGCTTCCCGGGTGGATGCGCATCTCACCATTGGAACGACTGCCGCGTTGGGGTTTCGGACTGTCACTATCCGGAATCCCGATGGCAAGAGCGCCAGCAACAAAGGGTTCACAGTTAAGTCCTCCGTGCCGCCCACTACCGCAAATCTGATCCTCAACATCGGCGACGCGCCGGTGGAGAATTTGCTCTCTTTTTCGGTGTCCATCGAGCGTGTGGAAATGGAGTCCTTTTCGTTTTTTGGCCAAGGCCTGAAACGGTTCACCGCCCTGAGTTCTCTGCGCCGCATTGAAATCTCCCGGCTTGGTGGCACGGCAGTCCCTTTTGCGGTTGTGACCGGCCCAACAGATTTCGGCTTTTGTACGATGAGATTCACCTTCTCTTCCCCTGAAGTGAGCTATTTGGACTCAAACGGCGTGGTCCGGCATCAACTCGCGAAGCTGGTCAGTGACACCGCAAGCCTCAACAATTGCTCCCTCGATCCGCCGGTAAATATCACCGGCCTGCAGCTCCGCAATATCCCGACCGTCGTAACTTTGGATTTCGATGTCTCCGACTCGCTCGGCTTTGACGAAAGTAGTGGCGTCTTCGTGAACCCAACTATCAGCCGCAGAGTCGCACTGGTCGGCTCAGGGGCCTCGCAGCATTATTGGAGCGGAGCGATCGAGAATTTGGCGGGAGTCGTGACGGATACCAGTGCAAACGCCATCGCCGTCAAGACGAGCCAGGCGTCGTTTTCCTTTCTTGTGGGTGCCAACACTTCTTTCGTTGGGTTGAGTGGCATCGGAGCGCTGAAGAAAGGGATGATCGTCCGAATCGAAGCAATTACCGGCAGCGATGGTCAGTTTACGGCGAAGCAGGTGAAGCTGGAAGAAGGCAGCTTGCAGGGGCAGGAGAGCCGGGGGATTGTGATTAGCTCGTCCGGGACGCCCCCAACGAAATTGACTTTTGTCGAGCAGGAATCCCTTGCGCCAGGAGGGAAGCTGCCATCAAACGGGAGGTCGGTTGAAGTCACTTTGGCCGGTGCAACGTTTGAGATGGAAAGCGAGCACGTGGACCTGACGAACCTGTCTTTCAATCCCAGTTTTGACGCAAACACAATCTTCGCCGGTCAAAGCGTCATTGTGGATACGGACCAGCCGAGTGTCAGTTCGCTGGCAGCAAGAAAGATACGGCTCTCGGAACAGGCATTGCGCGGCTCGGTTTCCGACATGGTCACGACCGGCGGGCAAACAGTCTTCATGCTCACGCTCGACTCAGGAAGTGTGTTTACGGCACTGACGGGTGCTACCTTTCTGCAGGTGATTCAACAACCCAGCACTCTGGAAACAGCCGACGTTTCCTCGGCACCCTTCGTAATAGTTAGAGGGTTGGTCTTCAAGACGGCGACTGGCTATGTGCTTGTGGCGAGCACGATAGGTATGTGAGACGATCGCCAGAATCACGTGAAGCCAATTATAGCAGAGGCTTGATAAAACCCGTCTCCCGTGCGGCCACGGCACGTGAAGGAAAATCTTACGTCCAGCTCCGTTTCCGGCCGGACAGCAACCCGTAGACGGGCAGGCCGGCGAGAACGATGATCAATCCCGGCCAGGTTGTGGATGCCCGGTAGGCGAAAAGAGCGATCAGCACAGCGCCTGCTCCCACAATGTAGAGCGCCGGAACGATGGGATAACCGAATGCTTTATAGGGCCGCTCAGCGTCCGGCCTTCGGGCCCGAAGGCGAAAGAGGCCGACGATAGTCAGGATGTAGAAAATGAGTGCTGCTGAGATGATGTAATCCAACAGGTTGCTGTAGAGGTTGCCGTACGTTCCCGTCTCCGAATTATAAGTTCGCGGAAGCACCAATGCCACGGACCAGACCCCCTGAATCAGGATCGACCACCCTGGAACTCTGGCACGATTCAGCCGGCCGGCAAGCGGGAAGAAGAGCCGGTCACACGCCATGGCGTAATACGCGCGCGCGCCCGCTAAGATGAGGCTGTTGATGCAACCGAACGTTGAGACCATGATGGCAATGGCCATCAGGACGCGGCCAAAACCCGGGAAGATCGCCTGAAACATGGCCGTTGCCACTCGGTCGTATGGTGCATTTTGTATCGAGTCCAAAGGAAGGGTCACCAGATAGGCCACGTTTGCGAGCAGATAGAGGGCGATCACCAGGATGGTGCCAATGGCCAGAGCCAGCGGAAGGGTGCGGCGCGGATTTTTCACTTCGTCGGCAGCAAAGGTAATGTCGTGCCAGGAGTCCGCCGAAAAGAGCGAGCCGGATTGAGCCACACAAATAGCCACCACCAAACCGAAGGCCGTCGTCGCGTCCAGCCCGGACGAGATGGGATGGAAACCGTGTGGGGACCAGAAATTGTGGAAATTCAACTGGACGGCTTCATGGTTCCAGCCGAGGAGCAATCCTACAACGATCAGGCCGAGCAAGGCCCCGGTCTTTGCGGTCGTAAAAACGTTCTGCACGATTTTTCCGTACTGCAAGCCCCGGATGTTGGTCCAGGAAAGCAAAACAATGACCAACATGGCCACGACTTGTGCTGTTGATAGCGAGACGGCATAGCCCGCCGAGACGTGCACGGGTGCGATGAGGTAATGGTCCTCGGCAACTCCCGGCCAGAGAACTCCCAAGAACCGGGCAAAGGCCACGGCCACCGCGGCAATGGTGCCAGTCTGGATGACCGTGAAGAGCGTCCAGCCGTAGAGGAAACTGCACAACGGTGAAAACGCTTCGCGCAGGTAAATGTACATTCCGCCGGCGTGCGGCATCATCGAAGCCAGTTCCCCATACGAGAGCGCCGCGGCGATGGTCAGGATGCCCGTGAAGGCCCATGCCACCATTAACCCGCCGGGGCTCCCAATAGAGCGGGCCATGTCGGCAGACACAATGAAGATGCCGGAGCCGATCATGACTCCGACCACCGCCATGACCGAATCGAACAGGCCGAGTCCTCGCACGAAGCCGCTTTCGGAGGCAGCTTCGGCAGGGGTTGCTGGCGTCAACTCCGGCATATTTTGCGGGTGCCCCCCGGGGAACCATATTGTACTTTGTTTGGAGACTCAGGTGGCGAGTAGATTACGCAGAACAAAAAGGACGTTGGCCGGCCGTTCCGCCAGGCGCCGCATGTACCAGGGAAACCAGTAACTGCCGTAGGCAATCAACACGACGGACTTCCAGCCTTCGCGCGCCAGCCGAAACTGCTCTTCGCGCTGGATTCCGTAAAGCATCTGGAATTCGAAACGATCCCTGCTGAGTCCTTTGGACTCGGCATAGTTGGTGATCCGCTGAATCAGTTTGCGGTCGTGGGTCGCAATTGCTGGGCGTACTCCTGCCGCTCGGGCTTCCTCACTGAGCATCTGCACCGTCAGTGTAAAAAAGTTCTCGTCCACATCCTTCTTGCGCGGAAACGCCACTTTGGGAGGTTCTTTGTAAGCACCCTTCACCAGGCGAATGGCCGCGCCGAGAGGCATCAGGTTCGCGAGGTCTCTTACCGTTCGATAGAGGTACGCTTGCAGGCACACCCCAACGTTTGGGTAGGCATGGCGGGCGCGGCGAAACACGTCGAGCGTTGCATCAACGTAGTTGCTGGCTTCCATGTCGATCCAGACCACGCTTTGGGGACCGGCGTTTTCAATGATCCGCCTCAGATTGGTGTAGCAAAGCTCCGGGTCAAGATCCAGACCAAGTTGCGTCAGCTTCACCGACACTTCCGTCCTGAGCCCCATGTCGCGGATACGTCCCAGCACACCGAGATAGTGGACGGTGACCCGGTCGGCCTCGGCAGGATCCCCGACGTTTTCACCCAGATTGGTAAACACCGTGCCAAGGGACTGCTGGGTGAGCTCCTCCGCGGCTGCCAGCGCCTCTTCAACCGTTTCGCCCGGCATAAATCGTGAAACCGCGCGCCGTACGAATCCCATCCGGGTGGCACGCTCGCGCAACCACTGGCTCTGGGAACACACCAAAAGCATACTGCGCATCAAGCCCACGTGCAGCCTCCACATCCTTTCCGAGTGCAAATTTGGCAGGCGGATGGCCAAGTGCCGGCCCGCAAGAATTTCATTTGAAAATCCCTACGCCTCTCAACCAGTGGAAGTCAGACAGACGACCAAGTATCCATAATTGTATACTTTAAGTAAAGTCACAAAAATGGGGTGGGTTGACTTCCCCCCGCACAAGACGAATCATTTTAGCTGAGTTTCTCACCAGCTGCCGCGTTCACCCAGGGTCTCGATGACCCGGCACAAGCGCTCTGCCCCGTTTTGCCAGTTCATCTGCAGGGCACGCTCGGCCGATTCGACATCTCCCCTTTGGATGCTTTCGATGATCACGACGTGCTCACCCACGGAGATGCCCAATTGATCCGTAATCGCGCTCGCGTAGAGGCGCCAGTACCGCTCGGTCTGCGGCTTAATCGCGTCGTGGATGGCCCGCAAACGGGGGCCCGCACTGGCGTCGATAATGGCCTGATGAAAATTAATATCGAGGTCGAAAGTGAGGTTAGGATTTACGCGTCTGGTTTCAGCAAGCTCTCGCAGACCTTCATTATGACGACGAAGTTTTTCAACCAGGGCGGCGCGCGCGCGAGGTTCAAGTTGCGCGGTCGATCGCGCCGCCAGGCCCTCCAAGTGTCCGACAATTTGATAAAGCTCGCGGGCATCGTCTTGCGTCAACGGTGAAACCGCCAGCCGAGCTTTGTTCCCGCTGTCCGAAGTAACGATGATGTAGCCTTCCTGCCTGAGACGATGGAGCGCGGACCGAATGGGAGTGCGGCTTACACGCAGGCGCTCCGCGAGGTCTGCCTCGATCACGCGGCTCCCCGGCGCCAGTTTTCCGTGTACAATCAAATCCCGAACACTTTGAAAAGCACTCTCGCTGATATTTGGGGTGCTGGTTACACCGACCCCATTTCCGGCGGCTCCTCTCCCAACTTCTGCGCCTTCACTTGAAGGATTGCCAGTCGACATTGGGAAGCTAACCCTCCGAGCCTCGAACTGAGTGCGACTAATTGTAAGTATACACGACTGAATGCAGGGACTCTGCTTAGATTAAGGCGATTCAACGTCAGAGTTGAATACTCAAGACCAAGTCTTCCTCGCCGGGCCAACCTGATTCCACTTTAGACCACGGATTGCACCTAAGCACTCGTCAACCAACTGCCGCGTTCTCCGAGCGTTTCAATGACTCGGGTCAGGCGTTGTGAACCATTTCGCCAGGTCATCTGCATGGCGCGTTCCGCCGAGTCTCGGTCCCCCCTCTGAATACTTTCCAATATCGCCATGTGCTCACCGACTGATATATCCAATCGGTCCGCCATCGCGCTCGAATAGAGACGCCAGTACCGTTCGACTTGTGGCTTCGTGGCGGCGTGAATGCCACGAAGGCGAGGTCCTGCGCTCGTGTCCACGATGGCCTGATGAAAATTCATGTCGAGGTCAAAAGTGCGGTTGGGCTCGGCGTGCCTGGATTCCGCAAACTCCCGAAGTCCTTCATTAAAGTCCTGAAGTTTCCCAACCAAAGCAGCACGCCTTGCTGGCTCCATCTGTGCCGCCGAGCGAGCAGCCAGTCCCTCCAAATGGCCCAGGATTTGATACAGCTCCTGGGCATCGAACTGGGTCAAAGGACTAACGGCCAGCCGCGCCTTGTTGCCCGTGCCGGAAGCCACCATAATGTAACCTTCCTGGCGAAGGCGGTGGAGGGCGCTCCGTATGGGAGTGCGGCTGACGCCCAGCCGGTCCGCAATGTCGGCCTCAATCACACGGCTTCCCGGCGCCAGCTTGCACCGAACGATCAAATTCCGGACGCGCTGAAATGTATTCTCACTGATATTATGAGAATTGCTCAAGTCGACGATGGTTTCGGAAACGGCTGGGACGGTGTCAAGATTTTTCATTTGAAATTTGATGACTGGGCCTATGAGAAAAATTTCTCTTCGATACCGATCCTAGTTTTTCGCGGTTTGGCTTACCTCTTAGTAACATTATTTCAGTATACTATCCCAGTTCAACCCTAATCTTCAAATTCCCCCCTAATCCTTGCGCCCACTGTTAGTTACCGTCTTGTCCGATGCATCCGGGAGTCCAAACGCGCTACAGAACGCTGCGAATCTGGCCACCATCCACCTGGAGGGTCGCGCCAGTAATGTACGAGGCGGCGTCCGAGAGCAGAAAGACCACGGCGCGTGCGAACTCATCCGGATGACCGTAGCGTCCCATCGGGATGTTCGCCTGTGAACGCTTCTTTTGTTCTGCCATCGAGATACCCAGCTTCTTGCTGGCAATCGCGTCCAATTCCCGCACACGGTCTGTGTCGATCCGCCCCGGAATGACATGGTTTACCCGCACTCCCTGGCCGGCCAGCTCCATGGCCAGCGTTTTGGACAGAGCAGAAACGCAAGGGCGTACCACATTGGAAAGAGCCAGATTGGCGATCGGCTCCTTCACGGAAGAGGATGTCAGCATCACAATACTGCCGCTTTTCCGCGCGGTCATCGCAGGCAGAACGGCTCGAACCGCTCGAATCGCACTGAGCACCAGCAACTCGAAGGCATGCTGCCAGGCAGCATCATCGAAGGAGCCCACAGGACCGGCCGGCGGGCCGCCTGAATTGGTCACCAGCAATTCGACTTCACCGAAATGCTCCACCGTGGCCTTATGCCAGGAAGCAATCGCGTCCGCCGAACTAACATCCGCTGCGAAGCCGAAAACCTTTTTGCCACTTCCCTGCTCAATTGTTTTTGTGGCGGCCGAGATGGCTTGGGGATCGCGCGAGGCCATCGAGACTCGCGCTCCTTCGTCGGCAAGCGCTTTTGCCACTGCGAAACCCAACCCCCGGCTGGCGCCCGCCACCATTGCGACCTTGCCCTTCAAGCCGAGATCCATTTCACCCCCTGTTGGGTCCGCATCCAGGAAAGCAGCCGATCGAGAGCCATCCGCGTTGAATCATCCAGCCGGGCTCCGGGCGGGCGGATGGCGGCGCTTGCCAGAGCGCCCCTGCGCCTCAGGACTTCTTTGCGGATAGCCATTCCAATTGCTTCCTGAAACTCAAAGCGCATGAGAGGCACGTAGCGGTAGAATGCGTCTGCGGAGCCGTCGATATCGCCCGAGTTGAATCGCGTTACCACCTCAAGGAGCATTTCCGGATAAGCGAACCCGGTCATGACTCCAGACGCCCCTGCCAACAACTCTTCGAGCAGGAAACCTCCTCCCAGCCCGCCCAGGATGCTGACCTGAATCCCATTAGTCTGTTCAAGGATTCGCGCCGTTTTTAGCGGCGTAGGAGGATCTTCCAGCTTGATGGTTCGCGCCCGCGGAATTTCCCGGGCGATGCGGGCCAGCAGCGGAGGCTCCATCGTAAATCCCGAAATGGGTGGATAATCTTGAACGACGATATCCACGTCCACCGCGGAGGCTAGCGCCGTATAGTGCGCGACCACCGCCTCGGAGTTGAGCTTATTCATGCGGGGCGGGCTTACCATCACCGCGGAAGCTCCGGCAGATCGCGCCCGGCGGCTGAAATCCAGGCACGCCCGCAGGCCATCAGCGCTTGCCCCAGCGATGACCGGAACTTTTCCATTCACCTGGGCCAGCACCGTGTCCAAAACCAGCTTGCGCTCGCTCTCGTTCAGCCGCGCCACTTCTCCGGTGACGCCCAGTGCCGTGACCCCGTTCACTCCCGCCGACAGGAAAAGGTCAACAACCCGGCGGAGGCTCTCGACATCAACCTCACCACCCTCCGTGAAGGGCGTTGGAAGAACTGAAAACACACCGCGAAGTTGCAAGGTTGCTCCTCGAGATGGGCTGATGGCGTGTTACGCCTTCGCGCCGTGGTGATGGACATCCCATCGTTTGTAATTTCCCAGGGCTTCAGCGATGGCGGCTCCGTAATGGCTGCGGTTTACGGCCACATGATGCTCGTAGCCGTTCTTGCAGACGTATTGCAACAGATCCTGCAGGCGGGGCACTTTCAGGACCCCGTACCCGCCGAAACTCTTCGGCCTGTCGTCCGTGGTTTCGCCCTCTCCGACGTATGCCCGCATCCCGCCCTTCAAATCGTCCGTGGAGACGCGGCAGTAAGTGATGGGGCCGCTTTTCAGTTTGCCCACGACGGTCCCAAAGGTATTTTCCTTGCCCACAGACGCGGCGATGATTTCCTGAAAGTCCATTTTGAAATCTTCAAAAAAGTGTTTGGGAAGGTTTGAGCAGTGAAAAATGACGCACTTGTCCGGATCCTCGCCGTAGTTATTGTTCCAATCTACAATCGCGCTGGGCGAATCCGAGGCCAGTTGCAGCACGTACATGCCGATCATTCCCACCATGTCGGACTCGCAGGCGCTGGGCAGAAGGTTATTAGACATCATGCTCATCAGCGTGCACGGCACGACTCCGAAGAACTCTTCCATCGCCGTCCAGCACTGAACGGATGTTCCCGCCAGCTCATTCGCCGCAATCCAATCGTCCACGACGACTCCAAATTTTCCCATTTTGAGGAGCGAAGCTGGCGGGATGCCTTGGGTCGAGACATAAGCGTTGATCCCCGCGAGTTTCGCCTTCACCTTTGCGTCGTCATCCGTCAGGCGCTGGATGCGGCCGAAGACTTCCGACAGGTCGAGCGTCTCGACCGTGATGCCGGCGTGTTCCAATAATTTCTCGCTGAACCGAACGGTGTTGAACGCTGCCGGGCGCGCGCCCAACACTCCCACGCGCACGTTTTTCAGTCCCTTCAATACCCGGCAGGTGGCCGCAAACGCGCTCAAGTCGGCTTTGAACGCATCCGAAGAGAGAGGCACCGTGTGCTGCGCGGTCAGGGTAAATCGAATTCCGTATTGCCACAGGTTGTTGCAAACCGAAATCTTCCCGCAGAAACTGTCCCGGCGCCCGCCCATCAGCATCTTTCCGGGATCGTCGGGAAAGGCCTGAACCAGCACTGGCACGTCCAACCCGCTCATCCGGAGACTATTGGCGACGCCGCGCTCGTCTCCGAAGTTGGGCAGAGATACCAGAATGCCGCCTATCTCGTCCCGGTGCTGTTTGAATAATTCCGCGCACTTGCGCGCGTCCTGAAGGGTTTCCACCGCTCCGTGTTTAGTGTCCTGCGGAGTGAGACAGACCGTCTTGTACCCTTGCGTTTCCAGAACGCGCAACACTTCTTCGCGCCCGTCGCGGGCGAGGACGTCGGGGAAAAATCCCCGGTTACCCACAATGACTCCAAAAGTTGTGGCAGGCATGTTAAATCCCTCCTGAATATCTTCCACTAAATATACGGTCCTGCGGCTCTGAACCAAACTCCACCGCACCGCAAGATTTGGCCCCCGTCGTCCGCACGATCTAAGCCTTTCCCTTTTGGCCGTAAGTCGTGTGGTAGCGCTCGTACCACTTGCGCACTTCTTCCTGTGGAAGCGGCTGAGGCTTTCCCAGGAGCATCGCGAGGTGGCACGTTTTGGCGACGTCTTCGAGCATCACGGCGGCCTTAAGCGCCGCCTTGGGCGTCGCGCCGAACGCAAAGACTCCGTGATGTGCCAGGAGAACCGCGGGCGCGTTGCCCATACATTTCAGCATCCCCTCGCCGATATGATCGCCCAGATTATCCGTGTAAGGAGCGCAGGGGATCTCGTCGCCAAATTCGTCGGCAATCGCCGTCAGGTACGCAGGAATCGGCCGCCCAAGCAGAGCAAAGCTCGTCGCGTAATTGGAATGCGTGTGAACGATTCCTCCGATCTCCGGGCGGTGCTTGTAAATGTAAAGGTGGTGAGGCAAATCCACCGATGGCCGCCATTTCCCTTTCACCTTGCGGCCTTCGAGGTCTGTCACCGTCATGTCGGCAGGCCTGAGCTTTTCGTAGTCCATGCCGCTCGGCTTAATGACCACCAGGCCGCGCTTGCGGTCAATTCCGCTGGCGTTGCCGCTGTGCATCGTCACCAGGCCGCCGCGGTAAATGCCCAGGTTCGCTTCCCAAACTTCCCTGCAAAGTTGTTCCAGCGATGTCATGAATACAGACCCCTTGGGTGTCTTCTTACGACGCTGACCGCGATAGCCAGGTGCCTACCCCGCGCGATGCTCTCGCTGCATAGCCTTCAGGCGTTTCATGATGTCGTTCGAGCCACGGCCGAAATAATCGTGCAGCGTCTGATATTCCTTGAAGAGCCGGTTGTAGATCTCGTGCGCCTCCCGGTGCGGCTTGTAAGTGAGCTTTTGGACTTTCGCCATGTGCCGGGCGGCTTCGTAAATGGTGTCGTACCCGCCGGCAGCTTTTCCCGCCGCAACCGCGCCGTGCATCGCCGAGCCCAGCGCCGAGCAAGTTTGAAGCGGATCGGCAAGCTTGATGTCGCGGCCCGTCACGTCGGCGTAAATCTGCATCAGGAGGTGATTCTTTTCCGGCAAGCCGCCGCAGGCGACCAAATGATCCACTCGAACACCTTTGGAATCGAAAGCCTCGACGATGGTGCGCGTGCCGAAGGCAGTGGCCTCCATGAGAGCGCGATAGATGTCATCAGCCCGCGTCGCAAGCGTCATGCCGAGCACAATGCCCGTCAAGTCCACGTCCACCAGGATCGATCGGTTGCCGTTCCACCAGTCGAGCGCCACCAGCCCCGATTCACCCGGCTTGAGCGCCGCGGCGCGCTTCTCGAGCACGCTCAAGAACGGCTTCTTTTCTTTACGCGCCTGGCGATGGATGGTGTCCGGCACGCCGTTTTCGAAAAACCACGCGAAGATGTCACCCACTGCCGACTGCCCGGCTTCAAACCCCCAGAAGCCCGGAACAATGCCGTCTTCAACAGTCCCGCACATCCCCTCGACCATCTGCTTTTCGATCCCGAGCAGCATGTGACAGATGGATGTGCCCATGATCATGACGAGCGAGCCGGGTTCGGCCACCGTGCACGCTGGAACCGCGACGTGCGCGTCCACGTTTCCAATTGATACCGGCGTTCCTTCATTGAGGCCCGTCTTTTTCGCCCACTGTGGCGTCAGTCCGCCGGCGCGCACTCCGAGAGGATAATAAGTTTCCGGCACTTTCGTTCCGATCACATTTTCCATCGAAGGGTGCAGTGCGCGGAAGAATTCCGAAGAAGGAAACCCTTTCCCCTTTACCCACATCCCTTTGTAACCCGCCGTGCAGGTGTTGCGTTTTTCATTGCCGGTAAGCTGCCAAACGATCCAGTCCGCCGCTTCAATGAAGCGTTCGGTGGCCTTATAGATTGCGGGCGCTTCATTGACGACTTGCAAAAGCTTCGAGAAGAACCACTCGGAGGAATATTTCCCGCCATAAATGCGAATAAAGTCCTCGTCCCTCTCCCGCCCGATTTCGTTGATGCGATTCGCTTCCGGCTGCGCCGCGTGATGCTTCCACAGTTTGACCCAGGCGTGAGGGTGCTTGCGGAACTGCGGCAGGAAGCAGAGAGGAGTCCCGTCGCTCGCGGCGGGAAGCGGGCTCGAAGCTGTGAAATCCGTACCCAGCCCGATTACGTCATCGGCCTTGACCCCCGCCGACTTCAACGCTTTCGGAACCCCCTTCTCAACCACCAGCAGGTAATCACGAGGGTTTTGCAAGGCCCAGTCTGGCTCAAGCTTGGGGCCACCCGGAAGCCTTTCATCAAGGACCCCGTCCGGGTAAGGAACGATCTCGCTTGCTACCAGCGCACCATCGCGAACGCGCACGACCACCACTCGTCCCGACTCGGTTCCGTAATCAATGCCGATTACAAACTTGTCCTGGCCCATTGAGGACCGTTTTGGTGCCATCAATTCTCCAGTCACATGAAATGCGTTTCCTCGTTGCCGCCCGCAGCAACGGAGGGGGCGCAGACACATGTCCGATTAGCCTGCCCTTGTTTCTTGCTCTATTACCTGGCCCGAATCATTGCACCCGTGGAAGAATTCATTGTTTAACGTGGTCGGTGTACTCGGGCTCCACGTTCTCGAAAAACAGCCCCTGGAACTGGCCCAGCCGGAGCGCGGGCAAATCAAGTTGCACTTGGTAATCGCGGCCCGCTTCAAGCTCGCTCACATCCGCGTAAAAGCCCACGAAGCTTGGAGGATGAGGGCGTACGGAAGCGTAAGCCTTCTTCAGGTCCACCGGCTTTCCATCTAACCGAAGGTTGACATTCATTTGGTCGTCCGGCTCGGCGATTTGAACAAACAGCAGCAATCTTTGGGGAGCCAGCCAAGTCGTCTTCAAGTCATCCTCAGTCCAGGGGATCGGCCAGGCTTTCCCGCGCGCCCGGAGCTGCTCGAAAATCCTTCCGGGTATACTGAAATGCGACGTGAAAGTTCCTCCCGCAAACCGGGGATCAAACGACCCCACCTGTTGCATGGCGCTGAACTGTTCACCCTCAAATCGAATGGGAATAGTAACCCGATTCTCCGATTGGTGGAAATGAAAGCGTTGACCGTTGACGGTTGCCCCCTCGGTTTTCTGTCCATCGGGCAAGAGGACCAAGGCGTCGGTTGTGGTACCGATTTCGCCGCGGACTCCCGTCAAAGATAATATTCCGGCCGACCAATTCGCCGACCCCATCACGTTGAAAACCTGCGGTTCTGATAAGGACGGCTCGGCGGGATCTACCTTCAGTGCCAGCGCACTCGCACCCGCCATCGAGAGGGACACTCGGTCACCGTATGTCCACCGTCCAGCACCGGGTTTTCCTACACGCCGCCCTTCGTGGGGATAAACCTCGGTCAGAACAAACTCTCCTTTCCCGCTGAGTCCGATCGATTGATCAAGGTTGAATTCTGCCGTCAATTCCCCGCCATTCGGATTGAAAAGAAAGATGGTGCCGCGGTCGTCCACGAGCGCCGAGGTTCCATCCACTCGCCCGACGGCCGGCTGACCGATAATGAATCGCGTGTTGAGGAGATACTTGCGGTTTTGATCCGTCCATTGGAGCCAGCGTCGGAAAAAGGCGATCTCTTCCTGTGAAAAGTTTTTGAATTCTTCCGGATCGCGTGCGGGAATCATGTCAACGACGTTATTCAAGCCTCCCACGGCAATTGACGAAATCAGCGAATATCGCCAGCCGAGATAATCCCAGTCCCTGCGCCGAAACGGTTCAGAAACCAACTTGCCGGCATCGTCGTTGCGTGGCGTTTGATGCGTGATGTAGCCGGGCATCAGTTCGGGGGGAGAGTAATCTCGAATCCGGTACCGATACGCGGTGTAGCGTTCCCGATCGGCCGAAACGCGATCAAAGTGAAGATCCGGAAACGGCTTGAAACTCTCGGGCTGCTCGTCGGTGGAAGTAGGATGCGGATACGATCCTGCAAGCCAGATCCAGGGACCATAAAGCTGGTAAGCCTGGCGGCCGTCGATGACCATATCCGGTTCCGCCCGGCGCAGGGACTCCATTACCCGGCGCCATCCCCACCACTGCTCGTACTCGCTGGTTCCCGGAAGATTCAGGAAAGTGTAGTCGAAAGCATAACCGCCGATTCCTGTCCTGCGATAGAAATTCAGAAGGTTTTTGATCAACCAGTCCTGGAGGCTTCGGAAACCCAGGTTAGCGGCATCCTTGTCTTTGCCGACCAGCCAGCTCGGATTCTGTGAAAAAGGAAGGACGGGATAGACGTAGGCGACCAGCTTGACGTGCTTGGTTCGGGCGTAATCCAGCATTTCGCTGACCGACGGTGGGATGGGGCTCGCCACAGGGTCCCACTCGCCCCTTCGAATTTTCTGCCCCAGCCCAAGCCAGAGCACGTGCTCCCAGTGCCAGCTGTCTGTATCATTCTGGGTCAGAGCCAGGGATGTATTACTCGGCGCATATAAGAGGTGCTCGCACCCAAGTTCCGCCGCTCGATCAATAATTCTTCTATACTCTTCCCTTCCCTGCTCAGTGGACGCATCAATTTGATAATCATTTTCTGTCCAGCCGACATTGATCTTTACAGTTCGTTCGGGATGAGGCAGCACAAACGCCCGGACGCAATCCATGAACGCTGCGATTTCAGCCTGGTCTTCGGTTGCTTCATTGCCCTCAGCTCCTCGTGCCCTCCAATTCCATTCCAGGACCATTTCAACCGGAACCATTTCGCCGGTCAGCCGGTAAGTTCCAATGCACCCCCTGTCCGACTCAAAACGGCCGTCTCCCGTCTTCCAGTCCATCTCCGGGGAATAGGAAATACCGAAAGCCTGGCCATTTCGGCTGACTGAAAGAAAAGGGTTCTGAATAAGCATGAAGATTCCCGTGCGGTCTTGCAACCTGAAGAAAACTCCGTAATCCTTTACACTAGTTCCAGCACGAATCCACGGACTTTGGGGAACGTAGACATCAGCTATTGGCTCGGCCAAGTTTCCACCCAGGACCTGAACGCGGTTGACCCGAAAGCTCTGCTTCGACCCGTCAGTTGAGATCACCAGACGTTTGCTTACAAAGTGCCAGCCAGGCTTCAATTCGTAGATCACCTGGATCCGATACGGAGCAGATTCAAATGTGTAACTGAGCGATGCAGATTTCTGCTGTACTTTAGGCGGCTTCAATCCCCGACTCCGTATTTCACGCCCATCAAGCGTTATCGAGAATTCAGCCTCAATCAAACGAACTGTCCTGTGGAGTCCCTGATCGTCGATCGCCTGCAAACCACGTGTGTCAAATCGAGCACTCAGGATTTCATTTTGCAATAGGAAGGAAGATGGTTGTGCCTTGACACACCTGGGGCTTGCCAGGGCCGTCCAGGTCAACGTCACGAATAAGTAATTCTTGAACTTTGTTGTCATTTCCTTGAAGTCGGAGTTGCGGTTTGGAGAGCCACAAACCTCTTCATCGTCAATCGGGTAGAGAGGCCGCGAAAACCTACAGGAACCCGCCTGTCCTCAGTTCTTTCCATCGATATACGATATTGTATACATTGACGAAAACAAGCTACCTCCCGGTCGAACGCTTGTCAAGGAGTTTCCCTTAGCCCCACTCGATGAATTCAGGGTTCCATAGAGGCCTCGCTTTCCTCCACCTTGATTTCAAAATCCCCGGGAGGCGTGACTCCCAGGAGGTGTTCAACGAAATAGTCCCAGCGGCGCCGGACCAGATAAAGGTTTCGATCCTCGCCGTGAAACATGTTGGGCACAAGCAGCATGTCAAAATTCTTGTTGGCCTTCATCAGCGCATCCGCAAATCGCATGGTCTCCACGGGATTCACGTTGTGATCCACGTCGCCGTGCACAAGCAGGAGATGGCCCTGCAACCGGTCGGCCAGCGACATATTGGACTGCGCTTCGTAATCCTCCCCCATGGGATACCCCTGATACAGCTCGTTCCACCACGCCTTGTCGAGACGCGCGTCGTGGTCACCGGAGATTGAAACGCAGACTTTGTAGAACTCCGGATGGACCAGCATGGAGTGCGCGGCAGCGTATCCGCCGGCCGAGGTTCCGTAAATGCCCACACGGTCCAGGTCCATGAAAGGATAACGGGCGCCCATCTGCCGAATCAGCGCGACGTGGTCGTCAAACACTCCTCCCAGGTTCCGATACGAGTACTCGTGAAATGCCCGAGAGCGCCCCGTCGTTCCTCTTCCATCAACCATCACGACAATGAAGCCCAGCTCCGCGACCGCCTGAAGGCCATGGCGTCCGGAAATTGCGGAGCCGAAGGTCTTGGGGACGAAAAAGCCCTGAGGTCCCGTGTAAATCTGTTCGATGACGGGATACTTTTTCGTCGCGTCGAAATTTGAAGGGCGCCAGATCAACCCGTAAGTGTCAGTCTGTCCATCCGCGGCTTTTCCCTTGAACGGCTCCGGAGGTTTCCAGCCCATTTTCTCCAGGGCCGCGACATCTGTTTTTTCCAGAGTCTGGACCGTGGACCCGTCCGAGGTCCGACGCAGGTGCGATTCACCTGGTAGATCAGCACGTGAAAAGTTGTCGACGAAATACTGCCCATTCGGCGAGACGCTGACCGTGTGGTCGGCATCCTCCCGTGTCAGCAATTGTATACCTGTGCCATCGAATTTGATTTTGTATAGATGAGTCAGATAAGGGTCCTCGCCCGCCTCTCGCCCCGATGCGAGAAAATAGACCTGCCGATTTTTCTCATCCACATGTTCAATGTGGCGAACAACCCAGGATCCCTTGGTGACCTGGTTTTCGAGTTGACCCGCCTGCCCGTCGTAAAGGTAGATATGGTTCCAGCCATCGCGTTCGGACGTCCACAAAATCTCAGCGCCGTCTTTGATGATTTCCGCGTCGTTTTCGCCCGGGTCGACGTAGGTATCGGATTCCTCGCCCACAACAACGCGTTGCTTGCCCGACTCAGCATCCACCACGCGAAATTCGGCGCGCTTCTGCCCGCGCGAGCGAAACATGTAGTGAAACCTCTTGTTGTCTTTGAACCAGGTGAAGTCCGGCCCGTCCTGAAAATAGATCTGGAGCGGCTCGGTCTGTACTTCGACGCGATGGCCCGATTGGACGTCAAAGATGACGGGCTGCGCTTCAGGTAGCACCTCGCCGGGAAGGGGGTAAACGTAGTTGTAGGCTTTCGGGCGAAGCTGGTCGGGAGGCGCAAATTGAATCGTGGTGAATCGTCCCGCGTGGCGCGAATCAATCCGGTAAGTGACCAGCTTGCTCGAATCCGGTGACCAAAAAACCGCGGCGGGTTGTTTGACGTCCTCGGTTCCTTGCTTGACCATCAGGTCCGAGGAAGGCAGCGGGGTCGCGTAGTCCCAGGATTTTTCGCCGTCGCGCGTAAGTTGCACGACAGTCCCGGTGGAAACAGTTCGCAGGAAAAGGTTGTAATGATCCACAAACGCCGCCCACTTGCCGTCCGGCGAAACGTTTTCCCAAAAAGGCGGAACTTTCTCTTTCTCACACTGGTACGTTGATAGATCGCAAGTCCATCGCTGCTCCTCGGCAACGAATCGAATGGCCGCACCCTTGTTGGCGAACTCAAACTCGTCGAAAGGCAGGCGGTTCGCATGAAATTCCTTACCGGATTCCTTTGAGAGGACGCTGGACAACTTTTCATGATCAAACGCGGGGCCGCGCGTATTCTTGGCGGCATCTACGAT
Source organism: uncultured Acidobacteriota bacterium (assembly GCA_964481715.1). GTDB lineage: Bacteria > Acidobacteriota > Terriglobia > UBA7540 > UBA7540 > JAHEKS01. Next base: position 19,452 of record CAYZVR010000006.1, on the reverse strand, counting down.
CAGGAATTCCTTGTCGGGACCCGGCTTGCGATACCAGAACCGGTCGCTTTCCTCCACCCAGTGCGGTTTGATGTCAGCCACGCGAACGAGCTTCTCTACATTTCCGCCGACAAATTTCTGGGCTCGCTCGTAGTCTGCCCGAGTGCCCTGCGCATAAGCGGGTGTCAAGGAGGTCAAAACCGAAATCACGCTCAACATTGTGCGGACACGGATCATGTTCTGCATTCAATTCCCTCCTCGCGTCAATGTCCGCTGGTGGGATTCCTCACCCGGCGATGCTTTGAAATCCGCGACGCCGACTCGAACCACCGTATCGTCCGACTTCGGCATCGGCGGCTTTTCGGTCCAGGCGCCATACACGCGGCCGTCCCACACCGCGATGCCCGTGTAATCTCCCATAAACACTTCCCGAGGATCGAATGGTTCTTTGGTCCACGCGTAATTGATGAAGGACTTTCCGCTGTCGGTCGAGCGCGCGAGGGTGACGGTCGTTTGCCGGTTGCTGGGGTCACCGCGACGATCGTAGAAAATAATGCAGGCCGCCCCGCTGACCGGATCAACTGCCAGCCAGGGAAAGAATTGGTCGGCGCCGTCGTGAACCGGGTCGGAGTTCACGCGCACGGCTGTTGTCCACGTAAGCCCGTTGTCTTCGGAGGTGGAACAGAACACATCAACATCGCCGTTGCGATAGTCGCTCCATACCACATAGAGCCGCCCAGTGCCGGGATCAATCGCGATAACGGGGAAACCATTGGCGCGCGAAACCGCCTGAACATGAAACATGGCAGGCGCGATGGGGATGATGCCTCGGGGTGTCTCGAAGCTGCGCCCGCCGTCTTTCGAAAAAGTAAAGATGACGTGATCGGCATCCGCCCAGACGACGTATAACGTGCTGTCCGGACCCACTGCGCCCGAAAATCCTTCCAGTGCGCCGCTGTCGTCCCGAGGCAACCCGCGAACCTTGTTGACCTCTAGCGGCTCAGACCAGGTCTTGCCGTCGTCTGCCGACCGCGAAAGCAGGATCTGGGAGTCCTCGATCGTCCATCGCGTCCACCCGACGTAGAGGTTACCGGCGTAAGGCCCGTCAGAGTCATCCGCAACAATATAAGGCTTGTCCTCCCAGGGGATACCGGGCTCCGTCGAATGTTCGATGATTGCGATGTGATCGCGTTCCCAAGTCTTTCCGCCGTCCAGCGACCTGCGAACGAAAAGGCCGTTCCGCGTTGCGTTGTGCGCCCAATAGTTGAAAGTGCCCAGCTTATCGAATGCCATGTAGCACAGGACCGCGTGGCCGTGCTTATCGAAGGTAACGGAAACATCACCGGAAACTCGATAGTCGGGAGGCTCGACTCCCGAAGCATTTTGCCAATGCTCGCCGGCGTCGAGCGAATATGCGATATGCGCGTTGTCTTGGTAAGCCACCACAACTTGCTGCGGGTTGTGAGAATTGACGGCGGACGAAGGCTCAGTGAAAAACCCCGGCTTGGGTGTGAGATCGGACACCTTCGCGCCTGGAGCGGCGGGGAGAGACTGACTCACGGCACGTGGCCCAAGAAGTACGCAAGCCAGAAGAAGTAGTCCGGGAATTAATGGATGACGATGCCGGATGTATCTCATGAATTGCCTTGCGTGCCGTGAAAGCATTTTACTCCTCCATGCCACGACTTCTCGTTTGATGGGCCTGTTGAGGGTCAGGGAAAGGCTTTTCACTCGCCGCGTGGCCCGGGCGGCAAGTGCTCCTCCAGATATCGCGCCAGCATGGAATGGAGATGAAGTTCTGTCCCTTTGCCTTCGGCCAGACTGTGCGTTCGGTTTGGATATTCCATGAAGTCAACTTGCTTTCCGAGCTCAATCAGACGATTCAGCAGGAGTTCGGTCCCCTGGTAATGCACGTTGTCGTCGCCCGAGCCGTGGACAATCAAAAGTCGTCCCCGCAACCCTTCGGCAAAATTGATGGGCGAGCCGGCGCGGTAGCCCTCTGAGTTGTCCTGCGGCAAGCCCATGTACCTTTCTTGATAAATAGTGTCGTAAAGCCTCTGGTCGGGAACAGGAGCTACAGCCATACCCAATTTGTACAGGTCGGGATAGCGGAACATCAGATTGAGAGTATTGGATCCACCTCCGCTCTTCCCCCAGACGGCGACGCGGGCCGAGTCGATATAAGGACGCGTCCGCTCGAGCTCTTCGAGCGCCGCGGCCTGTTCCTGCGACGAAAGGACACCGACCGATCCATAAACCACTTTGCGCCAGGCGCGGCCGCGGGGCGCTGGCGTTCCGCGGTTATCGACGCTGGCGATGAGATATCCCTCGTCGGCCATCGCATAATGGAAAAGTGTCAGGTGATCATTCCAAGCATTCAGTACAGTCTGATCCGCAGGTTCGCCGTAAACATAAACCAGAAGAGGGTATTTTTTGGATGAATCGAAATTCCGCGGACGAATCATCCAGCCGTCGAGCGTCATTCCTCCCCCGATGTCGAGACGAAAGAATTCGGTTGGTCCGGGCTTTAACTCTTCCACCTTCTGCCGCACTTGCGCGTTTGTCTCAAGCACCCTCTCCACGGAATGTTCCGGCAATCGCACAAGATCGGTAACCGGAGGCGTATCAAAGGTCGAGTAGGTATGGATTGTCCACTGGCAATCCGGAGAGATCTGATATGAATGGGTTCCCTTGGAATTTTCAGGTGTGAGGCGCTCGGTGGTTCCCGTGCCGTCCAGGCGCGTGCGGTAAAGATACCGCTCAGCGGCATTATCGGGCGACGCGATGTAGTAGAGCCATTGGCCTTCGGGATCTGCATGTTCGATTTCGATCGCGTCGAACGCGCCGCGGGTGATTAGACGAGCCTCGCCACTCTGGCGTGAAATCGCGTATGCATGGCGCCACCCATCGCGCTCGCTGAGCCAGAGCAACTCGTTCTCGCCTGGCAGCCAGTGAAGTTCATCCACAACATCCACCCACGCGCTGTCTTGATCGTGGAATAATAGCTTTACAGCTCCCGTGCCGGCGTCGGCCAGCAAAGCATCGTTCGTATTTTGCAGCCGGTTGAGATGTTCGAGCACCAGCTCGCCGGAATTCCCGGCCCATTCCATGCGCGCGATGTAGTTGTCACGGGCACTGCCGGGAACGTCCATCCATCGGGTAGGCCCCCCGTTCGCGCTTACCACTCCGACGCGCACTGATGAATTTGCAGTGCCTGGCTGCGGATAAGGAATGTGCTGAATCGTGGGATAGACACCGAACTCCGGATAAGGAATTTGAGTGACGACCAGATGCAGGCCGCCGGTGCTGTACATCAGCGGGAAATCCCGGACGCCGCTGGTGTCAAACTGCCAATAAGCGATGCGCTTGCCGTCGGGACTCCATCGGTAGCCATTCCGTATGAAGAACTCCTCTTCATTGACCCAGTCCGACGTGCCGTTGATGACAGTCTCGGACCCACGCCTCGTAAGTTGGGTGATATTTCCGGTTTTCAAATCCTGTACATAAAGGTCTTCGTCCCGAACGTAGGCGACGCGTGAGCCGTCGGGCGAGAAGGTGGCGAACATTAACGACGAAGGTCCGGCATCGCCTCCCAGTTTTCGCAGCATTCCCGTCGCGAGATCCAGCACCCAGTAATCACCACGAGTCTTTTCCCGCCAAACGCGAACCGACTTGGTAAAGATCAGGAGCCGGGTCGTATCTTTCGACCACGAGTAATCTTCGATATTAAGCGGGGCCTTGTCTCCGGGCGGGATGAGTTGAGATGCCGAGACGAGCACTCGTCGCTCGCTGGAGGCAGTGTCATAACGAACAACGTCCTTCGCATCATCCCGGGAAGTAGCAGACTCCAAGGTGGTGTACGCCTGGCCATCGGCAAGCCATTGAATCGGACCGTATGGGTGAACCGAAAATTCCTCAGACGCAAAGATGCGCCGCAGCGTGTCGCTCAGTTCGGGGGGGCCCTCTTCTGCGAGGCGGGCTGTACCCGCCGGCGGCATCGGGAGCGCGCAGATTAGTCCGATGCAAAAGAGAACGGCCTTTCGGAGAATACGATTACACGGCCATCCATAACTGCGTGTGGTCGATCTCACGGAAGACTCCCAAGTGTCAAGGCTGGATCGGGTCCGGATTGGGTTCGAGAGACACTTCGCTGTGATGCGCCGTGAATACATGAAGTGCTGTTGCTTGCGCGCAGCCGCAGGCGTATTTAAGGCTCAAAACGGCTAATTGACACCTGTGAGGCGCGCTGGGAATGCCTCATCATTTCGCTTGTGAAGGCGCCCCGTGTTAGTATACGAATCTGTATACGATGCCCGTATAACGCAGGGCGGAATGCTTGTCAAGAAGCATTCGGGAACCGGCCTCGTTCAAAGCTTTTTGACTCCGCGCGAGATATTAGGAATTAGGGGTAAAGTCCGAACTCTTGATATATTGAACGTCGATTCCCCTTGTGACTAGAGGCGCTATCAGCGGCCAACCGCTGCAAAGCGAACTCGCGTGGGGCATGAAAAATCCCCGTGATCCTCATGGTCCGTGAACAAATGAACCAAGGGGCAGCGCAATGACCGATTAGAGCAGGGGGACAGAAAATGGCGCGATTAATGCGGTTCTCATATGCGGGGGCACTTGCAATTAGCATCCTGTTGTCATCTACCGCCTTGGCACAAGGGGCCAGCTCAGGCATCAAAAGGAGCACATTCGGAAAAATGAATGAAGGACAAGCGGTTGATCTCTACACGCTGACGAACACTCACGGCATGCAGGTCGCGATCACCAATTATGGCGGCCGTGTCGTTTCAATCATGGTCCCTGATCGGAACGGAAAGATGGGGGACGTCATACTTGGGTTCGACCACGCAGAGCAGTACGGTAGCGACCCATACTTCGGCGCACTCATTGGCCGCTATGGCAATCGCATCGCCAAGGGCCAGTTCACTTTGGATGGAAAAGTTTATTCGGTTCCCGTGAACAACGGCCCCAACAGCCTCCACGGAGGCTTGAAGGGTTTCGACAAGCGGATCTGGAGCGCTCAAGAGCTCAAGCAAGCTCCCGCCGCGCTCGAACTGACGTACCAAAGCAAGGATGGTGAAGAAGGCTACCCCGGAAACCTCACCGTCAAGGTCATCTACACCCTGACCGACGCAAACGAGCTAAAAATTGAATACACCGCAACCACCGACAAGGATACGGTACTGAATCTCACCAATCACACCTATTTCAACCTGGCTGGTCAGGGCAACGGAGACATCCTCAAGCACCTGATGATGATCAACGCTGACCGCTTCACGCCCATCGACTCCACGTTGATTCCGACCGGGGAGCTTCGCAAAGTCGAAGGCACGCCGTTCGACTTTCGGAAGCCAACCGCTATCGGAGCGCGCATCAATGAGGAAAACGAGCAGTTGAAGTTCGGAAGAGGATACGACCACAACTTTGTTCTGACCCGGAAAGGCAGCGGCTTGGAGCTGGCTGCGCGGGTCGTCGAGCCGGGCTCTGGCCGCGTGCTGGAGGTCCTAACCACCGAGCCCGGGTTGCAGTTTTACAGCGGCAATTTCCTGGACGGCACCATCCACGGGAAAGGCGATATGGTTTACGGGCAACGTTCTGCGTTTTGTCTAGAGACCCAGCATTTCCCCGATTCACCGAATCACCCAACTTTTCCGAGCACCGAGCTCAAGCCCGGCGCGATTTACCACCAGACGACGATCTACAAGTTTTCGACTGCTAAATGAAGAGGCAGAGCGATTGTGTCCTGCCTGATGCGGACTGCTCCCAAGCGTGGAGCGAAAATTCGGCCGGGATCGTCAAAGTTCGAAACGGATTCGGCACTTGGCGACGTCAATCCGAAGGAGCTAAAGGGATGAAAAAAACGTTGGCGGTTTGCTCATTGTTTTTTGTCTGCAGCCTGTTCGTCACTTCCTCAACGCCGACCCCGCAAGCCAGCACGCCGGACAAGCAGCAGTCAAGCCTCGAAGCGGTGAAAAACCGCGCGCCCTTGCAGCCAAACGCGTTCGATCCTCTGCCCCTCACCGCGATCAAACCGGAAGGCTGGCTGCGACGCCAGTTGCAAATTCAGGCGGACGGACTGACCGGGCATTTGGATGAATTCTGGCCGGACGTGGGGCCCGACAGCGGCTGGCTGGGAGGCACGGGGGAAAGCTGGGAGCGCGGCCCGTATTTCATGGACGGTCTCGTTCCCCTCGCCTATCTGTTGAACGACCCCAAGCTGATCGCCAAGACTGAAAAGTGGGTTGGCTGGACGCTGGCGCATCAGCGGAACGACGGGTCTATCGGCCCTGAGAAGAACAGGGAGTTTCACTTTCTGGGTCCTCAAGACTCGCTCTTATTCCACGAGGATAATGGGAAGTTGAAAGGGCAAATTGATATTTTCGACGTTGAGGAAGAATCCGATACCATCTTGAGTTATTTGATTACCATCGGCAGCCGGGACAAAAATCACGTCGAGTTCAAGACGTCCAAAGTCCACCAGAGGTATTGCCGATTTTCCGGCAACCTTGAACGCGGAACAGGCCACAAGGATGGGGATCCTGACTATCTTCGTCTGGTGGGCGAATTGGAGATCGTTACCGTGAACGGAACGACAGGTAAGGAAACCACGGAGCGGCGGCAGGTTGTCTTGAAATCCCTCGGCACGGACTGGTGGCCGAACATGGTGATGCTCAAGGCGCTCACTCAATATCAGGAAGCGACCGGCGACCCCCGCGTGATCCCGTTAATGACCCGCTACCTCCATTTCCAGGCCGCCCACCTGAAAGAGCAATCCCTGTATTCCTGGGGAAAATTCCGCTGGGCGGATGAAGTCGTCAGCGTGCTGTGGCTTTACAATCGCACCGGCGACGAAGCGCTGCTGGATCTTGCCCGCGTGCTTCAGAAACAGGGTCACGACTGGAAAGGCCAGTTTGCGGACTTCAAGTTTACGAACAAAATTAACCGTGAAGACATGCGCAAGGCCTGGAAATCCGGCGACGAAGACTTGTCTCTCAGCGCCCACGGCGTCAACAACGCAATGGCGTTAAAGACTTCGGCGGTGTGGTCGGTCGTCTCTCGCGACGAATCGGACCGGAAAGCCGCGGCGCAGCAGTTGAACGAGTTGGACAAGTACCACTTGCTGCCGAACGGCATGTTCAGTTGCGACGAACATCTGGCCGGGAAAGATCCCTCACAGGGAACAGAACTTTGCTCGGTTGTAGAGGCGCAGTTTTCGCTGGAAGAGATGATCAGCATTCTCGGCGACCCCGCGTATGGAGACCGCCTGGAGAGGATCGCCTTCAATGCCCTGCCGGGCACATTTTCCAAAGACATGTGGGCTCATCAGTATGACCAGCAACCCAACCAGGTGATGAGCACCCTCGAGAAAAGGGGTTGGACCACCAACGGGCCGGAGTCCAACGTCTTCGGATTAGAACCTAATTTCGGGTGCTGCACCGCCAACATGCACCAGGGTTGGCCAAAGTTTGTGGCCAGCCTGTGGATGGCCACGCCGGAGGGCGGGCTTGCCGCGGTGGCCTACGGGCCAAACCAGGTGAATACGTCAGTCAAAGGCGGCGTTGCGGTGACGATCAAGGAAGAGACCGAGTATCCATTCCGAGGAGAGATTCGATTTGCCGTGAACCCAGCTCAGTCGGTTGCCTTTCCGCTGCAATTGAGAATCCCGGCCTGGGCCGAAGGTACGGCTGTCACCGTGAACGGAGCGCAGAAGGATGGGGTGCGGGCGGGCGAATTTTTCACCCTCGATCGCGAATGGCAAAAAGGAGACCAGGTCGTTTTGACCTTTCCGATGCGGATTCGCGCGTCCCGCTGGTACCACAATTCTCTGGCCGTGGAACGCGGTCCCCTTCTGTTTTCTCTGAAGATCGGCGAGAAGTGGAATAAGATCGGTAAAGGGATGTCACATCCGGCACCCGCGCCGGCGGCGGATTGGGAAGTCGCTCCCACAACGCCCTGGAATTACGGACTGGTGTTTGATCCAGATCACCCCGAGCAATCCGTTCAGGCAAATGAAAAGCCCATGGGAGAATATCCCTTTTCATCCGATGGTGCTCCTATCGAGCTCCGTGTCAAAGGCCGCCGCATTCCGGCGTGGAAACTGGTCGAGGGCTCGGCGGGCCCGTTGCCGCAGAGTCCGGTCGAGAGTTCCGAGCCCCTGGAAACGCTTACGTTGATTCCGTACGGCGCAGCCAAGCTCCGGGTTACGGCGTTTCCTCAGTTAGTCAAGTGATAACCGCTTCAGCCTTTGACCGGACCAGAGGGGGCGAGACCTTGGAGGCTTTCAAAACGGCAACGGAATCATGAGTCACTTCCGGCTCGTCATCAAAAATGTTCTGCGGAACCGGCGGAGGACGATCCTCACCGTCGGAAGCGTCTGCGTCTCGGTCTTCCTGCTGGCGATCTTTTTTTCCACATATCGGTACTTGAACGAGCCGCCCGGGCTCGACCGCACGCACTTGGTCCTGATGGTCGCCAACCGGGTTTCCATAACCAATCCCATGCCGGTCAGTTACCGGGCGCGGATCGAGAGCGTCCGCGGGGTTTCGGCCGTTTCGCCGATTTTCTGGTTTGACGCCCGATACAAAAACCAAGACAACATCATCCCCACCCTGGCGTGTGATCCTGAAAAAATCTTTCGGATATTTTCTGATTGGAAAATTCCCGACGAGCAGCGCCGGGTTTTCATCGGCGAACAGGATGCGATGATTGCAGGACGCAAGGTGGCCGAGAAGTACGGGTGGAAAATCGGTGACCACGTTCACGTGAGCAGCCCGAATTATCTGAACGTGCCCGTCGACCTGGTCTTTCGCGGAGTCTACACTTCGCCCGGAGATGAAGGCTTCCTGGCGTTTCACTGGACCTATCTGAACGAAGCCCTGGGCCGGCCCAACAAGGCGGGTTACTTTTACGTTCTAACCGACTCGGCTGAGGATGTCCCTCTCGTGATGAAAGCCATTGACGAGCAGTTTCGGAATTCTTCGGTCGAAACGCGGACCCAAACTGTGAAACAGGTGGCTCTGAGTTTTCTGGGGTGGCTCGGAAACGTCAAGCAAATCCTGCTGATCGTGACGGGAGCCGTAGTGTTCGCGGTCATGCTGGTTGTGGCGAACACCATGGCCATGTCCATCCGCGAGCGGACAACGGAAATCGCCGTGCTGCGCGCCCTGGGTTTTCGGGTAAGCCAGTTGCTCGTAATGCTGACGGCGGAAGCGGCTGCCATTGCGGTGGCGGGCGCGCTGCTGGGGTGCATCCTCGCCAGCGTGGCCTGCGTCTGGATGGCACGTTATCGCATCGGCGGCGCCATGCAATTGAACCTTCGCGTAGACGCTGCCACGGTCGGAGCCACGCTCATCGCCGCCCTCTTCATCAGCCTGGCGAGTACCCTGATTCCAGCCTATCGCGCGTCTCGCGCCAACATCGCACGGGCCATCAGGTTCGTGGGTTAGGTACCCCTGCCTGCAGAAATCCTACTACCATCCCCCTTCAGTGGCCCTTTATCTGCACTAATAATACACAGCCTTCGGCTCTTTAAACGGAACCGCAGAGTACGGCCCTTGCGTAATACCAATTGAGTGCAGGAAGAAGGCCGAAACTGGCTGAAAGACATCGCTTGGCAAGAAATAGCGGGAGCCCCGGGCCGTGGCAGCCATGGTTTGATCAACGCTCCCACGCGCGGAATTTCACGCATCAGAAGCGGACAAAACGTCGATAACGGTGCTCGCTAAGAATACTTACTTGATGGATTGGCTCAACAGCTTCACTTTTAGAGGAGCATCCGGCTATGTGGCGACTCTTATTCAAGAACATCATGCGCAATAAGCGCCGGGCATTCCTGACAGGGTCAGGCGTAGCTGTGTCACTGTTTCTCCTGTCTTCGCTCGCCGTCGTGTATACAGCCATGGGAGAGGCTTATCGCGGGGTCGACGTGAGTCCGCGCTTGATGGTCCGCCGGTCGGTCGGCCTGACCATGCCGCTGCCGATGCGTTACGGCGAACGCATCCGTCAGGTGCCAGGCGTCACGGCGTGTTCCACCATGCTCTGGGTTGGCGGCTACTGGAAGGAAACCCAGAATACCTTTGCGGCGTTTGGCATCGATCCGCAAGAAATCTTCAAAGTTCTGGATGTGGCCCGCATCCCGCAAGACCAGCTTGACGCTTTCAAACGCGAGCGGACTGCCGCGGTGGCTGGCACGCAAATCGCCCAAAAGTTCGGTTGGAAGATTGGTGACCGGATTACGCTCATCGGAAGCGCTTTCGGCTCGCCCGCGGATTTCACGCTGCGCGGCATTTACACTGGCGGTCCCGAGGACCAGTTCTATTTCCACTACGACTTCTGGAACGAATCGGTGGGGCAGCCGAATGTGACGGGACTATTCTGGATCCGCGTCGAAAAGCCGGAGATCGCTCCTCGCGTGGCCGCCGACATCGACAAGATGTTCCGAAACACCGATGCCGAAACGAAAAGCGAGTCTGAAGGTACATTTCTGCTGGGATTCATCTCGATGCTCGGCAACGTGCGGGCGCTCGTGCTTATCATCGGGTCGGCCGTGACCTTTGCCATCCTGCTCATCGTCGCCAATACGATGGCCATGTCCATCCGTGAGCGGATTCCAGAAGCTGCCGTCCTGCGCACTCTCGGATTCCGCAGCGGCCAGATCATGACGTTGTTCGTGGGAGAGTCTGTTGCGCTCACCATGTTCGGCGCGTTGATCGGCGTCGGTGGCGCAAAGCTCCTTTACGACGCGTTGGCGCTCACGAAGATCGGACCGATGATATGGGCTGACCTGCGTATGAGTCCTGCGGCTCTAACTTTTTGTGTGGTTCTGTCGCTGCTCATCGGACTTACTGCCTCGGGATGGTCCGCCTGGCAGGCCGCTCGGGCCAATATCGCAGACGCGCTACGTTTCGCAGGCTGAGACGCTTTTGCGGCCAGAATGCGGTTTGACGGCCAAAAGTCAGGTTGGAAAACCAAAATTTCATGATCCTAAGAACTAATCATAAGCAGCACATAATAAGGTATTTATACTAAACGGTTGGTTCATGTTAGGATTCTTCTTGACATACTTGATTCCCTCGAAGAGGCCGAAGACGCGGCGAGCGATATCTTCGCGCGAGCAAGCCGGCTGGGCGTGGTGACACGCACGCCGAACTATTCCGGCGTGAGCCTCGTAGATTGTTATTGAACCCATCGCAGGGGTGATCGCTATGAATCTGATTCGCCTGATCTGGAAAAATGCACTCCGCAATCGCCGGCGAACCATGCTGACCATCTTGAGCATCGCCGTGTCGATGTTTCTGGTGAGCACACTCCAGGCCGTGCTCGCAAATTTGTACAGGACGGACAGAAACAAAGGAAGCTCGAGTCTCACGCTGATTGTTCATCGCGCCACCTCCATCACGCAGAGCCTCCCCGAATCCTCTCGCGACAAGATCAAATCCGTCCCGGGAGTCGAGGCGGCGGTGGGCGTCTCCTGGTTCGGCGGCCAATACATTGACGCCAGTAATTTCTTCGCAAACTTTGCGGTCCAGACTGACGAATTTGAAAAAGTTTACGCCGCGTATCGCATCCCGCCGGACCAACTGGCCGCATGGAAGTCCGAGCGGACGGCGGCATTGGTCGGCCAAAAGCTGATTGAAACCTATCATTGGAAAATTGGAGACCGCATCACTCTGAAGGGCACGATCTATCCGTTCAATCCTGAGCTCATCATCCGGGCTGTATACACCGACCCTGAAGACGATCGCCAGGAGCGCGCGCTCTATTTCCACTACCAATACCTGGACGAAGCGATGAACCGCTTCGGCCAAATCGGAAACGTTTCTCTCAAGGTTGCTTCCCCGCCCGACGTTCCGCGCGTGGCCGATGCGATTGATGCGATGTTCCGCAACACCGCGTTCGAAACCAAGACCGAAACGGTTGAAGCCTTTCAACTCAGCTTTGTTTCCATGCTGGGAAACGTCAAACTCTTATTCACAGCCGTCTCTGCCGCGGTCATCTTTACGATTCTCTTTGTCGTCGGGAACACCATGGCGATGTCCATCCGCGAGCGGACGGGCGAAGTGGCGGTTTTGAAGACGGTGGGCTTCCAGCGCAACACGATTCTACTTCTGCTGGCGGGTGAGGCGGCGGTCATTGCGATGCTTGGGGGCGCGCTGGGCGCGTTTGGCGCCAAGCTGGCGTATGCCTACATCCACGCAACTTACATCCGCGCCAAAATGCTGGGCCTGCTCTTCGGCGTGGTGGGCGCTTCGGTTACCGGGTACGGCGTGTGGTCGCTCTTTGCTGGAACGGCGGAACGTCGGTGGGTGAAGGCACTGCGGTTCGCCGCATCCTTCGTTGGAGCTGTGGTGGGATTCGCCGCGCTGTTCGGTTTTTACATGGCGGTCGGATTCATGACCAACCAAGCGGGCTTCCTCTCAGGTTTTGAAGTGCCGCTCGGCACGGTCGCGTTGTGCCTCGGCATCGCAGCGGCGGTGGGACTCCTGAGCGCGGCCTTTCCGGCCCTGCGCGCGTCACGAACCAGCATTGCTGACGCTCTTCGATTCGTCGGGTAATGCGAAAACGATATGGCCATACCCTTCAAATACAACCTGCGCAATCTCGCGGTGAGGCGCACGACGACCGCCATGACGGCATTCAGCATCACGCTGACGGTGGCCGTGTTCGTGGTCTTGATGGCGCTCGCCCAGGGATTGCAATCGTCGCTTTCAAGCACCGGAACCCCGCTGAACGTCATGATCATGCGCGAGGGATCGCAATCGGAAACCGTGAGCTTTGTCAGCCGTGACGCGCTGCAGGTGATCAAGTATCTGGACGGCATCGCCAAGGATGACAAAGGCGAGCCGTGGGTTTCACCGGAAGTCATCGTTCTGATCAACCTTCCCCGGCGCGGCGAGGCGCAAGGTTCAAACGTCACCATCCGCGGCGTCAGCCCCGGCGGGCCGTCGCTGCGGCCGGAATTCAAAATCGTTCAGGGGCGCTTTTTCCAGACGGGCCTGCGCGAAGTCATCGTCAGCAAACGTATTTCCGAGCGCTTCCAGAATTGCGGCCTCGGCGATAAATTAAGATTCGCCAAGGGTTTTTGGACGGTGGTGGGAATTTTTGAGGCGGGAAATTCCGCCTACAACTCCGAAATCTGGGCGGACGTCAACGACCTGTCGCAGGATTTCGACCGCAACAGTTATTCCGACGTTTTCGTGCGCGCCACGGATGCCGCGGCCGTCGGCCGCCTTCGCGATCAGGTTTCGAACGACCGCCGCCTGCACCTGAAGCCTGTGACCGAGCGCGAATACTACGAAACCCAGACCCAGACGGCCGCGCCGATCAAGGCTTTCGGAATTTTCATCGCCGTCCTGATGGCCGTGGGCGCTTGCTTCGCCGCTATGAACACCATGTACGCCGCGGTCGCAAGGCGAACGAGGGAAATCGGAACCCTTCGCGTGCTGGGCTATTCGCGCGGGAGCATCATGCTCTCCTTCGTCATCGAATCGGTGCTGATCGCCGCGCTGGGCGGCCTGGCGGGCTGCGTGCTTTCCCTGCCGGTTAATGGCATAACGACCGGGACAACGAATTTCGCCACCTTCAGCGAGCTGGCGTTTAATTTTCAAGTCACGCCCGGCCTGTTCGTCGCGGGGCTGATTTTTTCCATCGTGATGGGCTTCTTTGGAGGTCTCTTCCCCGCGTGGCGTGCGGCTCACGAAAACATTGTCACTTCCCTGCGGTCAGTTTGAAGTCGCGCGGAAGTCCGGCGAAGCAGAAAGTGGAGACTGAAATGGCGTCCTCCGAAACCCGCGATCAAGACCTGAGCTTCTTGCAGATCGATCGTTCGCGCAAGGACTCTCTTGAGCCGAAGAAGAAGTCACCCTGGGGCACGGTCGCATTTATCGGTGCGGCTCTCGTGGTCGTGGTGGGAGTGGGCCTGGCGGTCTCGGGAGTATTTGCGAACGCTCCGGAAGTGACCGTCCAGCGGCCATCCGTCGAAGGGGGCGCCTCGACGGGGCCGGTCACCCTGACCGCAGGCGGCTATATCGTTGCTCATCATACCATTCAGGTCAGCTCGAAGGTAGTGGGCAAAGTGGCGTGGGTGGGCGTCGAAAAGGGCGACAAAGTGAAGGCAGCACAGGTGTTGGTTCGCCTCGATGACAGCGAGTACCGCGCCCAGCTCGCGCGGACGCAGGCCGATCTGGCCGCCGCCCAAGCGCGTCTCTCCCAGCTCGAGGCCGGCTCGCGCCCGCAGGAAATTGCCGCCGCGCAGGCCGCGGTCGAGCAGGCCGAAGCGGATTTCAAAAACGCCGAGCTCACCGTCGGGCGCACTCGTGACTTATTCAACCAGAACATCGTGTCGCGCGCGCAGCTTGACAACGCCGCCGCTCAGTACGACATGGCGAAGGCTCGTCTGGCGAGCGCCCGGCAGAACCATGCTTTGGTAAAGATCGGCCCGCGCTCGGAAGAGATTGCCTATGCGCGCGCCCAGGTGGCACAGGCGCATGCCAATGTTGATTACCAGCAGACGCTGCTCGATGCCACAGTGATCCGCGCGCCGGTTGCGGGAACCGTGCTCGAACGCAACGTCGAGATGGGAGAACTGGTCAGCAACATGAACCTCGGCGGCACGGGCGGCGTCAAGACGTCCGCGGTGTCGCTCGCGGATTTGGACGACCTCCAGGTGGAACTGGACATCAACCAGAACGACTTTCCCAAGATATCGCCCCGCCAGGAATGCGCCGTAACCGCGGACGCCTATCCCGACCGCATCTATAAGGGAGTTGTCGAAGAAATCTCACCGGAGGCCGATCGCCAGAAGGCCACGATCCAGGTGAAGGTCAAGATCCTTCATCCGGATGATTACTTGCGGCCGGAAATGAACGCGCACGTTTCTTTCCTGGCGCCCAACGCGCCCAAGACGGCGGCGAGCGAGACTTTCTCCATCCCACGCAGTGCGCTGGTGCAGAAAGACGGCAAGTCCTCCGTCTTCGTCGTGGATGGCTCGCGCGCGCAGTTGCGCGAAGTCCAGCTCGGCCGCGACCTCAGAGACCGTGTGGAGGTGGTTGGAGGCGTCGGGCCGAACGACAACGTGGTCACGGGAGGATTGGAAGGACTGAGCTCGGGCCAGCGGGTCAAGGTCAAGGGCCAGAGCTGACCCCCATTGAACACTGTAAGAACCGGTTGAAGCTCCCGGCGGGACATCCTGCCGGCCGAAAGGATCAGAGAATGGCGGAACCAGTTGTGAAAATCAAAGGGCTCGACAAAGTCTTTCACCGCGACGAAATTCTCGTGACGGCTCTCGAGAATATCAGCATCGAAGTCGCCGAAGGTGAATTTCTATGTCTCATGGGACCCTCGGGGTCGGGGAAAACCACTCTGTTAAATATCATCGCGGGTATTGACCAGCCTTCAAAGGGTGATGTGCAGGTGCTCGGCGAAAACATCACCGGGCTGAGCGAAGACAAGCTGGCATCCTGGCGCAACGTGCACGTCGGTTTCGTTTTCCAGACCTTCAACCTGATCCCCGTTCTGACTGCTTACGAAAACGTTGAGTTGCCTTTATTGCTCACCAAGCTTTCGCCGCAGGAACGGAAGGAACACGTTTTGACGGCACTGAAACTGGTGGGCTTGGAAGACCGCGTCAAGCACTATCCGCGGCAGCTTTCCGGCGGGCAGGAACAGCGGGTGGCCATGGCGCGCGCCATTGTGACAGATCCGACGCTCCTCGTGGCTGACGAGCCGACCGGCGACCTCGACGCTCACTCGGCGGAAGAAGTTCTGGACATCCTCAGCCGTCTGAACCGCGACTTCAAGAAGACCATCGTCATGGTCACCCACGACCCTCGCGCCGCGCATCATGCAACCGTGACCCGGCATCTCGAAAAGGGACAACTCCTTCCTTTGAACCACTGAACTTTCATCGCTTTTAAAGCCTTTCCCTCCTTCGGTTCGGGTTTCTTTCCCGGCGCCTGAACTCGCAGCAAAACTCTTGAAGGGCGTCGGTGTACGGGAATTGAACGGGTTGAGGAAACCTACTTATTCTTCTATAATCACGCCAGAATGGACGTTCCCACCACGACAGGGAAAACTGAAGCACAGAGCAAAGGCGGGCGGCGAAGCACGCGGCTCAACATTGCAATCCCCATTTCGATTTCCGGAAAGGATTCGGACGGGCTCTCCTTCAAAGAAGATACGCGGACAGCCGTTATCAACAAGCACGGCGCGAAGTTCCTTACTCTTCACCAACTGACCCTCGGCGACGAAGTGATCATTGAGAATCGCGCGCTGGGTGTTTCGGCCAAGGCAAAAGTCGTCTGGCTTGGCAAACGGCGCTCCCCACAGGACAGCGTCGAAGTCGGAATCCAGCTCGCGGAAGACAAAAATGTCTGGGGCATCGCGTTTCCGCCGGAAGACTGGCAGGAAGGATCACCCGTTGTGGCGAGCGGAGGGAAACTCGGAGTAGCCGCCCCCGTTTCTAGACCGCCGCCGGCGGCACCTCCTGCTGAAGCTGCTCCTGTCCCGGCTCCAACACCCGCGAAGATAGAAGTTGCTTCCAAGCCTGCACCCGCTGCGCTGCCTCCTATCGCTCAGCTCACTGCAGTGATGAAAGGAAGCCTCGAGACCTTCACCCGCCAAGCGGAGACCATTGCAGAAGGGCACGCGCGGCTTTTCCAGGAACAACTCTCCGGCCTTGTCCGTCAGGTGGGCACGCAGGCGCAAGTCACGTTGCAGGAATCCGCTGCTCAGTTGCAGGATCAGGCAACTCGCGCGCTCGAGGAAAAGCTCCAGCCGATCGAAGAGCGCTTGCTCTCTTCGCGAAAAGAAATCGAGGCTCAGCTAAGCCAACTCTCGGAATCATTGGTCTGTGACTTCGAAGACCACCTGCAGGAGTCCCGCGACAGGGAGGTTCTGGAAGCCTCCGAACACCTCCACAAAGCCGCAGACAATTTGAAAGGATTAATCGCGAAGGATTTCCACGAACAAGGCCTCGAAGCCGGCAAGGCGCTGAAGGATGATCTTAAGGCGTCCTGGAAAGGACTCGCTGAGGACGCGCGGAGACAACTTCTGAACCTGGCCACTCATACCGCAGAATCCATGAACACCGAGGCCGGAGCAGGCCTGGAGGAATTCCGGCATCAGCTCCAAAAATCCGTTAAGGACCTCCAGGACAAGAGCGCCGAAGAACTCGAGAACCATTTGAAGGAGCTGGGCAAGAGACAGTGCGAAGAACTAATTCATGGGCTCCACAGAGATGCCGAGGAGTCCGGCGAACGAGCAACGGCACAATTCAAAAGCGCGATCGAGAACGCAGTCCGGGAAGCCTCCGACGCGTTGGACAAGCACGTCGGCTCCGGGGCGGTTTTCCTCAAGCAACTGGAAGATCAGGCCAAAGTTCAGCTCGAAACCCACGCTCAAATGATCGAGGAGGCCGGTAGAAGATCTGCCGAAGCGTTCTCAAAGCAGCTCGAAGGCCTGGCGGGAAGCCGTCTGGACAAACTCGGGCAGGAACTGGAGGCGTTGCTCGACCGGCACCGGAAAGAGCTGGAAGAAGTGACGAAAACTCACCAGAACAAAGCTATGGAAGAAGTTCAGGCGAAACTGCAATACGTCACGGAACGGCTCACCGAAGACTCCGCCGCGCAGTTGACCACGCTAACGAAGGAAAATCTGGAGATGGCGGTTTTCAAGCTGCAGGAGAGCAAGGACAATATCGTCAACGAGGCGGAGGAAGCCTTCCGCGCCAGGCTTCCGGAAGTCATCGCCCCCGCCCTCAAACCGAGCGACAGAAAATCAAAGCCCAAAGAAAGCCCTGAACCCGAAAAGGGCCGGAACAAGGGCTAATCCTACAAGTTCTTCAAATACTCGTAACTCATTCGAGCGCTCTCAATCGGAGGACGCTCACAATAGTCCTGCTCCACGTAATAGTGCTTCACGCCACCCTGCGGTGCCGCGGCGAAAATCCTTTTCCAGTCAATCGTGCCGTGTCCCACTTCGGCAAACAAGCCCAGGTGGTCGTCAAGTTTGAGAGAGTCGGGATTTCCGGCTTTTAGATCCTTGATATGCAGAAGCGGGAATCGCCCCGGGTGCTTCGTGAAATACGCTACGGGGTCCTGACCGGCGTGCGTCACCCAAAAACAATCCATTTCCATCTTCACCAGGTCCGCGTCCAGGTTTTTGAGCAGGAAATCGTAAGCCGTGGTGTCGCCGAATTTTACAAACTCGAAATTGTGATTGTGATAGCAGAACTGAATGCCTGCTTTCTTGGTCTGCTGGGCGGCATGCGTGAACAGTTCCAGGAGCTTTTTGTAATCGTCCAGCGACCGGTGCTCTTCTTCCTCCAGGATGGCGTTGACCATGTACTTGAGTCCCAGCGTGTTCGCGTCGTCAATGTGCTTTTGCCAGTCTGACTTGATGTGCTTGGTCATGTAATGGCCGCTGGGAGCAGTCAAGCCATTCGCCTTGAGCATCGCTGCAAACTCCGCCGCCGTCTTGCCGTACAAGTCATAAATCTCAACTTCCTTGTAGCCGATGTCGGCCACTTGCTTGATCGTGCCGGGAACGTCTTTATTCAACTGGTCGCGTAAGGTGTAAAGCTGGATTCCAACAGGCTTGTTCAGGGGATTGGCTTTAAGCGCGCCCGGCCAGCGCGTGCCGGCGGCCGTGGCGGCAAGGCCCAGAGTCGTAGCGCGAATGAAATTTCGTCGGTTGATCATGGCGGTATGCCCTCCTCGCTTGTTCGGACGTAACGAGATTAGTACACCGCGCGCCATGACGCAAGCGACCGAAAATGCGCACAGGACCGCGTGGCCGCTTTCCGCGCTCACCGCCGGGGCCGGCCATGAGGCACTGCTCAGTGGCGTGCTAGGATAGATGGATGCGCGCAACAACTCGAGCCGTGAAGGGTACCGATGAAAATGAGAAATTCATGCGCGCGGCGCTGCGCGAGGCGCTGCTTGGCGCCCGCAAGCAGGAAGTGCCTGTGGGTGCGGTCGTGGTTCAGGACGGCCGGGTGATCGCCCGCGCCCACAACCGCCCGCTCGGATTGCACGACCCTACGGCGCACGCGGAAATTCTGGCGCTCCGCCGCGCGGCGCGCAAGCTCGGGAACTACCGCCTGAACGGGTGCAGCCTGTATGTTACAATTGAGCCTTGTGCGATGTGCGCTGGGGCGATCATCCACGCTCGACTCCGGCGGGTGGTCTACGGCGCAAGCGACCCGAAAGCCGGCGCGAGCGGCTCAGTCCTCAAGGTGCTCAACCACCCAAAACTCAACCATCAGGTCGAGGTGATGTGCGGAGTTCTGAAGGAGGAATGCGCAGCCGTGTTGCGTGAATTTTTTCGAATTCGCCGCAGAAAACAAGGGAAAGTCGAAGCTCGAAATTCGAAACTCGCCACCTGAATGAATTTCATTTTCGATTTTCCAGTTTCGGCCTTTGATTGTCGGAGAGGTACCGAAGTGGTCATAACGGGGGCGCCTCG
>CAYZVR010000005.1:35082-38950 GCA_964481715.1 uncultured Acidobacteriota bacterium | reverse complement strand
CTCGCTCGAAGCCGAACTCTCGGCCCGAGCGATGCGTTTCGCGCGCGCCTTCTTCCTTTCCTGCGCCCACCGCAAGCATTTTGAGCAGTCCGCTCTCGATTTTTCCGGAAAAATCCGTGTGCGGCTTCACACGGTTCATGACAATGACGCCGTCGGCTTGCCAGGCGTTTGCGTCGAGGAAGACTTCGAAACCTTCCGGCGAGCGGCCCAGGGAAACGGTTTGCATGGAGGAGCGAATCTCAGCCCCAACGCTTACCGCCGTGAGGCCGTAATCCTCCAGAACTTTCCGCTGGCCTTCGGCGGTGGCGCCGCCGTGGCTGCCCATGGCAGGGAAGACGAACGGCTCAGCGCCCTGAGCTTTTAGCCAGCCGCAGATGCCACGCACGATTTCCACGAGGCTCGCGATGCCGCGGCTTCCGGCGGAAATGGCGATCCGCTTGCCGCGCAAACGGTCAGGAGGGAGGGCAAGCCCGGAAAGGGCCTGATGAATTTCCTTTTCGAGCTGGACGATTCCCGGAACGCTCGGCGCAGGTCTCTCCAGGATATGAAACGGGGCCAGGCGGACTTGTCCGTTGGTCGGCATGACTTCTTAAGCTTGAACTTCTCCCAAAGGCTCGTCAAGGAGCCTTGTGCCGCCGGCGAGCCGCCATCGTGGCCGCCAGCTTGAGAGCCGCTTTCATGCTGGAAGGGTCCGCCTGATTTTTGCCGGCAATATCGAACGCCGTGCCGTGGTCCACGGAAGTTCGAATAATCGGCAATCCGAGCGAAACGTTGACCGTGTGCTCGAAGTCCAGAAGTTTCATCGGTACGTGTCCCTGGTCGTGGTACATCGCGACGACCAGATCGTATTCGCCACGGACCGCTTTGAGAAATAGCGTGTCGGCAGGGAGGGGGCCTTCGCACCGGATGCCGGCGGCCTGCGCCGACTTCACCGCGGGGAGAATGAATTCACGGTCTTCTTCGCCGAACAGTCCGTTTTCGCCCGCGTGTGGGTTGAGCCCGCACACGGCGATGCGAGGGCGCTCAATCCCCAGCCATTGCGCCGCCTGATGGCCAAGTTCAATCGTGTGCAGGATTTTGTCAGGATCGAGTTCGCAGGCTTGGCGAAGCGCGACGTGCGTGGAAACGTGCACGACCCTAAGGCGGTCGTTTACGAGCAGCATGCGCGGTTCCGAAACTCCGCAAAGCGCGGCGATGAATTCGGTGTGCCCCGTAAATTTCTCGCCGGCGAGCGTCACCGCTTCTTTGTTGACCGGCGCCGTCACCATCGCGTCAGCTTCGCCGTTGAGGCACAGTTGGGTAGCGGCGCGTACGTATTCGAGCGCTGCGCGGCCGGCGGCGGCACTGAGCTTTCCTTGAACCAGAACAGCGGCATCAGGTTGCCTGAGATCCACGACGCGCGTGTTGGCAAGTTGGGCCGGGACGAGGCCCGTTTGCGCTTCGACCTGACTCAGGACTGCAGCGTCCCCGACAACAATCCAGCCAGCCAGGCAGGAGATTTCGGGGTCGGCAAGGGCCTTGATGACAACCTCGGGGCCGATGCCGGCTGGGTCACCGATGCTGATGGCGATTCTCGGCAAGGTTTTTGAATCGGTGTTCATGTTGATCGTGACTGGCGGGAGAGAAATTCCGCAATGACCGCCAGTGTGTCTTCGTCACCGAATCCGCCCGCCTTGGTGACGACCGCCAGCCCGTCCGCAAGCCCGCCCATCAGACGTCCAAACGGAATTCCCGGCAGAACTTCACGCTCCAGTTTAATCCCGCTTGCCCCGAGCGCGCGCGAGATCCCGAAGGCTGTGTCTCCGCCCGAAAGTGTAACGCCGCGAACAGCGGGATTTTCGAGCACGCTGAGAAATTCCTTGAGGGGACTTTCATCGTCGTGCTCGGGTTCGGGGATGACCAGCAGATGCCGCCCGTCTTTGATCGCCTCCAAGGCCTGCTGGTTTGCATTTCCTCTAAGCTCGATGCGAGCGACCCGCACGTTTCGAATCAGGAAATCGATCTGCGCCCCGGTTACAGGATGTGTGGAACCCATCACCAGGACAACCGAACCTGAAACGCATTTCGATGCGATTCGTGTTGCGGCGGGCAGAGGAACCCTTTGGAATTGTTCCGCCATAATCCTCGCCATTGCTGCAGCGAGGCCGGCCGACCCGGCGAGAAGTGCTCGCCCCTGAAGTTGAATCCCGGCCCGCGCAATTACCTCCAAGTCTTCGTCGCTTGCCGAATCCAGAACGACGATGGTTTTCTCCGGCAAGAGCTGTGCCAAACGCTCGACGAGGGCATTGGAACCGGTTGCCCATGCGGCGCGGTCAAGGTGCACGACTCGATGGACGCATTGTTGGCGCAAGAGTTCCGGCAGATGAACCAACTGAGGTGAGGCTGCAGCCGCCACACGGAGCGACCCTCCTTCGAGAGTCCGTCCCATGGCCGGAAAAGCCGGGGCCACAAGTGCCAAAGAAAACCCACACGTTTCCATGGCGGCTTCTAACTCACATCCAAGATTGCCGCGCAGAGTCGAGTCCATCTTCTTGTAGATGACCTCGCGGTTCTCCTCGAGCAACGCCTGACAGGCCTCTCGAACCTTCGAGGCGGCGGTTGCTGGCACATCATTGCGGCTATTGGTCGTCAGGACAACCAGGCCGAAGGGTTCCTGCTCGAGCCGTCGTGGGGTGATGCGAACCAAAGTCGAGAATCCGCACTGGGCAAACTGCACGCCCGCGTCGCAGGCGCCCGTCAGGTCGTCGGCGATCAGACCAAATCGCAGAGGGGCCGGAGATTTGTCGCGCACGGGTTCGGGCATAGGGGATTTCGAAGGCCGGCATCGCGAGTGGCTCAGACCGATACGCGCAGTTTGCGGAGTTCCGCTTCATCTATTTCGATTCCGAGGCCCGGCCCGTCGGGCACATCCAGGTAACCGTTCTTCTGTTCGAGCGGCGGGTGGATGACGCGGTTCAGAATGGCGCGCTTGGAGTTGATGTCGTATTCCTGCGCGCGTTCTTCGCGGGCAAAGCAAGCGGTGAAGTGAAGGTTCGCCGCCGTGCCGATTGCAGGCTGCGTTTGATGCGGGACGAGCATTCGGTTGTATGTCGAGGCGAGCGCGGCGATGCGCAAGCCTTCCGTGATGCCCGCGCACTTGACGAGGTCCGGCTGAAGGATGTCGGCGTTCGCCTGCGTGATCAGGTCGCGGAACTGCCAGCGGGTGTATTCATGTTCGCCCGCGGCCACGGGCAAGTCGAGTGCCGCAACCACCTGCGCGATGCCCGCGTAATCGTACTGCGCGACCGGCTCCTCGTAGTGAATGACGCCGAGCTCGTCCTGAAAGCGGCGGCCGAGCCGAATGGCGGTCGGGACGGAAAAGCCGTTGTTCGCGTCAAAGCCCAACTCGATTTTATCGCCGAGGGCTTTGCGAACTTCGCTGAGCACCGCCCAGTCATGCGCGGGATTCGCGTCGGTGCGGCGCGTGCCCCAGTCCATTCGAATCTTGACCATCGTATGGCCGGCTTCGGCGGCGCTTGCAGCGCGGCGAGCCATTTCGGCGGGGGTCGTATCCGCGCCACCTCCGATGCTTGCGTACATGCGAACGCGGTCGCGCCGCCGCCCGCCGAAAAGTTGCGAGAGGCTTTGCCCTGTAACCTTGCCGAAAATGTCCCACAGCGCGATGTCAATCGCCGCAATCGCTTCCGGCTGCGCCCCTTGAACGCCCAGCTTGTAAGTATTGAAAAACATGCGGTCCCACAGGCGAGCGCGGTCGAGCGCGTCCTGGCCGACCACCAGCGGCGTGAGCGACTCGTTGATGAATGCCGCGAGCGCCCGCACGTTCATTGGGCTGGCTTCGCCGTAGCCCGTGATACCTTGATCGGTGCGG
>CAYZVR010000005.1:33518-35072 GCA_964481715.1 uncultured Acidobacteriota bacterium | reverse complement strand
GACTCGGGAGAGGCGAACAAGCTCCTCTTCTATGTGATGCCGCACGTGGAGGGTGAGTCGCTGCGGGTGGGGCTCGACCGCGAGCACCAGCTTCCGGTGGACGAAGCGGTGCGGATCGCGACGAACAGCGAATCGCAACTGAGTACCCAGGTTTCAACCGCCGTGATCTTTACGGGTGGGTGAGCCGCGGCGAAAGAGTCTTGCCTTAAAAGCGCCAGCCCGGCAGCCGCTGCGCCGAGTTCCAAGGGCATGCGGAGCAGGCGGCGGCGCAACGGTGAGAATTCAATGTCCTTCGCGAGTCTCTCCATGGTCTGACACAATATACCCGCGACTCCTGTTGCATGGAAGGCAAAATGCGTGTACATTCGCGCTTTCCAAATGACTTGCGGGGTAAGAGAAATTGTCCGGCGCTGAGCCGGAGGAGGTCACAGCGTGGCGGTTGCGAAAGAATTATCCTTGATGCTCGAAAACAAGCGCGGGGCGCTCGCGGAGCTGTGCAGCAAGCTCGCCGAAAAGGCCGTGAATATCCTGGGGCTGATGGCGCCGGAACAAGCCGGCGTCGCGCCGGTACGGCTGGTGGTGAATAACATAGACACGGCTCGCAAGATTTTCGATCAACTCGGTCTCAAGTATACCGAGCACGACGTCCTGAACGTTCCGCTCTCCGACAAGCCCGGCGCGCTCGGCAAACTCACCCGCAAGCTCGCCGACCACAACATCAACGTGAGTTACGCCTACGCGACGATCCTCAAGGGTTCGGGGAAGGCGAGCGTCATTCTGGGCGTTTCAGACGTGGAAGCCGCTTCGAAAATCGCAAAGTGAATTTGCGAAAGCGAACCCGGCACCCTTCCGGCTATTGATCGGAAGGCTTTTTGTCTTTTTCTTCGGCGCCAAGATTCCCGAAGGGCCAAAGTCCGAAGGCCTTGAGCATCTTGTCTTCCTTTTTTTCCACCAGCATCCTGGCGGTTTGCTCGGGCGTCCACGGCGTCGCGAGGCGGTCGGGCCGGTCGGCAATCCAGAAGGCCGCAAGCGCCATGAGCGTCGCGTTCTGAATGAGCGTGCCGGGTTTGACTTTGTCCAGCGTGTCCGCCGAGGAGTGGTGCGTGTACTTGTACTCGGGCGAGGTCTGCTCGAGGTTGATGCCCGCAAGTCCCGCCAGCGTGAACGGTCCGGTATCGGTCCCGAAAACGACCTTGTCGTCCACCTTCAGATCGCCGAACGCCTTCACCGACTCGGTGAATTTCTTGACGGCAGGAATCAGGTCTTTGTGCCCGCCCAGGTTCAGTGCGGTCACCGGCCCCTGACCGTAATCGAGAATGATGTCGCCGAGGTGGCTGGCCATTTCGTCCTGGTGAGCTTTGACATACGCCAATGAGCCGAGCAGGCCTTGTTCTTCGCCGGTGAAAAGCACAAAGCGGATTGTTCGCCGCGGTTTTGCGCCGCTCTTGACGATGGCTTCGGCCGCGCCGAGAACGCTGGCCGTGCCCGTGCCGTCATCGGTCGAGCCTTCCGCCAGGTCCCACGAGTCGAGGTGCCCGCCGACAACCACGATCT
>CAYZVR010000005.1:0-33508 GCA_964481715.1 uncultured Acidobacteriota bacterium | reverse complement strand
TGCTCGGTCCCCGGAATTTCGCCCACCACGTTTGCGGATTCAACCGGACCGTCCGTGACGCGATTCTGGACGTTCAACTTCAGGCGCAAAGATTTTCCGTGGCCGGCGAGGCGTTCGAGCAGGTCTTGATCTTCCGCTGCCATGCTGACCACCGGGATGTCGTAAAAATCGCCAAAGCCCATCGCGCCCGTATGGGTCAACCGCATCCCTTCGGATTTGCTTCCGCCCTGGCCGCCGATCACCGCGGCGGCGTGCGCCGTATAAGCAGCTTTGAGAAATTCGTTAAATTTAACGTAGATCGACATCCGGTCTTTCGGCGGCTCGCCCTTGTGAACTGCCAGCAGAATTTTGCCCGCCCAGCGCGAAGCGTTCTGTTTGATTTCGTCGTCCAGGTTGTAGCTATTGACGGTGACGATTTCCACTTCGACGCCGGCCGCGGGTGTCGAGCCCACCCAGCCCATTGAGTCCACTTGCAAACGGCGCTCGACGGGCGAAAGCAGGTCGGCACTGGCGGAAACGCGCGACCAGCCGGGGGTAACCTGAAATTTTTCGGTGTGGACGTTTGCGAGGCCGAGGGCTTTCATCTTGGCCACGCCCCACTCGATGGCGCGCTCGGCCGAGGGCGTGCCTGTGACGCGCGCGCCGATGTCGTCGCTCAGTTCCTCCAGAAAATCGTACGCGTGCGAACCCACCATGCCTTGCCCGGCGATGGCGGTGAGCGATGGAAGCGTTCCGTCGGTTTCAGGAGACGGCGGCTCCGGAGGAGCGTCGGTCGCTCCGCGAAGGGAAGAGGCGAACAGGAAGATTGCACTCAGAAAAATGACGGCGTTTTTGCGATGCATCGTTGCGCAGCTCCTTTGAAGAACCGGCATCTTAACAGAAAAGTTCGAAGCGCGGACAACGGTTTGACGAATCCAATCGTGCGAAGGATTTGTCGCAGCAGGCGGCTGTGCAAGGCGGCTGGTCTCGAGCTAAGACTATTTCTGATTTTGATTTGCCGGGCTCACCCCGGTGGTCGGCCAGGCAAAATCTTTGAACTCGCCGGTGTAATCAAAGGCCCCGGAAGGAATCTCCTGGCGAGGAGCGACGGACAACCCGAACCCGCGCACCGCCGCAAGGACTTCCGCTTCGTGGATGCGCGAGGCGTCGTACTCGACGACCAGATCGTCTCCGTCAATCGCCAGCGCGCGAATGCCGTAGACAGCCGAGAGCCGGCCGAATTGTTCGAGGTCTGTGTTGCTCAAGGGTCGGGTGAGATGATAGCGAGTCTTCAGAAACGTCATGGGGGAAACCTTGAAGACGCTATGTTATCACAGGCGCCGGGGCGAAGTGCCGCACAGGGCCGAAATTGGCCACCCTCGCGGGCTTTGACAAATCGCGCTCCCGGGCGTAGACTACATTAGTAGACTAGTTCCAGCGAGCCGGCGGGACTGGCGGCTCGGCACTGCGTCCCGTGGCGAAGACCCGGCGAAGCAGGCGCGGTACAGGGGGCCGCAAAGGGTTTAAGGGGCGTTTTTGACAAAGCGAAGCTGGAGATTTGCTGAAAAGAAAGGACTTAGCAAAAGACGAAGCTAAGAACGAACCAGGAACGAACCGAAAACAAACCTAAGAACCGCCGAGCGGTCCCGCGACCGCGCGGCGCCGGTCCTGCCGTCCTCACCCGAAGGCGCGGCCCGTCCCGGCCCATCTCGTTCGGCTCGGAGCGGCGAAAAGCTTTCCCGCCAATCCCGCCGCGAACCCGGGCGAAGGGCGGGAAAGAAAAACCAGGCGGCGAGACGCTGCCGCTACAGCGCCACCTTGCGCAGGCGCAAGGCGTTCGAGATGACCGATACGGAACTGAAGGTCATGGCCGTTGCGGCGATCATGGGGCTGAGCAGCAGACCGAAAAATGGATAAAGCACGCCGGCGGCGAGGGGAATTCCCAGGCCGTTATAGACGAGCGCGAAAAAAAGGTTTTGGCGGATGTTGCGCATGGTAGCGCGGGAGAGACGCCGCGCGCGCGCGATGCCGCGCAGGTCGCCTTTGATAAGCGTCACACCGGCGCTTTGCATGGCCACGTCGGTGCCCGTTCCCATGGCGATGCCGACTTCCGCCAATGCGAGCGCGGGAGCGTCGTTGATCCCGTCACCGGCCATGGCTACCACGCGGCCGCCATTTTGCAAACGCTTGACGACTTCGCCTTTTTGATCGGG
The DNA here is from genome assembly GCA_964481715.1 of uncultured Acidobacteriota bacterium. Lineage (GTDB taxonomy): Bacteria > Acidobacteriota > Terriglobia > UBA7540 > UBA7540 > JAHEKS01. The sequence continues at coordinate 31,316 of CAYZVR010000005.1, read as the reverse complement.
CAACACTTCCGCTTCCACGTGATCAATGCCCAGTTCGCGCGCAACCGCTTCGGCCGTCGTGCGGCTGTCGCCCGTCAGCATGACGATGCGCACGCCGTCCGCATGGAGAAGGTTGATGGCCTCAAGGGTCGTCGGCTTGATGGGGTCGGCGACGGCCACCAGGCCCGCGGCTTTCGCGTCTACTGAAACGAACATCGCCGTCCGGCCTTCGCTGCGCAGGCTCTCGGCTTGCTCGCCGAGATCGCTCAGGCTGATGGCGAGCCTCTCGAAAAGTTTGGAATTTCCGAGCGCCACGCTGCGGCCGTCCACTTTGCCCGTAACGCCTTCGCCCGTGAACGATTGGAAATCTTCAGCCGCGGCAAGTTGCAGGCCATTTTCCTCGGCGCCCGCGACGATGGCTGCGGCGAGCGGATGCTCGCTGCCGCGCTCGAGGCTGGCGGCGAGGCGAAGCACATCCATGCCGTTCCAGCCCGGCATGGCCTGAACTGCCGCAAGGCGGGGCTTCCCCTCGGTGAGCGTGCCGGTCTTGTCCACAACCAGCGTGTCCACTTTCTCGAGCACCTCGAGCGATTCGGCGTTCTTGATGAGCACGCCCGCGAGCGCCCCGCGTCCCGTGCCCACCATGATGGACATGGGTGTGGCGAGTCCCAGCGCGCAAGGGCAGGCGATGATGAGCACGGCGACGGCGTTCAACAAGGCATAGGCCAGGCGCGGGCTCGGGCCGACGAGCGCCCAGACGATGAACGTGGAGATCGCGACGAGCACCACTCCCGGCACGAAATAGGACGCCACCACGTCCACAACACGCTGAATGGGCGCGCGGCTGCGCTGCGCTTCGCCGACCATGCGAACGATTTGGGCGAGCAGCGTCTCCGCGCCAACGCGCTCGGCTGTCATGACAAAGCCGCCCGTCCCGTTTACCGTGCCACCGGTCACCTTGTCGCCGGCTTTCTTTTCGACGGAAATCGGCTCGCCGGTCACCATGGATTCGTCCACGGAACTTGTGCCTTCGAGAACCACGCCGTCCACCGGAACTTTTTCGCCGGGCCGCACACGCAGCTTGTCGCCGTGCTGGACGCGGTCGAGTTGAATGTCTTCCTCCCTGCCGTCATCGCGCACGATGCGCGCCGTCTTCGGTGCCAGCCCCAGCAGGGCTTTGATGGCGCTCGAAGTGCGGCTACGCGCGCGCAACTCGAGCACTTGCCCGAGTAAAACCAGCGTCGTGATAACCGCCGCCGCTTCGAAGTAAATCTCCACGTGGCCGTTTGGTCCGCGGAACGAATCGGGAAAGACTTGCGGGGCGATGGTCGCGACGACGCTGTAAAAATACGCCGTCCCCGTGCCGATCGCGATCAGCGTGAACATATTCATGCTGCGGTGCACAAGTGAGGCCCATCCGCGTACGAAAAAGGGCCAGCCGCCCCAAAGGACCACGGGGGTTGCCAAGGCAAGCTCGACCCAGGCGCGAATGGAATCCGGAATGAATTGTGCGAGTGGCCTACCGGGGATCATCGCCGCCATCTCGAGAATCAGCAGGGGAGCCGTCAGCGCGAGCGAAATCTTGAACCGGCGCTCCATGTCCTGGTATTCGGGGTTGGCTTCCTCTTCGAGCGCCGCCACGCGCGGCTCGAGCGCCATGCCGCAGATGGGACAAGCACCGGGCTCGTCGCGGACGATTTCCGGATGCATCGGGCAGACGTATTCGGTCAGAGTCACGCGCGCGTAGGTCAGAGGCTCGAGCGCCATACCGCATTGCGGGCAGGACGAAGGCTTTGGCGAGCGCACTTCCGGGTGCATCGGACAGGTGTACTCGACGGCGGCGGCGGGAGGGGGCGTAGAGGGTGCGAGAAATTTTTCCGGCTCGGCGCGAAATCGCTCGAGACAACTGGGATTGCAGAAGTAATAGGTTGTGCCCTGATATTCGGTGCTACCGGCGGCGGTCTCGGGCTCAACGTCCATGCCGCACACGGGATCTTTCATCACTTGCGTGCCGGACGCAGAGTGAGCGTCATCATGGGATGCGGATGCGTGGCCGGGTTCCTTGTGCTCCACGAGCGAGACTCCCCGATGATTGTACAGCACCTCCTCGCGCTTGATGTTTCCGCGAGTGAGATTTCTTTCCTGGGCGGCGGAGGGGCCCTGGTGGGCTCAACCCATTCAGGCCGGGCGTCCTTGTCGAGGTCAGATGATTCCTGGCAGGTGCCCGCCGCGTGCGCCCGCTTGCCCCTGCCCACTAGTCCAATTGGATAGCGGTTTGTGAGAATGGATTCAAATGGGACGGGTTCCGCCCCGGCGGTCGAACCCCTGGCTGCGATTTTATGCGTGCAAAGAGCCGACTGGTGAAACAGTCTGTGTTAGAATCGCCGCGACGTGCAATTTAACCTGTGAGGATTCTATGGCAAAAAAGCAGACGACTCAGAGCGGAGCCGGCGCTGACGCGCAAATGACATCGGTGGTCGCAGCCACGCTAGCCGGCGTGATTTATCAGGCGCGCTTGACGAATCGGCAATTCAAGCTGAACATTCCCGAATCGGAAGTCATCGAGGATGTCGTCGGCCTGTGGCGGATGCTCTTGAGCGAGATGGGACCGAAGGCTTAGTAACGCCTTCTTCTCCTGCGTGGCGCGCGCACGGCTGACGCACTGCGCGCGAGGCCCGTCGCATCCGCTCCGCCGTCACCGTCACTTCGCCGGCCCGCCGCCCGCAGGAGCGAGGTTGCGGACGAATTGGATCATGCGCGGGTCCTGCCAATTGATGGCGCCGACGATTTTTTCGGCGACCCTGCCGTTGCGATCGAGAATGTAAGTCTCAGGAAATTTGAAGCTGCCGAAACGCGCGGCCAGGCTGCCTCCCGGATCGCGCGCGATGGGGAAGGTCAGATGGTAGTCCCCGACGAATTTCTCGAGCGCTGCCGCGTCTTCATCCACGCTCACTCCAATGACCGTAACGCCCAGCGGCTTTGTTTCCGCTGAAAATTTCTCAAGACTGGGCGTTTCCTCAACACACGGCGGGCACCAGGTGGCCCAGAAGTTCACGACCACAACCTGCCCGCGATAATCGGCAAGCCTGACCGTGCTGCGGTCAAGCCCCGGCAAATTGAAGTCAGGGGCGACGTCGCCAACCTGAATCCCAGGCTGCGCATTCCGGCGGTGGCCCCAGTAAAACGCCACGCCACCCAGCAGAATGAGAACGACAACGGAAGCACGGGCGAATTTACTCATCTCGAATCCGTTTATTATAATATTGTATTGCGTCAAGGAGTGCATCTTCCGATGAGGCGGCCTCACTTACGCCGGGCCGCTGGCTTTGCCGGAATGCCCAACTGCTGAATGGCCGAAAAATCACAGGGCCGGGTTTCGGTGATCATTCCGGCTCGCAATGAGGAAGCCAACATCGCCCGTGCGGTGCGATCGGTGGCGTCGCAGCAGGGCGTGCGTGAAGTGGTCGTCGTGGACGATCAGTCAGGGGACCGCACAGGAGAGATCCTCGCATCGTTGCGCGGCGAAATCCCGGCGCTTCGCGTGATTCGGATTGACACGTTGCCCGCAGGCTGGACGGGAAAGTCGCACGCGGCAGCGGAGGGCGCGCGGGCGGCTTCGGGCGACTGGCTCCTCTTCACCGACGCGGATACGGAGCACTGGCCTGGGAGCCTGGAAGCGCTCCTCGAGCGCGCGGAAAGCGAGCGCGCTGACCTGCTTTCGGTTTCGCCGGGGCAGCGGGTCGTCACCTGGTGGGAGAGGGCGGTCATCCCGCTCGTTTACGTTCACCTTTCGCGGCTCTATCGCTTCGAGGACGTCTCTGACCCGAAATCATCGGCGGCCGCAGCGAACGGCCAATACCTGCTGATTCGCCAGGAGGCTTACGAGCGGGCGGGTGGCCACGAAGCCGTGCGCGGGGAAATTCTCGAGGACGTCGCGCTCGCCCGTCGAGTCAAAGCCGCGGGCGGCAAATTGGTTTTTCTGCCCGGCGCGGAATGGGTCGAGACGCGCATGTATTCGAGTTTTGCCGCCATGTGGCAGGGGTGGACCAAAAACCTCTACCTGCTTTTCGGCGGAAAGTTGGGCCGAATGCTCGGGACGCTCGCGGAATTGATCCTGCTTGAAGCAGCGCTGCCGCTTGCGTTCTTTGCTTTGTGCGGGATGATGGTGTGGGGTTATGGAAGCGCCGCTGTGGCCCTTACGGCAGTGGGATTGTTTCTAGCGGCCCTGTGGCGGCAGTGGAATTACAGCGCAGCGCTCGAGCGCCTCGGTTTTGAGCCGCGCCTGGCGAATTATCTGATTCTGGGCGCAGGATTGTTCGGCATGCTGCTCGTCAATTCCGCGCTCGCTCATTGCTGGAAGCGCAGCGTTCGGTGGAAAGGGCGCGAGTACCCTCAGGCGCCCGCAGGGAAGGACCGAAAATGATTTATGTGACTCGCCGGGCGGAATTTTCCGCCTCGCACTACTACCACAATTCGGAATTGAGCGCGGAGGAGAACCGCCGCATCTTCGGCAAGTGCAATAATCCTAATGGCCACGGGCACAACTACACGGTGGAGGTGACGGTCGGGGGCGACGTCGACCGCACGACGGGCATGGTGATGGACCTGAAGGATCTGAAAAAACTGCTTCAGTCCGAAGTGCTCGACCTGATGGACCACAAATTTCTGAACAAGGAAGTTCCGGCCTTCGCCGCGAAAATTCCGACCACGGAAAACATCGCAGTTGAAATTTGGAAGCTGCTTAAGCCGAAACTTAAACTGGGCAAGCTGCATCGAATCAGATTGTACGAAACCGCGGACCTCTTCGTCGAGTACTTTGGGGATTGATGGTTTATCTGACTCGCCGCTACCGATTTTCGGCTGCGCACCGGCTGCACAACGACGCCTTGTCGGCGGAAGAAAACCGGCGCGTCTACGGCAAGTGCGACAACCCTTATGGCCACGGGCACAACTACGTCCTGGACGTGACGGTGGGCGGAGAAATCGATCCCGCGACGGGCATGGTTTATGACCTGGGGGAGCTCGACGCGACGGTCGAGCGCGAGGTGCTGGAACGGTTCGACCATACGAATCTCAATCTGGACGTTGAAGACTTTCGCACTGTGGTTCCCACGACCGAAAACCTCTGCTTGGGGATCTACAATCTCCTTCAGGGAAAACTGCCGGTCCGAGACCGCTGGCCCTCAGCGCGGCTCGAGCGTGTGCGGCTGGAAGAGACCAATTCCAACTTTTTCGAGTACGGCGGTGAAAGGGACGGCGAAAGCCGAGTCAGGGGAAAAGTATGAAATTGACGAATTCGGATCCGGAGTTGATTCCCGGCGGAGTCGAAGACCTCGCGGCGGCCGACACCATTGCACGGGCGATGCAGGGAATCCTGCGCGAGCTGGGCGACGATCCGGAGCGCGAAGGATTGCTTAAGACCCCTATGCGAGTTGCGCAATCCCTGCGCTTTCTGACGCAGGGCTACCATCAGGACGTGGACAAAGTTTTGAACGGCGCGCTCTATTCGGTTTGCTACGACGAGATGGTGATCGTCAAGGACATTGAAATCTTCAGCGTTTGCGAGCATCACCTGCTGCCTTTTTTCGGGAAGTGCCACGTGGCCTACGTCCCGAACGATAAGGTCATCGGGCTGAGCAAGATTCCCCGCCTCGTGGACGTCTTCGCGCGGCGGCTGCAAGTGCAGGAACGCTTGACGACCCAGATTGCCGAAACCATCATGCAAAAAATCAAGCCTCAGGGCGTGGCGGTGGTGATCGAAGCCAAGCACCTGTGCATGATTATGCGCGGCGTGGAAAAACAAAATTCCGTGGCGGTCACCTCTTCCATGCTGGGGCTGTTCCGCGATTGCGACCAGACGCGCGCGGAGTTTCTGCGGTTGATTCGCGACCGGGGCTAGAAACCCGGAACGCTGAATTGAGAACGATGAATGATGAATGGGTATCTCCGTTGGGCGCGGTTGCCTTCGGCCATCTCGATTTAGCGAAAGTGAGTTCCTGATTTTCGACCAAGTGTTGCCACCTTTGCCTGGTCATGGGAAAACTGGACAAAAGAATAATTTTAGTCACGGGCGGAAGCCGCGGCATCGGTCTCGCGATTGCGCAGGCCTGTGGCCGTGAAGGCGCCCGAGTGGTTTTGGCGGCGCGTGACCGCAAAACTCTCCGCGCTGCAGCCAGCCGCATTCCCGGCGGCGCGCTGGCCATTGCTGCGGACATCGCACGCCCCGCTGCGGTTGAGCGATTATTCCGCAAGGTCCGCGAACGTTTCGGGAAGCTCGACGTACTGGTCAATAGTGCCGGCGTATTCACCTACAAGCCGTTTACCAAGACCACGCTCGACGATTGGCGCAGGAATATCGAAACCAACCTGACATCGATTTTTCTCACCACGCGCGCGGCGCTGCCGTTGTTCGCGCGCAGCCACGCGCCTCACCTGGTCAATATTCTCTCCACGGCAAGCCTGCGGGGATTTCCAAAGTGCTCGGCTTACGCAGCGTCAAAGTTCGGGGCGCTGGGGCTGACGCGCGTTCTTGCCGAAGAGCTGCGCCCGCAGCGAGTGAGGGTGACGGCGGTGATTCCCGGCCCGACCGACACGCGCATGGTCGGGGAATTTGATTTTCCCGTCGATCGCAGCGTTCTCATGCAGCCGGAAGACATCGCGGAAGCGGTCCTTGCGGCATTGACTCAGCCGCCGCGCACAACCACCGAGCAGATCGTGCTGATGCCCTCAAAAGGAAGGCTGTAATGGCGATTTCGAGGCAGGAAGGATTGCGAAATTCGATTCACTTCTTTCGCGCGGGACTTTTTTTCGGTTCGGGGAGGACTTTGCCCTGGCCGACGTAGTCTTCGATGCGTTTTCGGTCCTCGGGCGCCAACTCGATGAACTGGACGCCCATGCCAAATTTTCTGACCTGGTAAGTCACCACGCCTTTGGCGACGACCGAGCTATCGTCATCGAGATTGAAGCGCAATGTCAGGATGGACCCGGTCGGTAAAGGCGTATTGGTTTCGATGAACATTCCCCCCGCGCTCACATCTCTCGAATAAGTGAGCAGCACGGCGGCCTCGCACTGGACCTGCGTAGCCAGGCGAACGCGAGGGAACTTGCGGCGGTCGCCCTTTTTGTGTTCCACCAAGCGGAGGATCAGGTGCCGGTCCTCGGCTGAGATTTCAGTAAATTCCAAGGCCACGCCCTGGCCGGGCAGGTGATAACAGACCCGAGCTTTGGCTTTGACATGGGGCAGGTGCTTCGCCGGCCGGAATCGAAGCAACGCTTCAGCGCCCTCGGGCGGCGGAGTTTCCATTTCCAGAAAAATACCGCCGCCGCTGAGGATGGCGGCACGGGCGCGCAGGTCTTTATCTCCCACTCGGCACTCGACCGGGAACCGAACGGGCACTCTGGGGTATTTGCGATTCTCTTTGCGATTCACAGTTTGAGACTCATTTTAAGGATGATGATGGGCGCCAGCATTTTAGCACAGTATGGGACGCCGCTGGCTAAGACCAGGGCGAGGCAGGGCATCTTTTACCCTTTACCAAAGAGGGCCGAACGTGCTATTCTGGCCGACGAAATAAAAGGGAAAAGTTGAGAGAAGCGAGGAGACAGGCGGATGCCTTTGACCGGGGAATCCAAGACCAGAGTGATGGATGACTACAGGGTTCACCCGACCGATACCGGGTCGCCCGAAATTCAGGTAGCGCTGTTGAGCGAGCGCATTACCACCTTAACCGAGCACTTTCGCGTCCACCGCAAGGACCATTCGTCCCGGCGCGGATTACTGATCATGGTGAGTAAACGCAAGCGTTTGTTGGACTATCTGAAGCAACGGGATCCGGCGCGGTACCAGCGCGTGATTGAGAGGCTGGGCATTCGCAAGTAGCCCGGTTGTGACCCGACATTTAGGGACTTTCGCAATCAAAATCCCAAGCAGACGAAACGACCCCCTGGGTTGTCCGGTGCGGGTCGTTTTTTTGTTAGCGGGCTGTTCCCGCCTGGACCCGGCTTCGGGGGGCAGAACCCTTCTCGCCCCGAAGTTCAACTCCCCTTTCGAAGATTGATGGATTCTGAATCCCACTTACGGATGCGACCCCGTCTCGACGGGCGATGCCGGCCTCTTTGCGAGCGCCCAGCGCATCGACACGCACCGGGGTGTATGCAAGGTTTGGAGGAAAAATGACGCAACAAGTGAGTATTCCCCTGGGGGGAAGCACGTTATCGATTGAAGTAGGCAAGGTAGCCAAGCAGGCAAACGGATCGGCTTATGTTCGCTTCGGTGACACGGTGGTTCTGGCCACGGCCTGCACCAGTGACCCGCGCAAGGGCATTGACTTCTTTCCCTTGACGGTTGACTACCGCGAGTACAACTACGCCGCGGGCAAGATTCCCGGCGGCTTTTTCAAGCGCGAAGGGCGGCCCACGGAAAAGGAAATCCTGACCAGCCGGCTGATTGACCGCCCGGTCCGGCCGATGTTTCCGGAAGGTTTTCATGACGAGACGCAAGTCATGGCCATGGTGCTTTCGGCCGACACCGACAACAACCCGGACGTGATCGGTTTGGTTGCCGGAACCGCGGCGCTCTACCTTTCGGATATCCCCTTTAACGCGCCTCTGGCCGCCGTGCGCGTCGGACTGGTGGACGGAAGACTGGTGACCAACCCCACCTACGCGGAAATTAAAACCAGCCTGCTCAACCTGATCGTGGCAGGCAGCGCGGATGCCATCGTGATGGTCGAGGGCCTGGCGCGCGAAGTCTCCGAGGAAACCGTGAGCGACGCGATTCAGTACGCGCACGGGGAAATTCGCAGGATCGTCGCCGCTTTGAAGGAACTTTACGCAAAGCTGGGAATTCAGAAGCGTTCGGTTACGCCGCCGGCCCGCGACGAGGTGTTGTACAACGAGATCGCAGGCAAGGTGGAGGCCGCCCTGCACGAGGCGATGGACACTTCCAAGGTCCCCAAGCTGACGAGCGAAAATAAGATCTCGGCACTCCGGAAGGACCTGATTGAGAGTTACCCCGAGGACGACGAGGCCAAGCGCCACGAGGTCTCACACTATTTCGACGCGCTGCAGGAAAAGCTTTTCCGCGACGACGTGGTGCTGAAACGGCGGCGTCCGGACAGCCGCGCCTTCGACCAGGTGAGGCAAATCACGAGCGAAGTCGGCTTGTTGCCGCGCACGCACGGCTCGGCGCTGTTCACGCGCGGCGAAACCCAGGCGCTGGTGACCGCCACGCTCGGCACGGGAGTGGACCAGCAGCGGCTGGATGTGCTGGAAGGCGAATCGTACAAGCGCTTCATGCTGCACTACAACTTCCCACCCTTCAGCGTCGGCGAAGTCAAGATGGTTCGCGGACCGGGGCGCCGGGAGATCGGGCACGGCGCACTCGCCGAGCGCGCCCTCGCTTCAGTGATACCGGCCGAGGAGAAATTTCCTTACACGATCCGCGTCGTCTCGGACATCCTGGAGTCGAACGGCTCTTCCTCCATGGCCACGGTTTGCGGCGGGTGCCTGGCGCTGATGGATGCGGGTGTGCCGATCCAATCCCCGGTGGCCGGAATCGCCATGGGTCTCGTCAAGGAAGGCGATCAGTACGCCATCCTGACCGACATCGCGGGCGCGGAAGATCATTACGGCGATATGGACTTCAAAGTGGCAGGGACCAAAGACGGCATCACGGCCCTGCAAATGGACATCAAGACTTTTGGCATTACGCCTCAGATCATGGCGGAGGCGCTCGCCCAGGCCAAGGCCGGCCGCCTTCACGTGCTGGGCAAAATGCTGGAGACGCTTCCCGAAGCGCGCGCCGGCATTTCCGCCTACGCCCCGCACATTTATACGCTCAAGATCAACAAGCAAAAGATCGGCGAGTTGATCGGGCCGGGCGGCAAGGTGATCCGGGGAATCGTAGAGCAGACGGGCGCCAAGATTGACGTCGAGGACGACGGAAGCGTCAACGTGGCCGCCGTGGATGAAACCTCGGCCAACAAAGCCATCAAAATGATCAAGGATTTGATGGCCGAAGCGGAAATCGGCAAGACTTATCTGGGCAAGGTAGTTCGTCTGGCGGATTTCGGCGCCTTTGTCGAAATCTTCCCGGGCACGGATGGCCTGCTGCACATCAGCGAAGTGGCGGAGCACCGCATCCGCGAAATCCGCGATGAGCTGAAAGAAGGCGACCAGTTGCTGGTTAAAGTCATCTCGATTGAAGGTAACAAAATCCGTCTGAGCCGCAAAGCTGTCCTGCGCGAACAGCGAGCCAAGGCCGGAGTGCAGTCCGAAAACCCGGCAGGGAGCTGAGCCGGCGGGTTTGAGACGCGGAGAGAAGGGTGAAACAGGCGGCCCCAGCCGAGGCCGCTTGTACCTTTACACTTGCACTGATTGGGTCTATACTAGGCCCCGTTCAGTCAACCACGGTTGTTGAATAGTCATGAAATATTCCGTGCCACCCCGGCGCGTTAACCAGGAGGAAGGAATGAGAAAGGTGTCAGTATTCGTGTTAGTTGCCGTGTTTGCGGCGCTCGTTGCCGCTGTATCGCCCAGTAAAGCTTCTGCCAAGGATCTTCGTTGGCATGGTGTGCTGGTTCGGACCAGCGAAGACGGTTCCACGCTGACGGTTCGCAAAGGGAATGTCGAGAAAGCCATCAAGGTCAACGGGGATACGAAGTACACCAAGACGGAAGGAAAGAAGGCCGTCGACATCGAAAAAAGCGACATCAAGGAAGGCGACGACCTGATTTGCATCGGCAAGGACGAAGGCGGTGATTTCGTAGCATCCCGAGTTGACAAGCGTTTGCAGTGAGGTTTCAACCGTATTACGGCTAAGGTTGGCGGCCGGGGTGGTTTTATTCCTCTCCGGCCGCTAAGCCGACCAGTGCCTTCAGAATTCCGCGCGTCACGTCGAAATCCTCTGCCATAACATCGTAGAAATCCTGCTGGTCAATCCGCAAGGCCCGGACGGTCTTGGTGGCCACCGCTGACATGGGATAGGGTTCACCGGCGAGGACGGCCATCAATCCCGCGACTTCGTGAGGGCCGAGTTTTTTCTTCTCCTGACCGTTCTGCAAGATCGTAACTTCCCCCTCCAATAGATAGAACATCGTGTCGGGGTTGTCGCTCTCGCGATAAAGAGGCTGCCGCGGTTCCAGGGTGACCTCCTGCGCGGCGGCGGCCACACGGGCCAGACTTTCCGTGGGGATCCCCTGAAAAATCGAAGCTTTTTGCAAGAGACTGACTTTTTCAAGAAGAGTGAGCATCCGTTCTCCTATGCTATGCCGAGGCGCTCGCCTCCAGGCGGGCGCTGGCCCAATTCCACGTTTCTTCAAGCAGGGCGTCACCCGCGTGGGACACGCGGCGAAGCTCTTCGTTCAATTCCTTCAGTTGCATCTCACCTACCGCGTGGAGCGCGCAGGCGCGAAGCCAGCGGTCCTCCGAGTGAAGCAGAATTCGGATGGCCTCCGCCCGTGATCCGACGCTGGTATGGCAAAGGCGCTGGGCAAAACGCAATCGATCCTGCAAAGTCAATTCCGGGTCGAGCGCGCACACCAGCATTTTGTAAAGGTCGCTGCGCAGCAGGTTTTCCAGGACTTCCAAAGAGTTTGCCCGGAGGCGCGCCTGTCCTGAGGTGAGCCCGGCATAAGCGTTGTGAATATCACGGGGCGGGTAGAGCAATCCCAGAAGGCGGAAGATCCGCTCGAGTTCCAGGTTCATGCGCTCGCGCAGGGCCCGGCACAAGATGTTTTCCTGCTCACGCGACCGATGCTCCGCGCCTGCTTGAGGGTCGACGGCGGCCAGGATTTGAAACGAGCGGTAATAGCCCATCAACTCCGCGTTGAGCATATCCTCAAACTGCTCGTCGGGCGGAACCAGCCCCGGTTCCCAGCGGCGCATCTTGTTCAGCGCTTTGAGCAGGTCGAATCGTAATCCCGGGTCGTTCTGAAGAAGGCTGTTGGTCAGCACCGCGGCGGCTTCCGGCGTGGCGATGCGGGCCAGCACGCCGGGAATCTGTTTGCGAACGGAGAGTGGGACCGTCGAATCATTCAAATAGTCCTGAAGAGTCCCGACCGAGCGTTCGGCGTACTCGGCCAGCGCGGCGCGCGCCGCACCCAGCAGGCCGGGGTTTCCGAGCTTTTCGATGACCGGCGCAAGGACGTCGCGATTGCGCGTTTTGCCCGCCGCCAATAGCGCTTGCTCGAGCACGACAGGATTGGTGTCGTGAAGAAGCTCTCTCAGATGTGCCTGAAGTTTCGAGGTCGGCGAGATCACGCCCAAGACTCGCGCCGCCTCGGCGCGCGAGGGTACGGCATCCACCTCCGTGCAAGCCAGCATGCCCTCAAAGATTACCTGGCCAGCCGCCAAGTTATCAGCCTGGCCAGTGCGGACGAGGTACGTGACGACGGAACCTTGGACGACGTAATCCGGCAGAGTCGTTTCGGCCGAGAGCAGCATCAGCGGATCGGCGCCCGTATGCACGACCAGATAGTGGAGCGCCTCGGCGCGAACCTCAGGAGATTCGTCACCCAGCATTTTTTCAACCTGGGGTTGGATCTTGCGGTCGCCGGCATCGCTGAGCAGCCGCAGGGCGCGTTGTCGCACGGCAGGCGAGGGGTGTTCCAACAGGCCGCGCAGGGCAGGGTGAGTGCCCGGCTCGCGGCCGACTTCGAACAGGCTCAGACCGTAGAGCACATCCTGCTCCCCGCCGCGCGCGAGACTCATCGCCAGGACCTCGGTGGTGGTCGAATCCAGCACCTCGGTGGCAATCCGGTCCGGGTCGAGGGTTTTGCGCTCGATGGCACGCCGCAGCACGTTCAAATACTCGCGCCGCACGCCGTAGGCGATGGCGATCCAGCCACCCAGAAAGACGAAATTCACCAGACTGATACGACCCGGACCCAAATTGAGCTTGTTGGCAAAGAGCCACAACACGAGCCCCCCAACGCCGTCCGCGGACCTCCAGATAAAACCGTCAATAAAAGACTTGATCTGGCTTTTGATTTCCGGGGGTGCAACCGGCAAATAGAGTAATTCCGCCGTGGACTTGTCCAGCGAGAAGCGGAGCAGGCTGTGGCTCCCCTTAAGAATAACCGCGCTCAGGAGGACCGGAGCTAGCAGGACGCCCATGCTGCCCCCAAGAAAAACAAACGGCAGAACGAAGATAGTGATCCGAATGCCGAGGGTCCGGAGTAAGCGGCCCGTGACGAGCATCTGAACCAGAAATGCCGCCACACCCATGAACCCGTTGAAGCGGGCGAAGAAAGTGGCCAAGGCGGCCTTGTCCCCGACGAAATGGGCATTCGAGATCATCCTAAATTGGTAGCCGATGATAGTCGTGCTGGCACACCCGATCGCGATGAGTGCTGTGATCAGCAGCAGATAGCGTGAGCCGCGGATATAAGTCCAGATTTGGCCGAAATTCCGGGGCATGTTCTTGGCCGTGGAAGTTGCGCGCTTCAGCTCGAGCATGCGCTCACGCGCCTGTCTGAAGATCAACAACACCAGAACGGCGCAGACCCCGAGGGACAGGGCAACTCCCAGCAGCATGGTTTCCAGGCGCACATGACGCCCGTGGATCATGGCTGCGGTAAAAAAGGCGGCGCAAGGAGCTCCGAGAACGGCGCCCGCTCCGATAAATCCGAACACGCGCCTGGCTTCGCGCGTCGTCAGGACAAAGTTGGCCATGGTCCATCCGATGGTCGGCGCCATGGCGCCCGTCATATAAACCCAGACATAGATGAGCGCGTAAACCCATTTGACCTGAAGGTGTGTAATCCACCAAAACAGCCCGAAAGACAGGGCGAAGAAGGCGAGCGCGCCGGTCATCAGCAGTTCCAGCCGCACGCGGTTGGACAGCCGGATGTAAATCGAAGCGAAGGTACCAACCACGATAGCCGTCGCAACGATCACCTGGGGAAGTGATTGCGGGTAGACATTCAAGAACATGGCGTCGCCCACTGACGTCCCCATGATGTAGGCGCCGATGGCTGAAAACAGGTAGGCGAACAAAAGCGATGCCGGGACGAATTCGCTGCGGCGCAGGTTCAGAGCCTTTTCAATATGTTCGATCATGGCTCTTGTTTTCCGTCTGCCGAGCTCTGGACGGACCTTGATGCCTTCTGGCCGTCCTGGGAGCCTAGGAGCACCTGTTCATCGCCATTGGCATAGAGCGCCTTAAAGCGGCCGTCTTGAATCTCTAAAGCTGAAGCGCGCCCCTGAAAGTAGGAGGCGAGCATGCCGGTATCAATGAGAAAGACCTGGCCACTGAAACGTGGTGTGATCCCCTCGCGAGAGACGACCGTGTGTCCCATGACGATATGGCTTACTTTCAGCTTGGCCAGCATTTCGCTCAGTTTTTTCTCCAGGGGAGCTTCCGGCTGCTGGGCCAGGCCTCGGTACCAAAGGGGACCGTTGGGTGACATGCTCACAAAGTGAGGGAGGTCGCTGAGAAGCTTGACAATATCCGCCTTCGCGTTGGGGGCAAGCACTCCCGTGCCAGACTGAGCCGCGTTCAATTCGGCCTGCAGCTGTCGAATCGCCTCGTTCAGCGTCATGTAGGGCCAAATAGCCCTTTCATCCGAAAGAGATTTCCAGAGTGAGTCGAAGTCCGATAATTCTGTATGGACGTGCTTGTTAATCTCTTCGATATTCCGAATATGCAGGTCGGGATCCAGCCCGCCGTGGAGGAAGACTGTGTCCCCTATTTGCGCCACGGCCTCGTGGGTGCGAAACCACCTCCCGTACTGGCCTTTCGGCCCGTAGGCGTCGCGCAACTCGAAGAAACCCGGAGGATGCTCCGCCATCCATTTTCCCCGGTCCAACTCCCCTTTCGGGGAGGAAGGGTCCGTGCCGCGTTCGGACACGAATTTCTGGTAAGCCAGGTAAGCCTGCTCGCGGACCTTTTCGGACTGGTTGGTGGCGAACGCCTGATATTCACCGGCTGAGACGTAGCGCAAGTCGCCGACCATGTCCATGACCTCATGGTTGCCGAGAAGGGCAACGACTTTTCCGTTCTGTTGCCCGGCCTGCGCTTCCAATCTCATCAGCAGATCGAGGGCCTTGCGCGATTGCGCTCCGCGGTCCAGGATATCGCCGGTCTGGACAAATGTGGCATTGCCGCCAGCCCAGTTAAGATTGTTGTCGACCAAGCCGGTCCGCTGCAGGATTGAAACAAACTCGGGATAGGCGCCGTGGACGTCACCGATAGCGACCACGCGCGGCGCCGACCCGGCTGAGGCGGTCGCCGCTATGAACGCGAGCACGGCAACCGCTCGGCGGAAATAGTGTCCTAGGATTTTCATCGTGATGGATTCTCTCCCTGGTCGTGCGGCTACTTTAATCTGACCGCTTGGAGATTGCAAGGGTTTGCCTTTGAAATCCAAAGAGTTGCCGAGGCCTTTAAGGCGCCCGAGCCACGTAGCCCTTGACTTTCGCTTGCGAGAAGCGTATAAGCGAGGCTCAAAATTCCAGCATCAGGGAGAGGTCAATATGGCAATCCAACGAGTTCGGCTGTTGGCCGGTTTGGCGGCGTTTGTCTTTGCAGCGGCGAGTTTCCTCCCCGCCCAGGAAGCATCCGGCAACAACGGTGATAGCCTGTCGGGACAACAAAAAGAAGAGTTTCTGCTCAATGCCAAAGTTACCAAGAGCACACATACTCGCAAAGGGGTGACGGAACCTTGGCAGCTGACACTGAGCGACGGGACTGTCACGCACGACGCCCTTTACCAGACAATTGACGAATTGAAGCCCCAGATGCAGTTCGCCGACGGGCACGTCGAGTATAATTTTAAGGACTCTTATCATTACAACATTGCCGGGTACGAACTGGCCAAGCTGGTTGGGCTGGACAACATGATTCCTGTCACTGTGGAACGCCGGTGGAACGGTATGAAGGGTTCTCTAAGCTGGTGGGTTTCCGATTATATGATGGACGAGGGCGACCGCATGCAGAAGAACCAGGACTCGCCCGACCCGGATGCCTGGAACAAGCAGATGTACAAAATTCGAGTCTTCGATGAACTCGTCTACGACACCGATCCCAACCTCACCAACGTTCTCATTACCAAGGATTGGAAAATCTGGCGCGTGGACTTCAGCCGCGCTTTCCGGAGCTGGAAGAAGCTGCGCAATCCCGGAAACCTCGTGATGTGCGATAAAAACCTGCTTGAAAAACTCAAGGCCCTGAACGAGCCCGAACTCAAGACGGCCTTGAATAAGCAAATTTCGGGCACCGAACTCAAGGGCCTGCTGGCACGGCGCGACCTGATCGTAGAAGCTTTCAACAAGATGATCGCCGAAAAGGGTGAAGCCGCCGTTCTATACTAATTTCCTGCCAATGGCGGTGCCTCCGGGGGCGGCTCGCTGAGCAAGTCGGCCGCCCTGCACCGCGGCCGTATGTCTCTCCAGGCATCTCGCTTCTCCACCCGCGTCGTTAAACCGTCTTTCGTTAGTAGAGTTTATTCCCGCGGAATACTCAGCACCCTCAGGTGAGGATTTCGCCCGCCTGCAGCGCCGGGAATCACTTTGGACAGAAATCAAGTGGCAGAATCCAGGGCCGGTGGCGTGCGCTGGCTGTTGGCGGATTGAGAGCAAGCCGCGCAGCCCTTGACTTTGACTTTGAGTCGGCGTGTTGGTAGAGTGGCGGGAAAGCGTAGCAGGGGTTTCTTCGCTGGCGGCCTGTTTTGGTCTATGACCTGCCGAGATCGACCTCCCCGGCGCGCAGAATGGGGATTCTGATGCAAGGTTCAATCAAGCGAGTCATTCGTGACCGCGGCTTTGGATTTATTCGGTCTTCGGAGGGTCAGGAAGTATTCTTCCACCGCACAGGGCTGCAAGACCTCAACTTCGACAACCTGAAAGAAGGGGATGCTGTCGAGTTTGAGCTCGAACGCGGTGATAAGGGACCGAGGGCGGTCAACGTCCGGGCAGCCAAGTCGTAGAATTTCAATTTTCGGCCTTCGATAACCCTTTGGTTACGCTGTTAGTCGGATTCTCTCTCTTTACCAGTGCAATCGCGCTGGGATTCACTATTATGACCGCGGGCTGCAGGGCAGAGTTCGGCAGCGCCGCTTCCGTGAAGGGGACGGGCAACTGAGGCCTGCCACTTAGGGGACTGTGCGGGGGCTTTGGATTAGGCTGGAATTAACGGGGTCGTTCCTGCTATAAAAGCCTTGCGGTGTCGAGAGAGCAGAGACAAAACCCCCGAGTGCGGATCCCGCTGGACGCGATCGTTCGCGCCCAGGACGCCTACTTTTATGCCGAAACCTCGGATGTGAGCGAGACTGGCCTTTCCCTGCACACCAAAAAACCCTTTCCAGTGGGTACCCAACTGACCCTGGTTTTGGGGCACCCGCCTCGTCTTCCCAAGATCAACGTGGACGGCGTCGTGAAGTGGTTGAACGACGGCAAAGGCGTGGGAATCGAATTCACAGGGCTCGCCGACGAAGACCGCACTGCCATCGCAGCATTCCTGAATTCTCTGCCTGAACAGAACGCCCAGTTGGATTAACGCCGAGTGGTAAGCAGCGGCACAGACCGCCAAGGTCAAGCTGGGGAGCCTCCTGCGTGTTGGGAGGGATGGGTTCAGTTAATCGGAATCTCGCGAGG
This sequence comes from uncultured Acidobacteriota bacterium, assembly GCA_964481715.1. GTDB lineage: Bacteria > Acidobacteriota > Terriglobia > UBA7540 > UBA7540 > JAHEKS01. Next base: position 13,742 of record CAYZVR010000005.1, on the reverse strand, counting down.
CTGGAAAAATCAGAATGATTCCGATCAAAATGGCACAAACACCCACCACAAGCGCCGCCTTGCCCTGACCGTGCTCTGGAAATCTGAACAGGAAGAGCAGTCCCCAACCGGAAAAGCCGAGACCCACCATAATGGCAATCCCGCCCAGGAAATCGCGCATGTTGGTTCCGAAAGCATCCCGCCAAGATCGAATGACGGGATCGATGCTCCCTTGGTCCCGGCGCGCGGACTGCGACTCTTAGCCGCGTCGAGGACTGCAATGGGCTCGTCTCCGCTGGCTCGCGTCAATCAAGGCCCGCCCGGCATGATGCGGATCCCTAGTTGCTGATCAGCGAGAGGCCAATGACGTGACGGTATCTGAGGCCGCCGCGATATTCAATCGTGATTCTTCGAATCGCTTTGCTGGACCTCATGCAGCTTAACATCGCATTGAATGGGTTGAGTACCCTTCATTGTTGCTCTTCGCATGGTTACACGTCTCGCGCCGTTCTCTCCGCTCTTGGTGAGTGGTGCGACCGTGGGTCTCAGGGTTCGTGCGGGCGGGGTAGTGGGTCACTTTGAATGCGCGTGCATGCCTCCAGTATGTCACCCCCGCGCAAGCGGGGGTCCACCGCTTAGATTCCCGCTTTCGCGGGAATGACCACAGAAGTCAATGGAGCACGAGTTGCCAAACTGGCCCACTACCGCGGGCGATTCCACTTGACTCCCACGTTGGGTTATGTTATTTGGATGGAATTCGCCGGGTGGCTTTAACAGCTTGATAACAGGGGATTAATAGAAATACGGGAGGGACCTTATGCGAGAAGGGCGGCTGAGCCTTTTCAGGATTGAAAAGTGTATCAGGGGAGCCGCTTTGGGCGCAGCACTTTGCGCCTTATTCGGTATTACCCATCTCGGCGTAGGCGCTGAGAATCCTGCCTCTCATGGAAACACGGAATCGCGCCAGACGCGGACTGCATCCGAGAAAAACCTCCGTCCTCAAACACCATCCACTGAGAAGGCCCGCTTGGTCGAGACCTTCGGCAAGTTGCCGCTGCGATTCGAAGCGAACCGAGGCCAAACCGATTCGCGAGTGAAATTTCTCTCTCGTGGATCGGGCTATACATTGTTCCTGACGGGCGACGAGGCGGTGCTGCGTCTGGTAAAGAGCAAGTCAAACGTTGAAAGTCAAAAGTCAAAAGTCAAAAATGGAAACCCCGGAGACCGAACCCCGAATCCCGAAACCCTAACGCCTTCGGTCGTACGTTTGAAGCTTGTCGGCGCGAACCGCGCGGCGGAGGTCACGGGGCTCGACGAGCTGCCCACAAAGTCGAATTATTTTATCGGCAAGGACCCGCAGAAATGGCGGACCAACGTTCCGAATTACGGGAAGGTGCAGTACAAGGACGTTTATCCCGGCGTGGACCTCGTCTACTACGGCAATCAGCAGCAGTTGGAATATGACTGGGTGGTTGCGCCGGGCGCCGACCCGCGAGCAATCACCTTCGCTCTGGATGGGGCGGAGAAGCTCTCCATTGACCGGACTGGCGACCTGGTGATTTCGACCGGCGGTGGCGAAGTGCGCTTTCGCAAGCCCGTCGTCTATCAGCCTTTTTCTGTCAATCCAAAATCACAAATCCAAAATCACAAATCCGTTGACGGTCGTTACATCCTCATTGCAAAGAACCAAATCACATTCGAGATTGCCCAATACGACCGGAGCCTGCCGCTTATCATTGACCCTCTCCTGAATTTCTCAACGTACCTGGGGGGCAGCGGCTCGGACGGAGCGTTGGGTATCGCGGTGCACACCTCGGGGGGTGTTGTGGATGCTGTGTACGTGTCGGGGGGCACCACTTCCACTGACTTTCCGCCTGCCGGAACCCCGGCCCAACCCACTTTCGGTGGGGCGCCCGTGTCGTGTTCGGATGCCCCGTTCTTTTGCGGTGATGCTTTCGTAAGTAAGATAAATGCTGACGGAACGGCCCTTCTTTACACGACTTATCTTGGAGGAAGTCACCGAGAACAAGCCTTTGGGATTGCTGTTGACTCCTCTGGAAGCGCATACGTGACAGGCGACACTCGTTCAAGCGATTTCCCCCTATCCTTAGGGGCCTTCCAGACAAGCTTGAACGGGGGCCGAGACGCCTTCGTGGCCAAGCTCGCTCCTGATGGCTCTGCATTGGTTTATTCTACTTATCTGGGTGGCAGTGGCAGCGGCGGCGACCAAGGCGTTGGCATTGTTGTCGATTCTTCAGGAGACGCTATTGTTTCAGGCGATACGAGTTCAACTGACTTTCCGACGACCCTGGGCGCATTCCAAACAACTTTTGGGGGTGGCCGAGACGTTTTCGTGGCCAAGATCAGACCTGATCCCACAGGCACCGCGCCCGACGCGACTGACCTCATTTACTCCACCTTCCTCGGCGGGAGCGCCCGCGATAGTGGCTTTTTCCTTGCTACCGACGCTTCCGGCGATGCTTACGTCACGGGCTCGACTGAGTCTACGGATTTTCCCACGGTCAATGCTTTCCAAGCGAGTTTCGGCGGTGGGGGCACGGCGTGTAGTGTGAACCTCGATGCATTTTGTGGAGACGCTTTCGTGGCCAAGATCAGGACTGATCCCACAGGCGCCACGCCCGACCCGACTGACCTCCTTTACTCCACCTTTCTCGGCGGCAGCGGCGAAGACTTCGGGTTTGGTATTGCGGCGGACTCCTCCGGGAACGCCTACGTAACCGGCGGGACGGATTCGGCAGACTTTTTCACCACTTCCGGGGTTGTCCAGCCCACCTTCGGAGGCGGGTCTGCCGGTTGCACTTCAACCGGCGTTGCTTGCGGTGATGCCTTTGTGACCAAGATCGATACCAACCTAGCCGGAGCGTCGTCGCGCGTTTACTCCACGTATCTCGGCGGCAGTGGGGACGAAATCGGTTTTATCCCCGCCGTGGACGCGGCAGGAAATGTCCACGTGGCGGGAGAGACGATGTCGGCCGATTTCCCCATTACCCCAGGGACTGCCACCCAGCCTGCCTTCGGCGGCGGCACCAGCCCCCCCTGCACCATTGGGTTTTGCGGTGATGCCTTTGTTACCAAGCTCAACGACACAGGCACAGTGCTCATGTTCTCGACGTACCTTGGGGGGAGCGGCGATGAATTCGCCAGCCTCACGCTAGACTCCCTGGGAAATGTATACCTGACGGGGAGCACGACTTCTTCAGACTTTCTCACCTCTTCTGTCCCCGTTTCTGCCCCCCTTGACAGTACATGCGGCACCGATGGGACGTGTAACAGCGGCCTCTCCGACGCCTTCATCGCCAAGCTGACCGACCTCGTTCTCCCGGTCGCCACGGTTACACCCAGCAGCCTTGATTTCGGCTTCGTCGGAGTCGGTTCATCGAGTTCGCCTTTGACCGTGACCCTCAAGAACGATGGCGGCAGCGTTTTGGGAGTCACGTCTCCAATTGCCGTCATCGGCGACGCCAGCAATCCGGACTCTTCGGACTTTGTCATCTCGGGTGGCAGTTGTTCCACGGCAGCGTTTGTCCTGAGTCCTGGATTAAGCTGCACGATTGACGTGACCTTTACGCCCACTCAGTCGAACGCGCGCCGGGCACTTCTTGAAATCATTGACAATGCCGATGGTTCCCCGCATAGGGTGAGTCTGGCCGGAAACGGGCCCGTATTGTTCCTCAGCCCTTCGAGCATGTTCTTTTTCAACCAGCCCCTTAACATCACCAGCCCCACTCAAGTCGCCACGCTGTTCAATAACGGTTCGGCGACGGTGACGATCACGAGCATCGTGACGAGCGGTGACTTTACACAGTCGAACAACTGCAATGGCAGCCTGGCTCCAGGAACATTCTGCAGTATTGATATTTCCTTTCTCCCTACGGCGACGGGATTAAGCGTCAGCACCCTCACCGTGACCGACAATGCGTCCAACACTCCTGAAACCATCAATCTTCAGGGCCAGGGCATTGCCATGCAACTTTCCAGGAGTTTCCTCTCCTTCTCCCCCCAACTCGTGGGGACCACCAGCCCGGCGCAAACGGTCATTCTGGTCAACGCCAGCTCCAGCCCTGTCACAAGTTTAAACATCGTTGCGAGCGGCAATTTCGCACAATCCAACAATTGTGGCACCAGCCGGGCGGCCAAATCCGGATGCACCATCAGTGTTACTTTTACGCCGACGGCCACGGGCTTTCGAAGCGGATCGATCACTATTACCCATAGCTCTCCGGAAAGTCCTCAGGTGATCAGTCTCTCAGGTACCGGGATTACGGCTCCAGCCCCTCCCCCCCCCGCGCCGACTGTGACCTTTTCACCGTCATTTGTCAGCTTTGGATCACAGACGCTCAACACTACGAGCGCCGCCACCCCGGTGACGATGACCAACAACACGACCGGCGCCCTTACCATCAACAGCATCGTTCCCAGCGGTGATTTTGCGCGGACCACCAACTGCGGCACCACCCTTGCGGCGGGCGCAAGCTGCACTATTAACGTCACTTTCACGCCAACGGCGGTCGGAGGGCGAAGTGGAAACATCACCGTGACCCACAGTGGCCTGGACAGCCCATCAACTCTCGGCCTTTTTGGGCAGGGTGTGGTGTTGGTGGTTTCCCCGACATTCCTTTCCTTCCAGTCGGGTGTTGGAATCACCAGCGCGTCGCAATCAGTGACCTTGACAAATACCGGGGCGACAACCGTGAGCATCACCAGCATTATCACCAGCGGCCCTGTTTTCGCACAAACCAACACCTGTGGAACGAGCTTGGCAGGCCATGCCTCTTGCAACATTGATGTGACCTACACGCCGGTTGCTCCGAACACCATTGAAGGCGGGGCGGTCCAAATCACAAGCACAGCGCCGGATTCTCCCAAGACGGTTTTTGTCGTTGGCGTCGCGACTACAGTGCTTTTGTCGCCTTTCGCCCTCTCGTTTGGTCCGCAAGCCTTGTTTTTGGCAAGCTCTGCTAAGTCCATTACAATGACCAACCAAACTGGCGGAACCCTCGCCATTTCCAGCATCGTGGCAAGCGGTGATTTCGCCGCGCCCGACAACAATTGCGGGACCAGCCTGCTCGTTGACGCGAACTGCTCGATCAGCGTTACCTTTACCCCTACCGCCATCGGTGTCCGGACCGGAACCCTAACCGTGACCGACGGCGCTGTGGACAGCCCGCATACGGCAACCCTTCAGGGGACGGGCGCCGTTATGATGCTGAACCCGCCAACCCTCAACTTCGCATCACAGGGTCTAGGGACCACAAGTACGGCGCAAGTGGCCACGCTGACCAACACCAGTGATGTGACCGTGGACTTCACGAGCCCCATCGCGGTCACGTCCGGAACCTTTTCCCAGACGAATGATTGCGGAACCAGCTTGGTTTCGGGAGGAACCTGCTTCATCACCGTCAAATTCACTCCGGACGAGGTGGGACAGGAGTTCGGTACGGTCACCATTACCGACGATGCAGAGGATAGCCCCCAGGCGCTCAGGCTTAGCGGGAACGGGACGACACTGGTTTTCTCGCCGAGTTCCCTATTCTTTAGTTCGCAGAACGTCGGCACCCCCCCCAGTGCACCCCAAACCGTCACAGTTACAAATGGGACCGCCGGTACGATTAAGTTGTATGGTATTTCAAAGTTGGATGTTGGGGCGGGACTGGACTTTGCTTTAATCAACAACTGCGGAGCGAGCTTGGCTGCGAGTGCGAATTGCACTTTCAATGTCACTTTTAGCCCGACCGCCGCCGGGTCTCGCTTTGAGTCTTTGAGCTTCGTAGACGATGCGCCCGACAGCCCGCAACCAATGTTTGTGTTTGGCACCGGGGTGGACACTACCCCACCCAATCCCGTGCCTGTCATCAATCCGCCTCTTGTCCCAGCGAGTAAATTGGAGGGCGGAGCGGCGTTTACGCTTACCGTCAATGGGACAAATTTCGTAGCAGGAGCCACAGTCAACTGGGATGGCTTTGCGCTGGCGACGACTTTTATTTCCAGCTCTCAGTTGATGGCATCGGTTCCCGCGACGAATATCGCGGCAGCCGGCACTGCCTCGGTCACGGTTGTGAACCCCACCCCGGGCGGCGGGACCTCAAACGTCGTCTTTTTCCAGATCACCAGCCCGCCCACGCTGGTGACTTCGCCGACGGCGCTGACGATGCCGGACACGCCGATCAATCTGACGTGCGTGCCGCGGACGGTGACGCTGACGAACACGAGTGCGGAGCCGGTGACGTTTTCAAGCATCGCGACCTCGAGCGCGGAGTTTACGCAGACGAACAACTGTGGAACGTCGCTAGCGGCCACGGCGAACTGCACGGTGAGCGTGGTGTTCCACCCGACTACCACGGGAGTGCGGGCTGGGACTCTGACGATAACCTCCGATGCCGTTGGGAGCCCGCATCAGGTGAGTCTGACCGGGACCGGGCAGACGGCGTGTCCGCTGTCGGCGCTGGTAAGAGCGGAGCGGGTACTGCGGGGGGCAGACTCGGCGACGTTCACAGTGTTCCAGGACACAGGGTGCGAGGCGAAGGACCAGATCACACTCGCATGCCAGAACGAAGCGCCGGCGCAGTGCGATTTCAATCCGGGGACGATCCGAAACCCGGATCGAAGCCAGATGACGATTCGGAACCTGCAGGCGGTAGGAGGGAGCATCAAGCAGTTTCAGGTGACAGGGACGTCGGGGGATTTGCAGCGGACGCTGTACCTGCAAGTGCTGTTTGCGGATTTTTCGTTTACGAAGTATCCGAACGAGGCGAGTGTGAAGGCGGGCGAGACGGCGAGCTACGCCATATCCATCGTGCCGGTGAACGGGCTGGCAGGGCGGATGGCGTTGAAGTGCACGGGAGTGCCGGTAGGGACGAGTTGCACGGTGACGCCGGGAGAGGTGACGCTTGAGGGCGCGCCGGTGCAGGTGGCGGTGAAGGTGAGAACAACGCAGCGAGGGGTGGTGCCTGATTTGCGACCGCGAGGTCCGTCCCCCGACGGATTCCCGGCTCCCGGCTCGCGACTTCCCATCCTGCTGTGGAGCGTGCTGGCGATGCTGATGGCGGCTGTAGCGGCGGTCTATGACCGCCAACGCTCGGGAGGGCATGGCACGGGCATCCTAGCCGCAACCTTGCTGCTGGTGGTGTTGACGTGGGCGAGTTGCGGAGGAGGCGGAGGAGTCGGGCCGGCGGGATGGCAAGGCGGGACTCCGCTGGGGACGCACACGCTGGTAATCCAGGGGACGCTCACGACGCCGGGTGCGGGAGTGGCGACGGATTCGAACACCCCGCCGCTCACTCACGAAACCCAGATCACCCTTAAGGTCAACTAGAAGGCGGGCGACAACCAGGAAGCGGTCGTGACGTTGTCCGAGGGGGCTCAGGGCTGCGAAGGGCGGAGAGGGTTGCGTATCGGCTTGGCATGGCTCGACGCACACAGCGCGGTTCCTGTAATTAGGGCGCCACAGGGAAAACTCATGAGAACGAGAGGGAGGGTTTGCATGCGAACCCGTAAAGGATTGATTGTACTGGTAGCCCTATTCGCTTGGGCCATGGCGACTCCGGACCGGGCGGCCGATCTGAAGGGTCCAAAACCTCTTGGATTATTAACCGTGAAAGGGTCTGTGTGGGTGGACCGACTCCCCGTGCCTACTGCTACTGCGGTGTTTGCGGGTGATTCCGTCACGACGGATTCGAACGCTGCGGCAGTGCTGAAGCTGCGCTCGGGAGCGACCGCTGCGCTTTCAGGCAACGGAGAAATCGTTCTGCCTCCGGACGCGGACACGAACTCCTTAAGCCTTCAGAAGGGAGTGTTGTCTATCCGCAACGCCGGTACGGGCGCTACTCGTGTGCGAGTTCTAGGCTCGTCCGTGGTGGTGGGAGGTACGGACGGTTTTCCAGCCGTGTGCACGATTTCAGCCCTGGGAAACCGCGCATCGGTTCTTGCCGACAAAGGTCAAGTGGCGATTCATGGATCCGGGGCGCCGATTCTTCTAGTTCCTGGCAAGGTGGTCCGTTGGGAAGCGGGAGCGCATCCGCGAGCCCCCCAATCGGCACAGAAGGCGGGGACGGTCAGCGGCGCGATACCCGCCGAGACTGTTGAAAGGCCGGGGCAGCCCACACCTCTTACGCTCAAGGTCAGCGATGACGTGAACTGGCAGGATCTCGTAAAGACCCAAAACACCGGCCGGGTTCGCATTGCTCTGACGGACGGGTCTTCGTTGAACATCGGCGCCCGCTCCGAGATGCGCATAGTTCAGCACAACGCGCAATCGCAGCAGACTCAGATCGAGCTCACGCTTGGCAAGATGCGGACGCAGGTGATTAAGCTGACCAAACCAGGCGCGAGTTTTGAAGTGAGGACTCAGACGGCTGTGATCGGCGTGGTGGGGACGACCTTCATCGTCAATGCGGGACCGAACTCCACGAGCGTGTTCAACGTCGAGGGCGTGGTGACGGTGCAAAACATCAATCCTGCAATCGCGGGCAAGGTGACGCTGAATCCCAACCAATCCACAACTGTATCAAGCGGGTTGGCGCCGACAGGAGCGGCCGCGACTTCGCTCTCCGAGATGCAGGCCCAAATGGGAGCGACAGACGTTCCGACGACCACGGTGGCGGGTCCGACCGGCCCGCCGGGGCCGGGAGGTCCTGGGGCAGGAGCGGGCGCAACTGCCGGAGGCACGGCGGGCGGTTTGGGCTCCGCCCTCACGGTCACGAACTTGGCAGGAGCCGCAGCGGGAGGGGTGGCTGCGGTAACCGCCGTCGCGGCTAACGCACAAGCCAACGATGCCAACGATGCCTTAAAGCTAGCAGATTCCGCCCTACAAGACGCCGTTGATGCGGCGAACGCCGCCACGCAGGCGATCAACGATGCGAAGCAGCCGCCGGTCTCAGGGAGCACGCCTTGTGGTTGTGGGCCGTAATCATCAGGGCATCTGGCAGAACTTCAAGCGGGCAATGATCGCAAGGCAGTCCTCGGGTGGCATAAGGTGGAGCACAGGATGTCAGTTGGGCAATCGCTATTTTGTCCGCCTTGGTAACCCTGCTACAATCCTTCCGGGCAACTTGAAGAGGCCGCGCAAGCTTCCGGCCGCCTCCGCCGTAGCATGAAACCAACGCCTGAAAAACTCACGCGGCGCTTGGCCCGTTTCGGCCGCCAGTACCGGCCCGTGCTTACCATCAGCGGTGTAATTTGCATTCTTGGTGTAGCGCTTTACGCCGCGATCTACATGGTTCCTCATCCCCCTGCGTTACTGCAATTTCTGGCGGACATCGAGCTGAAAACCCTCGACACGAGATTTCTTTTGAGGGGAACACACCAACCCGGGCCTTCCATCGTCATCGTGGCAATTGACCAGAAAAGCGAGGATGTTCTGGGCCGATGGCCGTTCCCGCGCCGGTACTTCGCCGAGGCTGTGGACTTCCTGCGCGAATCGGGTGCGCGCGTGATCGCCTTCGACGTGAACTTTCCCCAGCCCGATGAGAATTCCGCGTTGCAGGCCCTGCGAACGGTCAAGAAAGGCTACTCGGCGCTGGGTGCGAATGCATCGCCAAACCGGCGATTTGAGGGTCAGCTGAACGCGCTACTGGCGGAAGCGGATAACGACCAGAAATTCGCCGACGCGCTCTCGCGTTACGATAACGCGATTCTGGGCTACTTCTTTCTCCCTAAGAATGAGACCTCCAGTCAGGATGCGGAGCGCGTCAAGGAGTTTGTCAATTACCTCTCCTTTCAGGCCTATCCTCAGATCGTCAACCCGAAGTACGGAAAGATGTTCGAGGGTCCAAAATTCGAGGCGATCTCACCCAACCTGCCAAACTTTTCGCTCTACGCAAAGAATTTTGGCTATTTTAACGTCTTTCCGGATTCGGACGGCACCGTGCGGCGCGTCCCCGTCATTTCGCGTTTCGAAGGGAATTATTATCCTTCGCTCGATATTGCGGCGGCCCTTGCTTACACCAACATTTCCCTCGAAAAAGTTGCTGTCATTTTCAACCCGAACGGCCTCGAGCGGATTGATTTCGGGAGCCTGAGCATTCCGACCGACCCGGCAGGTTACGTTCAGATTGATTATCACGGTAAGGCAGGAACGTTTCCTCACAAATCCTTTGCGGACGTCGTTCAGCGCAAGCTTCCGCCGGAAAATTTCCGCGATAAGCTTGTCCTGATTGGTCCTACGGCCGTCGGAATTCCCGACACGGCCGTGACGCCCTTTCAGCAGATGGGCTTCCCGGGTGTGGAAGTCCACGCGAATTTTATTGAAGACATTCTGGAAGGACATTTCATCCGGCGAGGGTTGCGCGAAAACTTGATTGATTTTTTCTTCATCGCGCTCTTCAGCCTGGGGGCGGGAACGCTTTTGAGCGTCGCTTCGCCCGTTCGGGCGACCACAATCATCGTCGTCATGCTGGGATTTTTCTTCTGGCTGACCTACTATCTCTTCGCAGCCCATCAGATCTGGATTGCTGCTTTCTTGCCTATGGCGACGCTGAGCACGAATTACGCCGCCATTATCAGCTACCGCTTCTTTTTTGAAGAGCGGGAGAAAAAGCGAGTTCGCATCGCGTTCCAGCAATACCTCCCCCCCAGCCTCATCAATCAGCTTCTTGAGCACCCGGAGCTGCTGCAATTGGGCGGAGAAGAAAAAGAACTCTCCATCATGTTCAGCGATATCCGCGGCTTCACGGCCATTTCAGAAGGGCTGTCACCGTCCAAACTGGTCGAGCTTCTCAATGAGTACCTCTCCGAGATGACAGACGTCATCTTCCGAAACTGGGGAACCCTAGACAAGTATATCGGTGACGCCATCATGGCTTTTTGGGGAGCCCCTTACCCCCATAGCGATCACGCCGAGAGGGCCTGCCGCGCGGCGCTCCAGATGTTCGAGGCATTGAAGAAACTTCAGATTGGTTGGGATGCCGCCGGAAGGCCGAGGGTTAGAATCGGGGTGGGCATCAATTCCGGGCGGGCGCTGGTGGGGAACATGGGATCCAAACGGCGGTTCAATTACACGATCATGGGGGATAATGTCAACCTGGCCTCGCGGTTGGAGGGTCTGAACAAAGAATTCGCCACCCAACTCATCATCAGTGAGTACACGTACGATAAAGTGCGGGACAAAATGGTGGTGCGCGAGCTCGACCTGATTCGGGTGAAAGGGAAAATGAAGCCCGTCAAGATTTACGAGCTTTTGTCTACGATCGAAGAGTCTGAAGGCTTTCGCGACTTGGTCGAACGCTTCGGCAAGGGCCTTGAAACCTACCGCAATGGCCAATGGGAGACAGCGGCAGGAATTTTCGAGCAACTTCAACGAGACTACCCTGATGACGGACCGAGCGGCGTCTTTGCCGAAAGGTGCCGCGACCTGATCGTCGAACCCCCACCCGGAGTTTGGGACGGCGTCTACGTCATGAAGACCAAATGAAAACTCAGCTTGGTGGCCATGAAACTTGGCCGGCCTTAGACTCCGAAGCCAGGTTGTAACCTGTTGAAGGGATGAGTCTTATGAGGAGACTGGGTGCGTGGAAGGATTGAAGCCGGTGGTGACGATTGAGGAACAGCGGTCTGCTGTTCGCCATGTTGTTATAATCGCGGCGCGACTTTCGAACGCGAGCAAAACGAGAATCCGGGAGATGGATAATGGCAACTCACGACCCAACGGGAGCAGCGGGCACGGCTGCTCCACTGATTGGAAAATTCAAGGACAAATCAGCGACCCTGGGCGTGGTCGGGCTGGGATACGTCGGCCTGCCCCTCACCCTGCTATTTGCGCGGAAAGGTTTCTCGACGATCGGTTTCGATATTGACTCGAGCAAGGTTGAAAAGCTCGAACGGGGCGAGACCTACATCCTGCACATTCCGAAGGAGACGATCTCCGAGCAGGTGAAGGCGAAGCGGTTGCGCGCGACGACGGACTACAGCAAGATTCGTGAGGTAGACGCTTTGTTGATTTGCGTCCCCACGCCCCTTGATGAACACCGGGAACCCGACCTCTCTTTTATTCAAAGCACCGGGGAAGCGATCGCGCCCCATCTGCGGGCCGGGCAACTGATTATTCTCGAGAGTACGACCTATCCGGGCACCACCGAGGATTTTCTGCTCCCCATCCTGGCCAAGTCCGGCCTGCGGTGCGCCATTTCAGGCTATGCAACCGACGGCAGCAAGGTGACGACTCCTTCCAACTTGGAATCGGATTATTTCCTGGCCTTTTCCCCGGAACGCGAGGACCCCGGCAATAAACAATTTCAAACTCACCAGATTCCAAAAATTATCGGGGGAGTCAATTCTCAGAGTGCGCTGGCGGCAAAGGCGCTCTACGAGCAGGCATTCGACAAGACGCTTCTCGTTTCGTCGTCGCGTGCAGCGGAAATGACCAAGTTGCTCGAGAACATCTACCGCTGCGTCAACATCGCCCTGGTGAACGAGCTCAAACTGCTCTGCCTGCGAATGGGGATCAATGTGTGGGAAGTCATCGACGCGGCTAAAACGAAACCTTTTGGATTCACAGCGTTCTATCCAGGGCCGGGCCTGGGCGGCCATTGTATTCCCATCGATCCGTTCTATCTGACGTGGAAGGCGCGAGAGTACGAATTTCCAACCCGCTTCATCGAGCTGGCCGGGCAAATCAATTCCGCGATGCCCGAGCACGTCGTGGCCTCAATCGGGGACGCGTTGAACCGGCGCAAGCAGTGCCTGCAGGATGCCAGGATCCTGATTCTGGGCATCGCCTACAAGAAAGACATTGACGACCTTCGAGAGTCTCCCTCGCTAAAGCTGATCGAACTCCTCCAGCAGCGTGGGGCCAGTGTCGATTACCACGATCCCTACTTTCCCCGCCTCCACAAAATGCGGCACCACGATTTCAAGCTGGCTTCAGTTCAGCTCACGCCGCAGGCGCTCTCCGACTACGATGCGGTCGTGATCGCTACCGATCACTCTTCGATTGATTATGGCGAGGTGGTCCGTCACGCGCGCCTGGTCGTTGACACGCGAAACGCCACGCGCGGGATCCTTCACGACAGGGAAAAAATCGTTCTTTGCTGAATGGCAGGGGATTCTGATGACCCTGAGAAAGAGGGTCAGCCGGCGGTGCGCTTGCCGAGGGACGCCCGGTTCCACTCGACCGTGCGTTGCAAGCCTTCCTCAAAAGTAACCAGGGGATTATATCCCAGCAGTTCCTGGGCGAGGCGGATGTCAGCGTGAGATTCACGCACGTCGCCCAGGCGGGCCGGGCCGTATTTCGGAGTGACCGAGCGCCCGAAGATTTTATTGAGCATCTCGATAACTTTGTTCAGAGTGTTTCGTTCTCCCGCCCCGACGTTGATCACTTTCCCCGAAGCAGCCGGCGCCTTGCAAGCGCGAAGCGTCGCGTCCACCGCATTATCCACGTAGGTAAAATCGCGTGACTGCTCGCCGTCGCCGAAAATCGTCGGCGTCTGGCCGCGCAGGTAGGCCGCGATAAAAATAGAAAGGACGCCAGTGTAGGGCGAATCGGGGTTCTGGCGAGGGCCGAAAATATTGAAATAACGCAGAGCAACCGTCTCCAGCCCGTAGAGCTGGGTGAAGATCCGGCAATAATATTCTCCCGCCAGCTTGGTCAGGGCATAGGGGGACAAGGGCCTCGGCTCGTGCGTTTCCACACGAGGCAGGACGGGATTGTCGCCGTACGCGGAAGACGACGCCGCATAGATCACCCGGCGGACCTTTTGGCGATGCGCGGCCCACAACACGTTCAGCGTCCCGTTGGCGTTGGCCTCGTG
>CAYZVR010000004.1:36697-41138 GCA_964481715.1 uncultured Acidobacteriota bacterium | reverse complement strand
GTTGAAATCCTTTGGGTTTACCGAAGGGACTTGGAAAAGCCGCAGCGTTAGAGAGCGAACGCTGCGCTACCAAATCTTGCGACATTCGACTTTGGACCTTTGACTCTCGACCGGTGCCTCGAAATTTCAACACCGCCTCGTTGCCGCTGAGGAAAAGCGTGTAGCCGCGCCCTCGCGAGAGAAATTGCACGCGCTCGCTCCCGCGACCTTTCACCTGCCCCAGGTTCGCCTCAAAACTCAACGGCACCCGGCCGTACGCCCGCACAAGCTGGGCCGGTGCGACGAGTTGGGCGCCAGGGGTCTCAATGCTTTGACCCTTCAATGGGTTGGGCAGGATAAATCCAAGAAATCCAATCGCGATGATGGCGGCGAGTGCTCCCACTCGGCGGAGGCGCGGGCCGGACAGGGCAATCCACTTGCGGGTCACGAGGTCCTCCGAGCCGGTGCGAGTTGATTCATACGGGTTCAAATTTTTAACAGGGTCAACCAGATTATTAGTTGGAAACGCTTTGTGTCAATCTTCTAGAAGAATGCCACCGATTGCAACCCTGAGATCTCAAACCGCTTCCTGCAACGGACGTTCTTGCACATGACAACGTCGTCGCGGCGCAGCATGTACGACTGCGCCTTCTCGAACCGCGCCCGATCCCGCTCGTCCGCGCGCCCACCCAGAGCCTTCTTCTTCGTGCGAACCAGCCAGCGGATCTGGTATTCGTCGGTTTGATGACAAAACAGGCAGGAGAGGTTGGCAGGTTTCTGAACTTCCTTTTCGTCAAAGAAATCGCGCTCTTCCACGGTCTGCTATTCTAGCCCCAGAAGCCCGGAACTCCAAGAGGGAACTATCAAAACAATCGTGGCCACGGCAAGGCAGGCCGATGGCAGGCAAGCAGGAAACCGGTCACGCCTGCTCGACCGCTCCGTTCATTTGAAATCGTTTTTGACCACCTGCCCGCCTTTCATTACAAATTTAACGCGCTCGAGCTCGGTGATGTCGCTCAGCGGGTCTCCTGAAACGGCGATCAGGTCGGCATACTTCCCTTTCTCGATCGAGCCGACGCGGTCCTGCCAGCCCATCATCTCCGAAGCCGTCTGAGTGGCGGAAAGCAACGCGCGCGCGGGCGTCATGCCGAACTTCACCATATATTCGAATTCTTTTGCCTGCGTGCCGTGAGGAAACGGCCCAGCGTCCGTTCCGAAAGCGATTTTGATGCCGGCTGCGACCGCCTTCCGGAAACTCACTTCATGAATTCGCGCGCGGCTGGTCTTCCCGCCCGTAGCCTGCAAGTCCTCCTCCGGCTCGAATTCGTACACATAAAGGGTGGGACAAAGGTAGATCCCTTTCTGAATCATCCGGCGGATGGATTCGTCATCCAGGTCCAACCCGTGCTCGATGGAATCAACTCCCGCTTCGACGCAATTGTGCAACCCCTCGCCGCCGTAAGCGTGGCAGGCTACTTTGACGCCTTCGCGATGCGCCTCGTCCACGATGGCTTGTATCTCAGCCAGCGTGAATGTGGGGATGCTGACGATTTTGCCTTCCGGCGTGAAGTGAAAGCGGTGTGTGCCGTAGATTTTGATGAGATCGGCGCCGTAATTGATCTGCTCGCGCACGGCCTTGCGCGCGGCCTCAACGCCGTCCACGATCTCGACGCCGGATGGAACAGGAACCTGCGGGGAATATCCCTCCAGCGGATATCCCCCGGTGGTCGAGACCGCTCGCGTTGCCACTTGCAAACGCGGGCCGGGTATCAAACCGCGGTTGATGGCGTTGCGCACGTCCACATCGCTGTACATGGCGCCCTCGGTCTCGACATCACGCATCGTGGTAAAGCCCGCCTCGAGGTCTTTCTTTGCGTTCAAGACGGCTTCAATGGTGCGGTACTGCCAGGACTCTTTGAGGATTTGGTCCTCGTAGCGCCCATGCGACTCGCCGGTGAGAAAAAGGTGTGTATGCGCATCAATCAGTCCGGGTAAAACGGTTGCCTTGCTCAGGTCAACGACTGTGGCGCCCTCGGGTATCTTGACAGTCGCGGCCGGACCCGTTTCGACGATCCGCTCAGCGCGGATGAGAATGACCTGGTTGTTCAACACCCCTTCTGAAACCCCGTCAAGCAATTTCCCTGCCCGCACGGCCACCACGTCACTTTGCTGTGCGGCGAGCAATGCCGTCCACGAGAGAATCCCCACCCATGTTGTCAGCGCGGTTTTCCATCGCATGGTACGAACCTCCTCAAGCCTCTGTCTTCTTCTCCAAGAACTTCGGACCCAACCACCCGAGCGCCACAGCGTCAACAGCGAAATGCGCGGCCATGGAGGGGTAAAGGGTTCCAAGGTGAATCACCGGGTAGGCCAGCAACGCTCCCAGCGCGGCCGCCCGCAGTATGCCGCTCAGCCCCTGATAAGTGTGCGCGAGCCCGAAAGCCACAGAGGAGATGGCCCACGCCCAGAGCGTTGAGTGAAGCCACTGGACGAGCAGCATTAGCAGAATGCCGCGATAAAGGAACTCTTCGCACAAGGCCGCCGTGGGAGCAACGGCGAGGACGGCCCACACTTTCTCGCGCCGCGTTTCGGGCATGAGCAATCGAACCAGCTCCGACTCGTCCGGCCACCATCCGAGTCGCTCGAGCAGGAGTGACAGACCCATAGCGGCCAGCGTGACGGCGATCAACAACGCTGCCCAGCGCAACTGTGCGATGAGCGGAGCAGCCTGAAAACCCGCTGACGAGAAACTCAACCTGGTTGTGAGAATCAAGCCGATCCCCAGAACGGCCAACGCCCACTGCGAAACGACGGCTGAGAAATATAGCGCCGTTCGCGGAACATGGCGCAGGCGAGGGTCGCGCGCGGTCAGGTATGAAAGGATTGGAACCCCAACCATCAGGATGAGAACGAAGAGAATCCCCAGTAGCTCGGATGCCATCAGCAGTCTTCGCAAGGAAAAACTCAGGCTGGGTGGAGCAAGTACGCACCCAGGACCGCCCGGCATCGGTCGCGATAAGCCTCGATAGGGGCGTCCTCAGGTCCGGTCAGCCATTGCAGACAATAGCCGTCAACCAGCGCGCGAATGGTCATGGCAGCATCTTCGGGCCGCACGCGTCGAAAAACCTTTTGCCGGATCCCGTCTTCCACGATGGTCATATCCCGCCTCCGGCAGCGCTCGAAAAAAGCTTCGAACAGCAACCGGAACCGTTCCGTCCGAACTCCCAATGGAACAAAATCGTAAAGCACCAGGTAGAGGTTCCGGTTGACTTCTGCGCTGTGAAAGAGCAGCTCGAGCTCGGTCGCGAGGCGCGCCCTTGGCGACGTTTCAGTCCGCACGACTTCGTCCAGGGAGCGGTTCACCTGGCTGAGCAGCCACTCGAGGACGCCATAAAACAGGTCTTCCTTGGTCGGGAAATAGTACAGCGCTCCGCCCTTGCTCGAACCGGCGCGCTCGACCACCGAGTCAATGGTTGTGTTCTGAATCCCCTTCTCGAGGATTTCGGCGTAACCCGCTTTCACGAGCGCCTCCCGGCGGCGGTCGGCCAATTCGGGGTTGGGTCGGCGTGGGCTCATAGAGGTCGCAGGAAATGAAAGGGTGTCCAGACGGATTGTGAATCTTCCCGGTAATTTGTCAACAGATTTTCGCGTTCGGGTGAAAGCTAGGGAATTTTCGCAGAAGTCTGAAGTGAGGACCGCGCCATGCGTAGGTCGCTGGTTGTAACGCACGCGCAGGCCTCCCGCCTGCTCTCGCGCCATTCAACGGTACCAAGAAACGGCGTGCTTTTCCCGGACCTTCTCGATCAGATTCTCAAGGCGCGAATCTAACTGGCGGGTATGAATTTTTCGACGGCTCTCCGCCCATGCGTCAGGCCCACAAACTTGGTGAACGCAATAAAAGCTAGAAAGATGGCGGCCAGGAAAAAAGCCTCGCCGGGCGTTGCCGGTGGATTGCTGGAATCGCTGAACGGATCGGGCATCCCCAAAGCCACCAGGATCCAGACCGCAGTCATGACGAGCAGGATGCTCTCGCCGAGGAACGCCGTGACACCCAGGAACCGATGGCCGGTGTAAAAATACGCTCCGCCGGGAATCAGATAGGCGCGCTGATTGAGGGTGGACTTGTTCTTGAAAACCTGATGGCAACGGTTGCACTCGTAAACTTCCGGCGTGAGGGGCGCGAAGCAGGACGGACACATGGAAACTCCGCCCTGGGCCGAGGTGCTTTCGCCCGCCGCCGCCGGCAGAAACGTCTGAACGATCAACTCGATTTTCTTTCCGTCGTCCCCTCGAATTTGCCAGAACGATTCCTTCTTCCCGTCCAGATAGGTGAGGTAGAGCATTTTTCCGGACAGCCCCTTCACCTTCGCTTCCTTGAGGTCGCCCCAGCGCACGCCCTTGACCCCTTGGCCCCATTTCCCACTCGAGTCGACGCGAAATTGCAGGAGTCGCCGGTTCGTGA
>CAYZVR010000004.1:0-36687 GCA_964481715.1 uncultured Acidobacteriota bacterium | reverse complement strand
TGGAATCGCTCGCGAAGACGGCGTGCCAGCCTAAGAAGAATTGTTCGACCAAGCTCAGGCGCTCGCGCGCCCGCGCGACGTAGAGGATGGCCTCGTCGGGCTCGAGAACCCTGCGCAGCGTCTCCTGCATCTTTTCGAGCGATTGATCGGTGCGTTTGTGAATTCCCTTGTTTTCTTCCCCCTTCGCATTCGTGTAAGCCGTGTCTTCGCGAAGCCGTAAGCCGGAATTTGTTCCGATACGCGCGCTTTGATTGGAATGAATGGGATAATCCGGTGTGGGCACGCTCACCCTCCATTCTCCTCTATTTCGAGGCGGGCAGGTTTCGAGCATCCTACGCGGCGGCACTCGTGATGTCAATGCGACCCCGTTCCCCGGCGCCTGGTTGATGAGGTCTCAGGCGCATGCTACGATTTTGAATTCGGGGCAAACAAATGCCGGTTTCCGCGTCGGGGCAAAAAAACCTTTTGGGATGGACCCTTGCCGAGCTCGAGCGGCTTGCGGCGGATTCCGGCCAGCCACGCTTCCGCGGCCTGCAAATCTACCGCGGACTCTACGCGCGGCGCGTGAACGACCTTGACTCCCTCACCGACCTCGACAAGAAGTTCCGGAAACACCTGCAAGCTCACTTCCACGTGGCGCTCCCGCTTGTCGAGCGCGAATACACCTCCCGCGACGGCTCGACGCGGTATCTCCTGGGTCTTGAAGACGGCCGGTCGGTGGAAGCCGTTTACATGCCCCGCGAACGGCGTGTCACGCTATGCATTTCAAGCCAAGTCGGGTGCGCCGTGGATTGCCGGTTCTGCTTTACCGGACTGCTGGGAGTCCAACGGAACCTGACAACCGGCGAGATGGTCGGCCAAGTTCTCGCGCTCATCGAGGCGCGCCAGATTCCTCGCGGCTACCCGCTGAGCGTGGTGTTCATGGGTATGGGTGAGCCGCTCCTGAATTTCGGCCCGGTGATCGAAGCCGTCAGAATCCTCGCCGACAGCGGCGGTGTGGGCATGGCGCTGCGGCGCATCACCGTTTCGACGTCCGGCATTGTTCCGCGCATCGATGACCTCGCCCGCCAGCCGGTCCGGCCGAACCTCGCCATTTCGCTCAACGCCTCGAGCGACGAGCAGCGTACGGCCCTTATGCCCATCAATCGCAAGTATCCCCTCGGCGATTTGATGCGCGCCTGCCGCGCCTATCCCCTGCGCCCGCGTGAAAACCTGACCTTCGAATACGTCCTCCTGGACGGCGTGAATGATTCCGATCAGGACGCGCAACGCGTGGCCGAATTGCTGCGCGGGATTCGGGCCAAGGTCAATTTGATTCCGTTCAACTCCGGTCCCGATTTGCCCTACCGCCCACCCCCGCTCGAACGCGTTCTGGCATTTCAGCAGGTGCTCTTCAAACAGCACACGCCGGCGTTTATCCGCATTTCGCGCGGCCAGGACGTTATGGCC
The DNA here is from genome assembly GCA_964481715.1 of uncultured Acidobacteriota bacterium. GTDB lineage: Bacteria > Acidobacteriota > Terriglobia > UBA7540 > UBA7540 > JAHEKS01. The sequence continues at coordinate 35,238 of CAYZVR010000004.1, read as the reverse complement.
GCTTGCGGGCAATTGAGCCTCGCGGGCGCGACTCGCGGTTGAGCGCATGACGCCAGGACATCAGCTCGAGATCCCTCGCGAGATCTGCCGCGTCGGGCCCGGACGAATTCCGATGACGGACATCATCCTTCCCGTTCGGCTTCCCTCCTTGCGATAGGAAAAGAAGAGGTCGTTGCGGCACGACGTGCAGAAGTCGGCGGCGCGAATTTTGGATTCCGCCAAACCGGCGCGGCGCAACTGATAGCGCGCCACCGCGACGAGATCCAAATGCCACTGCGCGGCGGGATCCGGCCCGTGCCCGGGAGGCGCGAAGGAAAGAAAGGGGGGCGAATAGGGGCTGCGCTCAACGGAACTTTCATCGTCCGACGGCTTGCGAAAAAACTTTTCGCCTTCCGGAAAGCGCCCGCAGAAAGAACTGTGCAATTCTTCACCGACTTCGTAACAACAGTCGCGAATGGAAGGTCCAATCGCGGCGATCAGCGCGCCCGGGCGCAAACCAAACAGCCGCCGCATTTCGCCCACGGTCTTTTCGACGATTCCGCCGAGCATGCCCTTCCACCCGGCATGAATGGCTGCGACCGCCTTCCCGTTCGGGTCCGCTACGAGAATCGGCACACAGTCGGCGGATCTCACCGCGAGCAAAATTCCCGGCTCGTCGGTCAACAGCGCGTCGCCCTCCGGCAGGCGCGCTCGCAGCTTGGAAGCCGGCGGATGGCCGCAAGGCAGGTATTCCAGCTTGCCGCGCTTTCCGTGGGCCACGCGATAGATCATCGTCGAATGGATCTGGTGAACCTCAGCTAACTGGAAGGCACGTGCTCCGAGGGCACGAAAGAATCCGCTTCGGTTCTCTTTTACGCGCGTGCGCAATTCTCCCTGCGTATACCCGAGGTTGAGGCCCATGGCGGGTGCGCGGCTCGTGCCTCCTGCACGCGTGCTGAAGGCGTGCAGCAAGCGAGAGTTCCCGGCCAGAACGGTGCACTCCAGCCACTTCGTACCGCGCCGCGCGACGATTTGGAACGATGGACCCCGCAAATTCCAACTATAACACAGGCCTCGTCCGGGCCCGCCGGGTGGGGCGGCAATTGAAATTTGACTGAGGGTTTGTTATGGTGAAACCAAGTCGATTACAAGGAGGGCTGGGCACGCGGTGCCCAGGCAAGTGCCATGCTTCACGCGCGATTAGTGCGCATGGTCGAGGACCACGCCGATCAGATTACGCATGCATTACTGAACGATCTTCAGTCGAACCCCCGGACCCCGACTTATCACAGCCTATCCCGTGACGAGCTGCACCGGCGGGTTTTCGAGATCTATCGTAACCTGGGCCGGTGGGTGGCAAATGAAGCCGACGAGACGGTCGAGGCGGCGTACAGTGATCTGGGAAAGATTCGCTTCGCCGAAGATATCCCGTTAAGTGAAGTGGTCTATGCGCTCATTTTGACGAAATATCACTTGCGCGAATACATCAACACTTCGGCGCTGCTCGATTCGGCCGTGGAGCTCTACCAGGAGAAAGAACTCCAGCGCATGATTGGCATGTTCTTCGACAAGGCGATCTACTTTACGGTTCAGGCTTACATGCAGGAAGCGGCGCGGTGGTTCGAACGGTACGCGGCGACGAAGCAGCGCTGAACCCGCCAAGGGCTCGGGCGGCATCCGGGAAGACATCGGAATGATCGTAGGCACAGGAGTGGATATCGTCGAAACGCCGCGCATCGAGGAAGCGCTCGGGCGGCACGGGGAACGTTTCGTGCGGCGGATTTGCACGCCCGATGAAATCGCCTATTGCGAGAAGTTCAAGAACAAGGCAGAGCGCTATGCGGCGCGTTTTGCCGCCAAAGAAGCGGCTTTCAAGGCGCTCGGCACGGGCTGGCGCAACGGCGTCCGCTGGCTGGACGTGGAGGTCACGCACCTGCCGAGCGGAAAGCCGGAGCTTCGCCTGACGGGCCGGGCGCTCGAAGTAGCTCAATCCATGCGCGTCGAGCGTACGTCGATCTCCATTTCGCACTCGGACCGTTACGCAGTCGCTCAAGTGATTTTTGAATCCAATGAGTAGGTTTTTCCCAATTGGCCGGTCGAGCGGGCACGCTATGGCCCTGGCGGTCGCGTGCCTGGTTCCAGCGCTCGCTGCGGCCACGCAATCCGAAAACCGTGAGCCGGCAACCATCAGCCTGAATTCAAAAGAAGCGACCCAATTGCTGATTGAGAAGGAAGCCCCCAATTATCCGACCCTGGCAAGGGTTAATTACATCCAGGGGCGAGTGCGCGTCGAGATTAAGGTTTCGGACAGCGGGAAGGTGACCGTGGCGCACGTCGTTCAAGGGCATCCGTTTCTAGCGGCGTCAGCTTTGTCGGCAATTCGTCATTGGGTCTATCGGCCGCTCCGCATCGCTGCCAGAGCGGTCGCGTTCAAAACCCTCGTGGATTTCAACTTTACGCTGCGCGTGACCAGGCTCACACGTTTCCCTCCGACGGCCGAGAAAGACTTGCAGGCTCAGATAACCCCCCCGGAGGTGCTCGACCGCCGGGATGAAACCCCGGCAGATCATGTCCGCCTGCGCGTGCTTGTCGATTCCGATGGCCATACTATCGACACGCAGCCGGTTTCCGGTCCCGCTTCGGAAATCGCAGATGCCGTGGAATCGGTCGCGCACTGGACGTTTCGCCCCGCTTACTGGGGGTCCATGGCCGTGCCGTGGTACACGGTCGTCGACGTTCCGGTTCGACACTGGCCGTCGTCCGGCACTGAGGCGGATCCCGGTGGGTTGTGAGTCCGTCACTGCCGCTCTAAGACCGGAATGATAGCGGCCCGCGCGGCGCCGGCCTTCCGGGATCCGGGAAGGCGCGCATGGCTTCGAGAACAGCGAACGTCATGGCGATTGGGAGAGAGAACAATATAATGCGGGAAAGAATCCTCAAGCTGGCTTTTGTGCTCAGCCTTCCCATTTGGGGGCTGGTCGGAATCTGCTCAGCCCGCGAGCACCCCGCAGAACCGGCGTTCAAATACATCGGCGGCACCACCGAGCTTCCCGAGCATTGCAAGGGAAAGCTGGAATTGAGTTCCCAGGATCTGATCTTCGAGTGTCCCCACGGATCGCTGGCCATTCCCTACGATTCCATCCGTCTGATGGAGTATCGCCCCAACATCAGCCGCAAAGTGCGACGCATGAAGCCCCGCTGGAAAGTAAAGCCTGACGTCATTTCGCCGTTGTTCGGAAGGAAAGGGAATCGCTACTTCACCATTGTCTACACGGAACCGGAAAGCAGCGTGACGAACGCGCTGGTCCTGGAGGTCTCACCCGACGCGATGCGGCCTTACCTTGCAGAAATTGACTTGCGGGTGGGGTACCGCGTGGAAGTCGAGAGCTTCGAAGATTACGATTAAGTTTCCCGCTCGAGCGTCCGTCCTTGGGAGCCAGCCCCTCTTAGATGATTCCGCCCCACGTTTAGCGCTTTTCGGCGGCATAGAAATAACCCGCCCGTGTCCGCACCTTCACGCTGTGGTGCATCACCCGAACCTCGATTCGATGGAAACCCGGCTGGCTGGTCGCGGGCGGGATGTACGCCAGCTCATACTGGCTGTGAATTTCCGCAGCGATCCGGCTGAGGTGGTCTTGCAGGGTCTTTTCCTTCCAGTGCGAGTAAAACGCGCCGCCCGTCGACTCGGCATAGGACTCGAGCTCCGACTTGCCCGTCGCGGAATGGATCAGCGCTCCCGCCGCGGCCAACACGCCAAGTCCATTTCCATGTGTGCCGTAGGTGTTGTCGGCGTTCGTGGGTGTGGCAGGAGTGCCCGGCGCCACAGGCCTGGTCACCTGCGCGTCAAGGGGACTCGGGCCGGATGACTTCGGCTTTGATTTGAGAAGTGCCTTTGTGCGGCTGAACCCCAGTCCGTAGATCATCACGTCAGCGCCTGTAGCGCGTTGCATCAGGTCTTGTTCACCCGTTTCGCTGCCGGAATCGAAGCCGTCGGAGAAAACGACGATGACACGTCTCTCGGATTTCGGCCGGCGGGCGAGCAACGCGATGGCTTGGGCCAGCGCGTCGTTCAATCGAGCTTTGTCGCCTTCGTCGCGCAGTTTCTTGAATGTCTCGGCCAGCGCGCCGGCGGAATCCGAAAAATCCAGCGCCACTCGCACACGGTCGTCATAAGTCACGACTGCCGCGTGCCCTTCCGGTCCCAGAAGCAGGTTCGAAAGCAGCGGAGCAACCGGAGCCAACTGGGGAAGGAGCGGCGAGACGGATTCGCTTGTCTGGACGAGAATGACCACGGCCAGCGGCCGCGATTCCTGAGCAAAACTCTCGATGCGCTGGGGAACGCCGTCGTCGAAAATGCGGAAGTCCGCCTCGCTCAGGTCGTAGACAAATTCCCCTTGGGAGTCAGTCACCGTCACGGGCGTCTCCACCAGGTTCGAGCGGACACGGATGCCCTGGGTTTCTTCACGGTCGTTTGGATCTACGGCCGACGCAGCGTCGCCGGCTTTTACACCCTCCGGTTGCGGCTGCTGAGCGGCGGAAGTCCCCCGAGCGCCGGCCAGGCTCAATGAAAGCAACACAACGAGCCACCAGGAAGCGAATTGTTTCTTCCCTTTCATGGGCAGAACGGAAAGGCGCGTCGCCCTTCCTTCTCATGAGATGACCGAAACGCACCGCGCGTTGCAGTTCGTCGAGCGGACACCAAGTCCGCGCCTCATCCTCACGAAAACCTGCGAGTTAGCGCTTGCCGCGGCGTTGCCGCGCCGCTTCGTACAGCACCACGCCCGCGGCCACCGAAACGTTTAGCGACTGGACCGGCCCGGCGAGCGGGATGCTCGCCAGTTCGTCGCACGCTTCGCGTACCAGCCGGTGCAGCCCGCGGCCTTCCCCACCCAGCACCACCGCGCAGGCGCCTGTATAATCAAGATCGAGATAAGACTTTTCCGCCTGCGCCTCGAATCCGTAAACCCAAAGGTTTTGCTTCTTCAGTTCGACCAGAGCGCGAACGAGATTGGTCACGCGCGCGACCCGCGCGTGCTCGAGCGCGCCGGCAGCGGCCTTCGCGACCCCCGCCGAAAGTCCCGCCGCGCGCCGCTCTGGAATCACCACGCCCGCGACACCCGCGCCCACCGCCGTGCGCAGAATGGCGCCGAGATTGCCTGGGTCTTCCACCCCGTCAAGGACTACCAGGAGCGGCTGCTCGGAAGATGCGACGAGCGTTTCGAGATTGTCATAAGCCTTGGCCGGGCAAATCGCCACGACGTCCTGATGGTGTGCGGCGCCTGCCGCACGGTCGAGTGCTGCCCGCGGCGCAAAACGCACCTGCACGCCCGCGGCGCGGCACGCGTCAATGAGCTGCTGCACGCGCGGGCTGCGCCGGCCTTCCGTGACCAGCACGTAATCCAGCGGCCGCGCGCCAATCGCTTCCTTGACGGCATTCACGCCGTAAACGGCGCCGGACGATGAGCCCGATGTACTTTTGGATTCGTGCTGCATCGGTTCTTCTTGTAGCAGCGCTCTGGGAGCGGTGAACTCCTGCGAGGGTCATAGTCCGCCGCTACAATTGCGCCGCTTGGGCAAACTCGCGTAGGCGATCGGCAGTACTCTTCACATGACGCGCGAGCTTGAGCTTTGCGCCTTCCTCGAAAATCGGAATCAACTTCTCGAGCTCCGGCCCGGAAACCGCGCCCGTCACCGCCACGCGAATCGGATGGAAAAGGTCTTTGCCTTTCTTCCCTGTTTCCTTCTGCACTTCCTTGGCGATTGCCCGGAAACGCTCGTAGGTCAGTTCCTTTTCCGCCAGCACTTTGGGGATGAAAGCCTTGAGCACTTCGCGTGCGCCCGCGTCTTCCACCACGTGCCGCGTTTCCTCCCCGTTCGCCACCTGCGCCGCGTCGTACTCAAAAATCAGGCGGACTGCGCCGGGGAGCTGGTTAAGCTGGTCCAGGTTTTTCAGCACCGCATCGAGCACGCGCTCGACCCAGCGCATGATTTCCGGCGGAGCGGGCTCGTCCAGGTAGCCCGTCCGCGCGAGGAACGGAACGCTGAGCTCCGCAAGACGTGCTGGTGGCGTCTCCTTCATGTAATGCCGATTCAGCCAGTTGAGTTTTTCCTGGTCAAACACCGCGGGGCTTTTGGTGATGCGCTCGAGCGAGAACTGCGCGATGAAGTCCTGCAAACTCAAGATTTCCGTCACGCCGTCCGCCGCCGACCAGCCGAGCAGCACGAGGTAATTGCGCAGCGCTTCGGGCAGGATGCCCATCTCACGGAAATTTTCGAGCGACGTCGCGCCGTGCCGCTTGGAAAGCCGCGTGCGGTCGGGACCAAGGATGGTCGAAAGGTGCGCAAACTCCGGCGGCTGCCAGCCGAAGGCGCTGTAGACGGCAAGCTGGCGCGGCGTGTTCGAAATGTGATCGTCGCCGCGAATGACATGCGAAATTTCCATCAGGTGGTCGTCAATCACCACTGCGTAGTTGTACGCCGCGTGGCCGTCCGAGCGGACGAGAATGGGATCGCCGATCACTTCGCTCGAAAAACTGGTTGGCCCGTGGACAAGGTCGTGCCAGGTCAAAACCCCTTCCAGAATGTTCAGCCGGATCGCAGCGGGCACGCCTTCCGCGACTTTGCGCGCCGCTTCTTCGCGAGGGCGCTTGCGGCAGCGCCCGGAATACTTCGGTTGAAGCCCCGCCTTGAGCGCCGCGTCGCGCTCGGCCTGGAGCTCTTCGGGCGTGCAGAAGCAGAAATAGGCGTGGCCGGAATCAATGAGCTCGATGGCGTATTTCTTGTAGAGGTCCAGCCGCTCGGACTGGCGGTACGGGCCGAACGGCCCGCCCGCGTCAGGCTTGTCCGGGCCTTCGTCCCAATCGAGCCCGAGCCAGCGCAAGTCTTCGAGCAACTGCGTCTCAAAGCTCGCTTCCGAGCGCTCGACGTCGGTATCTTCGATGCGCAGGACGAAGGCGCCCGAGTGATGTCGCGCAAAAAGCCAGTTGAAGAGCGCCGTGCGGGCGTTCCCAACGTGCAAGTAACCGGTGGGGCTGGGGGCGAATCGGACTCGGATCTTGGACATGCGATGACGGCTCGCTCGAAGTTAAACATAGCACACGCGGGCGGGATTTCGCTTTGCGACGGCGGGCCGCGCTTGGGTGGTGTCGGTTCGCACTCCCTTTTCGGGGCTTTGTTCAGGGTTCGTCAGGGGTTCGTTTTGGGTTCGTCAATTCGCGGCAGTCCTTTGTTTTCAACAACATCGTAGCTTCGTTCGGTCTATTTTAACGTCTCTACATTCAAGGTTGGAACGTTGCTTGTTCGCTTTTTCTTCCCCCCTGCGCTTCCTATCTTCGCTTTGCGACATCCGACAATCCAATTCCTCTCTCACCGCATTAATCCTCCCAAGTTCCTTCCCCCTTTCGGCATTGGTAATTCAGAATTCATAATTTTTCCCTCAGCTACCCCGTTTCCGGCAATCGATTCGACGGGGGCGCGACCGGGCTGGGTGACAAGTATTCTAGCCTACTATGATAGTCCTGGAATATCAAGCACGGAAGAGAGGCGAGTCGCGCCTACTTAGGCAGGGCGGATTGCAGCGCCGCGAGCCACCCGGAAAGGTGATTGAGGCTGGGATAATCCGTACGATTCACTTGCAAAGGGGTGACGGAAATTTCGCGGGCCAGGATGGCGGCGTAGTCCGAGTCGGCTTCGACCTGGCCGAGGTCAATCGTTTCGTCGTGCCAGAAATACGACCGCCCGCGCGGGTCTTTCTGCTCGTGGATGACGTTCTGCGTAATCTTTTGGCTCTGGCGGGTGATGCGCACGCCCTTCACTTCTCCGCGCGGCACGTTGACGTTCAGCATGACGCCTGCGGGCAATCCTTCTTCCAGGACTTTTGCCGCGAGTTCGGTCGCGAAGGCCGCGGCGTTTGCGTAATCGAGCTTCTTGCGCGTGGCCAGCGAGACGGCGATGGCGGGAACGCCGTGCAGAGTGGCTTCCATGGCCGCCGCAACCGTGCCGGAATAGACTACGTTTTCTCCCAGGTTTCCGCCCGGATTGATGCCGGAAACCACCAGGTCCGGCCGGTCGGCGAGCAAGTGATGAATGGCGACGATGACGGCGTCCGCCGGAGTGCCGGCCACGGCAAAGTGGCGGTCGTCGAAGGTGATCACGCGCAGCGGGAAGTGCAGACTGATGGACTGGCTGGTGGCGCTCATCTCGCGCTCGGGCGCGACCACCGTCACATCGCCCAGCGGAAGCATCGCCTCTTCCAGCCGCTTGATGCCTTCGGCTTGTATGCCGTCGTCGTTGGTAACCAGGATTCGCTTTTTCTGCATCTTGACTCTGCCACGATTCCAGCGCGGGCTAAGAGACAGCGTGCTTCCGGCGCCCTGACGGAAAGCTCATGGGGTGAAGCGTCCGACCCGTAGAATCCGAACTTTCAGTTTAACACGGGGCCGGGTGGCGCTGGCGGCATCGTGGACCCAATGGGCTGTGTAGGCCCCAAAGCCCTGTCTTTTTGCTCGCGTAGAAAGGGCTTGCAACGCGGGGCAAGGCCCGGTAGCCTTTCGGAAACCCGTGGGGCTTGTCCGGGGCGCTAAAGGCCTAAATTCAGGGGGAGAGACGTGCGAAAACTAAAAGGCGTCATGATCAACGGCGTTCGATTTCGGCCCGGCGAAGTGGATTGGGAAGACGCGCATGGCGCGACGCGCGAAAAGCTCCCGAATTTTGACGTCATGCGTCAGGGCGGGCAGTATATCGGTTCGAAGATCACGACTACGGGCCTCGTCGCCAAGGTCGGAAAATACCTGATCGTCATCACGGAAAAAGACGAGACCCTTTCGGAATTCGATTACACGCTCATTCCTCTCAAGCCCAAAGTGCAGGTTCGGTACAGGTGACCCACCGGCAAGCCCGAGGTGGCAAGCTGCAGCAAAGCCCCGGCGAGACAAATCTGCTCCAGGTCAAGAAGGGATAATCGGGGCGCCCAGATTTGAACTGGGGACCTCTTGGTCTCGAACCAAATTGAAAGCATGCGTGTTGTTGGCCCGCCTACTCTTTTCCTACGCTTAGCATCACGGTACAGCACGGTATTTGGCGGGTTTTGTGGCCTTGATGTGGCCTGAGTCTGTCCCGTTCCTGGTGTCTTCCAGCACAGGCAACACTCGCTTTTTCAGCGAACCTGACGGGTCATACCATACTGAAGGACCGCACATGAGCTTTCGAGGCCGGAGGACATTTGCTCTGGAATTTATTTGATCATAGAGGCCGAGGATTGGTGAGGACGGAAGAATGCGAGTCCTTATCGCGGGGGGCGGGTAACCAATCCCCCCTGCGGCGACCGAGTAATCTTCATCCGCCATGGGCAACTCGTTTGGTAGCTGGCGGATTGCATCCTTTCTGCTCACGATAGGTGACTCAGCGCGGGTGGCGAACCTTCAGGACGGGGAAACGCTTAGTTCATCCCCAGAGCATTCACCGCGGCTGTCATGGGGTTCCCGAAAAAGATCGGGTCCACACGCTCCACAATGTCTGCGGACACCTCAAGGAAGTGTCGCCTGTTTTAAATTGGGATAAGTGCACGCCGCGCAATGTTGTCCATTCTAATACGCAGCGATTCGGCCAAGGAGCGCACAGGCTTAATGTTCCCCTGAATACTCAGGCCACCCAAGATAACCAAGGCCGGCAACAAGCACCTGCGCCGCGCTCTTTACATGCCCGCCCTAGTCGCCGTCCGCCACGATCCTCACCTACGCGCCTTCTATGAAAACCTCCTGGCCCTTGGCAAAACCAAAATGCAGGCCCTCGTCGCATCGATACGCAAACTCCTCCACGCCATCTTCGGCATGTCCAAGCATGATCAGCTCTTCGATGGCGCCAAGGTCTACGCCCTCGCTCCCGCGTCCGACTCCACCTTGGTCCCCGTGGAGGTCGCATGAAGCCAAATCGAAATCGCCCTTTACAATGAAGAGAAAATCTAACCGCTCCTAGACTGAGAGGCGAGAGGGGCGTGGGCAATTCCGCCATGGGTCGTTCTCCTGGAATTTGAGACGCCACTCAGACAGCGGTTTCGCTATTGCTAGGGATAGGACTTTGTTTGCGAGGTCTGCGATGGGCCGAGCCCCGAGTCGCAAACATCGAACCTCGAGATCTGCGCCCGCCGGCCGTGTGTGCGCCAACAGCAGCAGGATGGAGAGTCAAGAATTCAGAGGTGCGCTACCCCCTGCGGTCGGCCCAGACGTTCTGCCAAGGGGTATAGGCGGCGCCGTAGGTTTTCTCCTCTTCGCCGGGGGTTTCGAGGACGAACTTGATTTTGGCGGCGGTGAAGATGTTGGCGCCCCCCGGCGAGCGCGGGAGGGCCACTTCGATACTCCAGTCGACGCCGTAGTGTTTGCGGCTCTTGAAGCGGAATCCGCCGCGCGAGACGTCCTCGGTCTTGACCACTTCTTCCCACGCATGTGGATCGCGGAGCAGGGCTTCCATTTGGATTTCAAGGCGGTGGTGCTGGCGGTCGTCGCGGGTGCGCTTGGGCGGTTCGGGCTTACTGGCGGGAGCCTCGTCGGGCCCGGGGAGGTCCTCGTGAGCATTCAGCCAGGCCTCTTTCCAGAGGGTGAACTCAGTGCAGCGCTTGCAAACACGCCACACGCTGCGGCTGCGCTCGAGCACTTCCGCCTCCAGTTCGTTGAGCATGGCGATCTCGCGGCGTTTGCACGGGACGCATTCGAGCAGAACTCGCCCCACCGCGGAGTCCTTGTGTTCGTAAGGGGGGAATTCGATGCCCCATATCATGTTCGCGTCGCCGGTGAGCAACTCGATGCCGTAGTGCGCGCCCGAGACGTCTTCCCGAATGCACCCGATGACGCGCGCCTCCGCCTCTTCATCGGTCATGAGCGAGTGGACGCTAATGTCGAGCTGGGGCGCGAGCTTTCGCCGGAGGAGGATCTTCGCGCCGTAGCGCGCGATGATGATAGTCTGGGCGGGCTCGGTGAAGGTGTTGCCGAAGACATCCACGCCGCTCACCACCAGCGGAATCTGCACGGTGATCCGGTCGCTCCGGCGTTGCTTGAATCCGTCCACGTCATTCCTCGATTATGGCGACCGGCCTCGCGCCAGACGGCCCTTCGCCGACGAGCAGCATGTGATTATAATACAACCGCAACCGCAGTTTCCAGGTCCACGCAACCTTCGAATCTGGGTGCGCCGGGTCAGGCGGGCCCCTCCCGCGGCAACGCGGCGCTTGTGCAAAATCGCGTCACCGGGTAGTCTGCCGCAAGGACACGCGCAAGGGCCATCGATGAAATGAGAAGGGGCCGCCCTGTCCCTGCCCGCGCCTGTTTCCTCCGGAACGTTTCGCGGCGGTGCAGCACGCCATTATCAGGGAGAGTGCTCATGCGGAGAATGAAAGCCAAAGTGAAGGTCGAGGATATGCGCGCCGCGGAACTCTTCCCCGAGCGCACTCCGGTGGCTTTGCGGGTCCGAGGCGAAGGAGGGAATCGAAGCATGGAGGAAGAAATATAATGAGAGCTGTCCTCACCGGTCTCTCGGAGAGCAGACGCCGAAAGAGTTCGCCTGTCAGGTCGCGGCTAGCCTCGACCTGACGGGCATCGAAGAGGCGGAAAACTCACTCTGAAGTTGGTACAAATACCTCGGGCTGCGCAAGTGATGCAGGCCGTCGTACTTCCGGGGGTGCAGAAACCCGGGCAGGTCATTACTAAAGGGGGCGCTCGGACCTCGCGTATACGCAACAGCAATTGTGACACCAAAGAGGCCAAAGGCGACATCAACAGCTCTCTGAATTCGCGTTGTCGGGACAGAAAGGTTGTCAGCGTCCGGTGAACCCATTACGGGGTTCGCTGGGCAGGGTGCGAAAGGTCGTGATGTGCGCGCGGGATCAGGAGTTGGCGGGACGGCAACGGTCCTACCACTGAGTTAAGTTCAGCCGCTCCTCGCCGATGCAACAGTCTCTTGCGTGCTTGACTCCGAAACTTTGTCTGATCGCGCGAGCTCCAATTCACGGCTACAAATAAGTCCCGTGAAACCCTATGGCGCTTTCCCCGGAAGCGGAAGGCGCATGGCCAAACCGGCGCTGTCGAGAAACTGCACGAACTCCGGAGCCAAGACGGCTGGGCTGAAGAGGTATCCTTGCACCTCGTCGCAGCCGTGCTCCTTAAGGAATGAAAACTGAGCCTCAGTTTCAACACCTTCCGCCACTACGCGAATTCCGAGGCTGTGTGCCATGGCTATGATAGCCAGTGTGATGGATGAATCGTCTGCATCCTCGGGCAGAGATCTAACAAACGACTGGTCAATTTTTAAAGCGTCCACCGGGAACTTCTTGAGCTGACTCAACGAGGAGTATCCTGTCCCAAAGTCATCAATGGAAAGTCGAACGCCCAGCTCGCTGAGCTTTTGAAATATTAGCTTGGCTTTCGGCACATCGGACATGATGGCGCTTTCCGTGAGCTCGAGTTCTAAGCACTGCGGCCTGAGTCCGCTCTCATCCAGTAGATCCGACACCAGTTTGAAAAGGTCACCATAATGAAGCTGTCGGGACGAGACGTTGACCGCCACGGTCACCGGCGGCAGCCCGACGGCATCCCAGGCCTGCATTTGACGGCAGGCTTCTCTCAATACCCATTCCCCAATCGGGATAATCAGACCGGTTTCCTCGGCGACGGGGATGAATCTGGCGGGCGAAACAGCACCCAGTCCCGAGGTACTCCAACGCAGCAGAGCCTCAGCTCCGGCGAGGAGTCCCGACCGGGTTTCGACCTTAGGTTGAAAGGAGAGCTTCAGCTCCCCTTGCTCGATGGCCCGGCGCAGCTTGGCTTCCACATTCATTCGTTCGATTGAAGCCTTGGTGAGCGATTCCGTATAGAATTCAAAAGTGTTCTTCCCTTTCAGCTTGGCATGGTACATGGCCGAGTCCGCGTTTCGGAGGAGCGTCTTGATGTCATCACCGTCGGAAGGGTATACGGCAATGCCGATGCTCACCGTGGCAAAGAAGTCCTGGCCTCCAACCGGGAATGGTTCGGTCAGCGCACCCATAATGCGGCGCGCAACCAGCGACGCATCCTGCTCATGCTGGAGGAAGGGAAGAACCAGGATGAATTCATCGCCGCCGAATCGAAAGATCGAGGGGCTGGAGCTTTCCTTGCCCGGCCGGCCCAGCAAGTCACCTCCTCGAATGCATCCTGAAAACCGGTCGGCGACTTGCCGCAACAGTTTATCCCCGGCGCCGTGCCCCAGGGAGTCGTTGACGCCCTTGAAGTTATCGATGTCAAGAAAGATCAACGCCAGCGGCCTTTCGCTTCTCCGCGCTTGGCGCATGGCCTGGGCGAACTGCTCGGAAAACATCTGCCGATTGGGAAGGCCCGTCAATCCGTCATAGTAGGCCAGAGACCGAATTTTGGCCTCGGCCTGCCGACGCTCCGTGACATCCTGCACTGTCCCTTCCACATGCTCTGGCTTGCCCTGATCATTTTGGCGAACCTCCGCCTTTTCCACGACAACGCGCACAGATTGATCCGGCAGCAGAAGCCTGTACTCCATCTCGTATTTTTGCTCGCCTTGCAAGGCGGCTGTGAACAGTTGATTGACCTGATCGCGGTCCACAGGGTGAATGAGCTTGACGATGTCCTCACGATTGGCGGGGCGGTCCTCCCGCACGTAGCCGAAGATCCGGCAGACCTCCTCCGAGAACTGCCATCTGCCTTCACTCACATTCCAATCCCAATGGCCCAATCGGGCCATTTGCTGGGCCTTGGCGAGCCGCACCTCACTATCTTTCAGTGCCCGGTATGTTTGGCTTGAACGCAGCAGGTAGCGAACGCGGAAGCCCACAAGCGCCCAATTGATTGGTTTGGGCAAGAAGTCCGTCGCCCCAGCATCAAACGCCCGATGAACCGACTCTACATCGTCGTGCCCGGTAACCATGAGGATGGGGGTGTCCTGCCCCTCGGGGAGACGGCGCAGGGCCGCACATGCCAGAAAACCGTCCATATTGGGCATTTCCACGTCCATGAGAACGATGTCGGGCCGGATACTCCCGAAGCTTTCCACCGCTTTCGATCCGTCTTCGGCCTCCGCGACTTCGAATCCGGACTGCTCGAGCGATGCCCGCATCAGCAGGCGTGCGGTCATGTCATCATCCACAACCAAGACCCGTGACGGGGGACTAGACGTGCTCGAATTTGGCATTGGCAACTCCTCTCAGTTCATCCTGCAACGCCGCAACGACGCGCCCATGCTCTGCCTTGATTCGCTCCAGCAGCGGTCCCGCTCTCTCCGGAGAATTGGTGCGCCCCGCGTCCTCAAGTTCTTTGCTCAGGGACGCAAGCTGTCTGGCGCCCAGATTGGCGCTGCTCGATTTTAGGGAGTGGGCCACTTTCCGAACTGCGTCAAGATCTCCTTGTTCAAGCGCCTGGCAAAGTTTCTCGAGTAACTCGGCAGAGCTCTGCAAGTAGGTCGAAATCACTTTCGGCAGGAGGGGGGGTGACCCCGGTCGCTGGAGCGCGGCGATGTTCATCAGAGCCTGGCGATCGATGGGGGACTCGCCCGTTGCGCCTTGGGGGGAGCAGAAGACCGGCAACTCAGCTTCTCCTACTGCCTCTGACGATTTCATCTCAGCGGAGCCGGTGGCAGGCTGCGGCTGATTTTCTGTAGGCGGCCGGGGCAGCAGCCATTTCCTCAGCATCCCTCGGAGCTCACTCTTTGTGAATGGCTTGGCTAGATAATCATCCATTCCAGCGGCCAAGCATCGTTCCCGGTCTCCCTCCAAAGCATTGGCAGTAAGGGCGATGATGGGGAGACGAATCTTCGACCTTTCACGCATCTCGTTGCGGCGGATCACCGCTGTTGCTTCGAACCCATCCATAACAGGCATCTGGCAATCCATCAGAACGAGATCGAAAGTTCTTTCCGTAACCGCCTCAACCGCCTCGCTGCCATTCTTCGCCATCTCCGTCCGGCACCCGATAATGTCCAACATGGCCTTGGTAACGTCTTGATTCACAACATTGTCTTCGACAGCCAGAATACGGCGCCGCAAGAGTTCGGCACCGTCTGCGAGCGATGCGGCTGCGGGCCCTCCGAGGGAGGGGGGGGAGGACTGCAACGTCGCATCTCCCACCGAGTGAATAATGCAATCGTAGAGCTGGGAAAGTTTCACCGGTTTATTGAGAAGGTACTCAATACCCACTTCGCCTACTTGGGTAGTGTCGCATTCGTAGTTTAGGGAACTCATGAGGACAAGGTGCACGTCCCGAATGGCCGGATCCCTCTTGATTGCCCGTGCGAGGTCCAAGCCATTCATGTCGGGTAAATGCAGGTCGAGAATGGCGAGGTCGAAGGCGTCCACCCCAGAAGCCGCGCCGCGGAGCATTTCCTTGGCGTGTGCTGCGCTCCCCACGCTACCCGTCACGATGTTCCAGACTGCCAATTGGTGTCGGAGGATCTCGCGGTGCGTGAGGTTGTCATCCACGATCAATGCTCGCAGGCGCATCGGAACGGGATATTGCAGGCGTACAGCTTCTCCCTTTCCGGTCTTTTGGAGACGCACCGTAAACCAGAAAGTCGAACCTTTGCCGAGTTCGCTCTCAACACCAATTCCACCCCCCATCATTTCCGCTAAGTGCTTGCTGATGGCCAGGCCAAGGCCTGTTCCACCGTATTTTCGCGTGGTGGAACTGTCCGCCTGCACAAACGAATTGAATATCCGGGCCTGGTTTTCTTGTGAGAGGCCAATGCCCGTGTCGCGGACCTCAAACCGCACCACCGCTTCTCCTTTCGATTCCTCAACGATCTTCGCTCGGATTACCACCTCGCCCCGCTCGGTGAATTTGATGGCATTGCTCACAAGGTTCATCAGAATCTGCCGCAATCTCGCCGGGTCGCCGCCGTACTCAGAGTGCATGTCGGGAGGGAGGGCACAAACCAGCTCAAGTCCCTTCTTGGAGGCACGCTCCGAGAGCAACATCACCAAATCTTCCACCAGGCCGCGCAAGTCGAAATCCCTACTCTCGAGGTCAAACTTTCCGGCTTCAATCTTGGAGAAATCGAGAATGGCGTTGATGATAGCTAGCAACGCCTCGCCGGAGCGTTGGGCGGTCTCCGCAAACCGGCGTTGTCGGTCTGTCAGCTCCGTCCCCATGAGCAACTCGGTCATCCCCAGTACGCCGTTCATGGGGGTGCGGATCTCATGGCTCATCGTAGCCAGGAACTCGCTCTTAGCTTTGCTGGCCGCCTCAGCGGCCTCCTTGGCTTTCTGCAGTTCTCGGGTTCGTTTCTCAACCTTATTCTCCAGCTCGCTCTGGAGGGTCCTTATCTGAAGCCGGTAATCGCGATGGATTGAGACCATCTGGTTGAAACTGACGGCGAGTGCTGTGATATCTTCTGTGCCGGTTACCTTGATGTCCTGATCCTGCTTCCCGGCCGCGACCGCTTGGGTGACGGTCACCAGGGCGCGTAAGGGGGCTGTGATCCTGCGGGTTACGAGGAGTGTCAGAACGATGCCCAGAAGAATCATGACCATTGCAATGATCAGAACGAGCTCAAGAAACTCCCGCGCCTGCTGGCGCAACTCTTTCTGACTTACCACTACGCGCACGTAACCCAGCAGGGGCGATTCCGACGCGCCGCCTCCTGCGGCGAAAGATTCACCCGCGTCAATGGAGGTCTCGCCCATTACTGGAACGAGGATATCGATAAATGTGTCCCTGTCGGCTTGATTAGTGAAATCGGCGATCGCAATGCCGGCTGCCTGATCGACCCTCTCTCCTTGTCGGCGTGCCGCAATTCCTGGGCCCTCGGGATTGCTCTGTTTGCCGATCTTTGAAAAGGGGGGCGGTGGTACGTCCAAGAGTGATTCCTGAAAAGTCTTTTGGATTAGGACGTGCCTTTCATAATCTAGGACAGAGACATAGGCGAAATTCTTGTAAACCGCGAGACTGTTCACTAAGCGGCCGAGGGAATCGCGGTCTTTGGTAAAAATAGCTTGCTTGCTGGCGCTGGCGGCCAATTGCGCGAACCTTACACCTTCCTCAACTAACTCTTGGTAGTTGCTGCGGCTAGCCTCATGAAGGAAAAAGCTGGCTATCCCCCCCCCCGTGAACAGAATCAAGAGTATTGAGAGCGAATTGAACTTCGTTGCCAGTTTCATGTTACCGCTGGTGTCTTTCAAGTCCTCTTTCAGGCGTCGCAGCGCCCACGGGCAAACAGGTCCGAGCCGAAGTATTTCGCGGCGAATCTCACTGGCGTTTTCGCCCGTACCGTGCGTTGGAAGCGAGCGGGGTCAATGAGGCGAATGAAGTGGGCGAATCGGTCGTCGTCTCCGTGGTGGGGAATGGCGGTCAATAGGAGAACATGATCGGGGTTAGCAGTGAGTCTTTCAGCAAGATGATAGCGTTTGGTTTTCTCGGCCTCGCCCCCACGGGTTGAAGAACGTTTCGTATAGATTCTGCACTTATGGGCTTCATCAATAATGATCATATTCTACCGCCGCTGGAACACTCTCTCACGAACATCCTCTTGTTTCGCGTTGCCGATGGAGGAGATGACCTGTGTAGCCCGCTGGCAAGGATTGACAGGCTGTTGCTGGTCAACTGCCAAGAATATGATCTCGAAGGACTCTCCGAACCAGCGAAGAAGTTCGTTTTGCCACTGAATGGCCAAGGGGGGAGGGCAAAGCACCAAGATGCGTTCCATGGCTTCTCGCAGCTTGAGTTCCTTAACCAGCAGGCCGGCCAAGATCGTCTTGCCAGCGCCAGGATCATCGGCCAGTAGGAAACGGAGCCTCGTTTGCGGGAGCATTTTGCGGTAGACGGCTTCGATCTGGTGGGGCACCGTCCGAATACCAGAGAGACTGACGGCAAATTGCCGATCATGAGCATAAACCAGACAGATATAAGCAGATTCCAATAATAGGCGTAGCTTCTCAGGATCTCCGAGTTGTATTCTGGGCGCTCCCTCGACCCTCGCTTGCATGAGGCCCACGACCTCTTCTAGAGTCCGGATGGCCTCGTCCGGGGTCCCGTCCTGAAGCTGGACGCGACATTCGTAGGCAGGGCCAATTAGACGAACCGCTTCCAGCACAACCTGCTCGGCAAAGTGTCTGGAAAGTTGTGCTCGCTGGCCGACAGGGTACTGTTTTTCGACCATCTCCGCTGTGGCCTGGGCAGGTGCAACGAAGGCTTTGCCCCCGACGCTCGTCGCAAGAGCTGCAGGTTGATGCAACGATCCTACAGACTCGAGACGTAGTTCAAACATGATCCGGGCTCCGGATAGCCCGGGCGCTCTCAGGCACAGTCCTCGGCACGGCTTAAAGCCGATAGTGCGCCCCTTATCAGCGCATAGGAATACACCCTCTGGTATGGGCAAGTCAAGTTAGCGTTTCGAGACCCTTTAGAGGTAACCGGTAAAGCGTCGCCGAGACATTTAAGATGTAAACTCTCTCGCTTCCCGTGTTACAAAATCTCGGGCAGGTCATGACCTCCTGGTTTGGAAGTAGTCCAACCATGGGCTTCATTAACCTTGGGGCATGATGTTAATCCTTTGCCAACTAAGGAGATATTGGTCGGGGCGCCCAGATTTGAACTGGGGACCTCTTGGTCCCGAACCAAGCGCGCTACCAGGCTACGCTACGCCCCGGCACGAAAAACAGTGACAAGTGACAAGTGACGAGCAAAGGCAATTTCCCGGCTTAACACTCGTCACTCGTCACTGTACTAAATGGTCGGGACGGCCAGATTTGAACTGGCGACCCCTTGCACCCCAAGCAAGTGCGCTACCAGGCTGCGCTACGTCCCGTCAACCAAGCCTCTCCCGCAGGCCACATGAACCTTGGACGCAAGAGGGGCAATTAACCACGCTAACATTTCCGCGAAAGTATTGTCAAGATTCCCAGCAGCTCACGCCTGACGGACTTCAATTGCTGCCCGACCGAGGAGGAACTCACCGAGCCCCCTTCGGCTTCCGACCCCTCGAGGTTGCCGGCCAGGTGCTTGCGCGCGCCGTCAATGGTGAAGCCCTCGTTGTAGAGGAGGCGCTTGATTTCGAAAACCGTCTCCACATCCTGGCGGCGGTAGAGACGATGTCCTGTGCGGCTTTTGGATGGCTTGAGCATCGGGAACTCGGTTTCCCAGTAGCGCAGGACATAGGTCTTGGTGCGTGTCAGATCGCTGACCTCACCGATGCGAAAGAAAAGTTTATCGGGAATCGAAACTTCGCCCGAGGGTTCGGTGTCTCTCCGGGCTCTTCGCGGCTGGTGATTTCTAGGCATAATTCCAGGGCGGCGCGCCGCCCACTGTCTGCAGGCCATCTTAGAGAACTGCAAGGAAAGCGTCAAGCCTTGTGGCTGCGCCTGCCTGGCGGGTCATTGCCTTGAGGAATTTTGCCTCACCGGATTCGTGAGGTATACTGGCGGCTTCCTGATTCAACGTCCAGAGGCGGCCCGCGTGGGATGGCGTCGGTATGCCACGGTAATTCGGGCTTGAGCCGAAATACGAAAAAGGAACCCATGCGCAAAGCCATCATCGGCATTGACATCGGCGGAACCAAAGTGGCGGGCGGGTTGGTCACACCCAAAGGACGCCTGATCAAGTCTTCCGTCGTTCCGACTCGCGCGTCGGAAGGATTCAAAACCAGCTTTGGCCAGATCGTCGCGCTCATCGAGGGCCTCATCCAGGAAGCGGGTGCAAAAGAAAAGATCATTGGAATCGGCATCTGCGCGCCTGGGCCGATCAATCCCAAGACCGGCACGGTGATCAATCCTCCCAACCTTCCCGGCTGGCGAAACATTCAACTCGAACGCAAAATTCACCGGCAATTCGGCCTGCCCACCAAGGTCGAGAACGACGCCAACGCCGCAGGCCTGGCCGAGGCCTTGTTCGGAGCGGCAACCGGCTACCGCGACGTTTTTTTCGTGACCGTATCAACGGGCATCGGGACCGGCATTATCATCAACAAACGGATCTACCACGGCAAGAACGGCGTGGCGGGCGAGGGCGGGCACGTCTCGATTGATTTTCGCAGCCCTTACCGGTGCGGCTGCGGGACGCTCGGCTGCATTGAGGCGCTGGCTGCGGGTCCCGGCATCGTGCGGCGCACGCGCGTCAAACTCGAGCAGGAGCATACCCTGCCGAGCCTTCTGCGCGAAATGACCGGCGGCCACCTGGGCCGGATCACGCCCAGGATGATTCAGGAGGCGGCCCGCGTTCACGACCCTGTGGCGCAATCCATTATTGACGAGACGGGCTTCTATCTCGGCGTGTGGCTGGCCGGCATGATTACACTGCTCGATCCGGAAGCCATCGTGATGGGCGGTGGAGTGTCGCAGATCGGACGCCCGTTGTTCAAGAAAATCCGCGAAACCATCCCGCAATACACCATCAACCGGCGCTTCGCCGTCAAGACTCCGCTGCTTCCCGCGAAATTGCAGAGAAATGTGGGGGTCTTCGGCGCCGCCAGCCTCTTCACGCCCGCCGGCGAAGAGGCGGAAAACGGTTAGCCTCTCGTTTGGCTGGAGCACGCGCTGTCCAAGTCCGAGGTTCCGCGATAAAATAAGACGATTGCTCGAAAGGGCTCTGATGTCCGCTCAGGACACGACGACGGGAGTGGTCTTGTTCGCCCACGGCAGCAGCGTGCGTGAGGCAAACGACGGGGTGCGCGAGCTGGCGCGCCAGGTGCGCGACGATGGCCCGTACGCCTTCGTGCGCGAGGCATTTCTCGAATCGGCCCAGCCGGACTTGGGCGCGGCGCTCGACGAGGCCGCGCAATCCGGATTGAAGCGCGTGATCGTCATTCCGTTCTTTCTCACCCTGGGCATCCACCTTCGCCGCGACCTTCCGCGGCTGGTGGAGATTCATAAACAGAAACACCCCGGACTGGAAGTCGAGGTCGGGCCGTCGCTCGAAGGGCTTTCCGAAATGCCTTCCATCATTCTCGGCCGGGTTCGGGAAACCCTGGGAGAAATCAAGGCTGCACGGTGAAACAACTTCTGGGCGAAGCCGTTCTCAAGACCTCTACCAATTCCTGCATGGCTTCCCTCACCGCAACACCCCGGAGGGGTTGTTCAGACCGCACGTCGAACCGTTTCACCCGCTCGCTGACCGTTGTGCTCCTGGCTTGCCTGGGCTTGCTGTCAGTGAACCATCCGTTGCGCGCGGCGGAGGCTTCAAGGCCCAACGTCATTTTCATCACGATTGACACCTTGCGCGCCGACCACCTCCATTGTTACGGCGACACAGAAATCGAAACCCCCAATATTGACGCAGTAGCCAAAAATGGCGCGCGCTTTACCCAGGCCTTTTCACCGGTGCCCATCACCCTGCCCGCGCATTCTGTCATTTTCACCGGCGAATATCCCATGGCCACTGGGATGCACGATTTCAGCGGGAACAAGCTGCCGGCGAGCGCCGTGACATTGGCAGAAATTCTCCGCGAAAACGGCTACACCACGGCGGCGTTTATCGGATCCGCGGTGCTCGATTCGCGCTTCGGCCTCAATCAGGGATTTGACACCTATTTCGACCATTTCGACTTCAGCCGTCTCAGCGAAACCAACCTCGACCTGATGGACCGCCGTGGCGGCGACGTGATGGACGAAGCTTTGGGCTGGCTCAAGCTCAACCCGCGCCGGCCCATTTTCCTGTGGATCCACCTCTACGATCCCCATTACCCCTACACACCACCCGAGCCCTATGCCAGCCGCTATCGCTCGCGTCCGTACGACGGCGAAATCGCGTTTGCCGATGCTCAGGTCGGGCGGCTCTTCGCGTTCCTGCGCGAGGTCGGGCTCTACGATTCGAGCGTCATCGCGCTCGTGGGCGACCACGGCGAAGGTCTGGGCGAGCACGGCGAAAAGACTCACGGTTTTTTTATTTACAACTCCACGCTCCACGTGCCGCTCGTCGTGCGGATCCCCGGCGTCGCGCCGCGCGTCGTCGAAAGCGAAGCATCTCTCGTCGACGTCATGCCCACGCTCCTCCAGGCGCTCAAAATCTCCGTCCCTCCGAGCGTCCAAGGACGAAGCCTGCTGGCGGAAATCCTCGGGCGAACGTCTTCGAGTCCCTCCAGACTCTATGCTGAAACGTATTTGCCCATGCTGCATTTCCGCTGGAGCCAGTTGCGCGGAATTCAATCTCGCGGGATGAAATACATTGATGCCCCACGGGCCGAGCTCTACGAAACGAAAGCCGACTCGCACGAAACCAAGAACCTTTTCTCTAGCCGTCAGGCTCTGGCGCACAGCCTGCACGAGGAGCTGTTCGCCGTTTTGCGCCGCTATACGCCCGCGAGCGGCAGCGCCTCCGCCGACAAGGAGCTGACGGACCCGGCGTTGCTCGAGCGATTGCGGTCGCTTGGGTACGTGGCCATTTCTGCCGGGACTTTTTCGGACTCGAGCGGAAAGCCACTGCCCGACCCCAAAGACCGCGTTCAGGTTTACGAATTGTTTTCCGAGGCCATGACGGACGGCCAGCACGGCCGCTACGACGATTCCCTTCGAAAGCTGAAGGAGGCCAGCCGCGCCGAGCCGACTCTCCTTCCAATTCATTACCTCATGGCGCTGAACTATTACCGCAAGAAGGAATACTCCCAGGCGGTCGCAGAGTTTCAGGAAGTTCTGAAGCTCGATCCCAAGTACGCGCTGGCCACCTACTATCTCGGACTGGCCTACGGTCAAACGGGAGACTTCGACGCGGCGATCGAGAGCTTGAAGAAAGCTCTGGAACTCGATCCCACCAATTTCTCGGCCGCCTACAACCTGGGAGCCGCCTACCTGAAGAAGAACCGCGTCAATGACGCCGCGGCGGCCTTCGAGCGCACCGTCTCAATCAATCCGGAGTACGCTCAAGGCCATGAATCGCTGGGTGAGGTCTACCTCTACCTGAAACGAACCGACGACGCCGTTCGGGAACTGGAGCGCGCCGTCGCCCTGGATCCAGGGATGCGCAAGGCGCATTACGAATTGGGAAGAGCCTACGCCGCCAAGGGGCTTCACGAGCAGGCTGAGAGGGAGTTCGAGCTCGCCAAATCACCCTAGCCTCCGCCCCGGCACGTGCAATCCCAAGCCTCTGAATAGATCTGATTTCTATTCGCAGCTTCTCTCGGATGGAGCTATAATTCGCCTATTCGGGGCAGACCTCCATTCCTTCCCAAGGGAGGGTTTATGACTGACGGAAGGATGCTTGGAAGCTGGGGCGGAGCATCAACATTACTCCGCAGGGCAGGCGCACGAACCGCATGGGCAGCGATGGTTTGTGCTCTCTCGTGTCCCTTTCTATTCGGCGTCGGGTCAGGGCCCAATATAATTCGTGGGAAGGTCACAGGGCCGGGCGGTCGGCCCATTGATCAAATTGAAGTTCGCCTCCAGATCGCGGCGGGCTATGTCATCGACTCGACCTACACGGACTCCACGGGCGAATTCATTTTCAGGGGTGTCATGGACGGAGTCTATCATGTCATCGTGGACGACGACCGGTACAAGCGAGGTGAAGTTAGCGCGCGAGTCGAAAATACTGTCGTTTCGATGGACTTCGTCTTTCTTTCGCTTGAGTCTCGGGTTGCATCGACCCCCACTTCGCCTCCTTACGCAGACGGCTCAACCGCTGTTTCCATCAAAGAATTGAAGGCCAATTACCCCAAGGAGGCCGTCAAGCAGTACGAAAAGGGAAACTCCAAAATGCAGCATGGCGACCTGGAGGGAGCCATTGAACATTTGGAAAAAGCCGTCGCCCTGGCGCCGGGAATGTACCCGGCGATGAACAATCTGGGAACCGCCTACTTGCAGGCCCGTCAAATGGACAAGGCCGAAGCAATCTTTGAAAAGGCCCTGGCGGCCAATCCGAATAGCGCTGATAGCTATGTCAACCTGGGCCATCTTTATTTCGAGACTCATCAGTACCCGCAGGCCGAAAAATCCTTACTGCGCGGCCTGGAGCGCAACCCGGGGGCTGCTCTGGCTTACTTCTTCTTGGGGCTGACCTATGAGCGCATGGGCAAACTGCCTGAAGCGGAAATGAATCTCCAGAAGGCTCTGGTCCAAAACGACCCCGCGGTGGCCATGGCCCATCTTGTCCTCGCGGACCTGTACATGCGGACCGACCGGCAGGGCAAGGCTCGCGAGCAACTGGAAACATTCTTAAAAGACCGGCCCAACGATCCCCAGGCCGACCACGCGCGCCAAATTCTTGCGCGGTTGAAAACACAATCTGCCCAGTGAAATCAACCTTGAAGAACCCCGGACGAATCCCTCGAATCGCTTGGAGAAATCCGCTTCTCTGCTGGCTTTTACTCTTGAATTTCGCCCCTGCTTTCAAGGGTGCAGAACTAATCGCCCCGCCGAATGTTCTCCTCATCACCGTGGACACTCTCCGCGCCGACCGCCTGGGGTGCTACGGATACCGCCAAATCAAGACCCCCAATATTGACGAACTGGCGCGCGGAGGCGTTCGCTTCGATCACGCTTATGCGCAGGTGCCTCTCACCCTTCCGTCCCACGCCGTAATCCTGTCGGGCACTTACCCGATGTACAACCAGGTCCGTGATTTTACCGGCGTCGGTTTGCCCGCGAGCGTTGGGATTGTCTCGGAGGCTTTCCAGCGCCACGGCTTCGCGACGGCGGCTTTTGTCAGCGCCTTCGTTCTGGACGGCTCGTGGTGGGGACTGCGGCGGGGCTTTGACGTTTACGATGATCGCTTCGACCCGAAACAATACGAGACCCGGAACCCGGGCAACATCCAGCGTCGCGGGGACGAAACCGTGGACCAGTTCCTCGCCTGGTTCGCCAAACGACCGTCCAAGCCCTTCTTCGTCTGGATTCACCTTTACGACCCGCACAGCCCTTACGACCCCCCGGAGCCCTTCCGCAGCCAATACGCAGGGCACCTCTACGACGGTGAAATCGCTTACGACGACGCCCAGCTTGGCCGGGTCTTCAAGGCCCTTCAGGAAGCCAAGGTTTACGACCGCACTCTGATCACCTTCCTGAGCGACCACGGAGAATCGCTCGGCGAGCATGGCGAAGGCGAGCACGGTTTCTTCCTCTACAACTCAACGATTCAAGTACCGCTGATTATCAAGCCCGCCCGTCGGCTGACGGGCAGCCAGGAAGGTAAAACGGTAGAAGCCGTGGCCTCCACGGTAGACGTGGCGCCCACCCTCTTGCGCCTGGCAGGCATTGACGACCCCCTGTTCCGCCAGTTTCAAGGGCGCAGTTTGGTGCCCCTGCTTTCAGGCCAGCCGACGGCCGAAAGCCGCACCCGCACAGCCTACGCGGAGACCCTCTATCCCTTGAACTCCTTCGGGTGGAGCCCCCTGAAGTCCCTAATCACCCCCCGCTACGCTTATATCGAGGCTCCGGAACCGGAGCTCTACAATCTGGAGCGCGATCCCGCCGAAAAACAAAACCTTTATGCGCAGCACCGGGCCGAGGCTAACTCTTTCAAGGGTCAACTGGACGTATTTGAGCGCCGCTACGCCGGCCGCGCCCCCACCCCCTCAGGCCAGCCGCTTTCCCAGGAAACTCTGGAAAAACTCAAGTCGCTCGGCTACCTGGCCTATAGTGCGCCTGCGGCGTCCACGAAGCCCGGCGTAAAGCTCGCCGACCCCAAGTCGAAGGTTCAGGTCTTCCGAACCATCCTGCGCGCCAGCGACCTGGCACAGGCGGGCCGCTTCAAAGAAGCCGACCGCCTGGTCGAGCAAGTGGCCCAGACGGAAACCAAGCTCTACTTGGTTCCCTTCATGCGGGGGGAATATGCCTCACTCGAAGGCCGCAACAAGGATGCACAGGAGCAGTTCCTGGCTTGTTTGAAGTTGAACCCGGACTTCCTGCAGGCCATCATGGGTTTGGCACGCGCCTATCACGCGGACGGGCAGAATGATAAAGCCAAGACATTCTTAGAACTCGCCGTTCACAAATATCCCCACGACTTTCTGGCTCACTACGGCTTGGGCGTCATCGCCTCCGAAGCCAAGAAGTTTGACCAGGCCATCTTGTACTTCCAGGCCTGCTTGCGCGAGAAACCCGATTACAGCCTGGCTTTTTTGGGTTTAGGTATCGCTCAGGTAGAGAGTCTGAAGTACGCGGAAGCGCTGCCCAATTTGCAGCGCGCCACCGGCCTGGGTCCTCAGGAAGTCCTCCGGCTGAATTATATGGGGATCGCCAGCGATCACACGGGTGATCCTCAGGGCGCGATTAAATTCTACAAGCAGGCGCTGAGCCTGGCACCCGACTTTACTGCCGCGCGCCTCAATCTTGCCTTTGCCTACCAGAAGACCGGGGAAACTGAAAAAGCCCGCCGCGAATTCAAAGTCTTGTGCGATTCCGGTAGCAGCCTCTGCCAGCAGTTCCGGCAGTACTTCCAATAGTCATCCCCGGAGTCGAGGAACCCGAAACACTCCACGCCATGTCATTCTGAGGTCGCCTCGGCGACCGAAGAATCTGCTCTCGCTGAACCACTTCGAACAACATAGGAACAAATAAAAAAGGGACCCGGCGTGGCGGGTCCCTTTTTGTCTTGCCGTTCTGGAATCTGCTCAGAAGTTCAACTTCAACGAGAATTGAATTTGCCGCGGATCGAACACGCCCGCCGCCGCACCGAAGATCGGGCTGTTGATGCGATTGGCATTGTTCGCTCCGGTGGAAGAGCTGGGAAGCTTGAAGTTGGCCCGGTTCAAAGCGTTAAAGAAGTCGGCGCGGAACAGGATGTTGACCCTCTCTGTGATCTTGGTGTTCTTGGAGAGGGAGAGGTCCGCCGTCATCTGGTTCGGTCCGAGGAAGGTGTTCCGGCCCAGGTTTCCGTTGCAACCCAGGCAAGGGGCTGTGAAGAAGCCGCTCGGAAGATCGTAGCCGTTGGCGTACTGGTCCTTTGTCCCGTTTATGTTGTTGCCCAAAGGAGCGTCCGGCCGGTCATTGCCGACACGGTCGAGGTTCCAGTCGCCACCCGCGGTCACGTCCGGATTGTTGATGACCTGCCCACCTCCGGCAAGACAGGCCGTCGCGTCTGCACTGCCCGTGGGAACCAGGTCCGGGTCGTTAGTACAAACCAAGCTGCGGCTCACAGTGCTGTAAGCCGTCCAGTGCGCGCCGGTCTGGAACGACCAGAGGCCGCTCGTCTGCCAGCCGCCCAGGATATGACCCGCAACTCCGTTCTGCGATTTGTGCCAGGGCAGTTCCCACACGTAGTTAGCTATAAAGCGGTGCCGGATGTCGAAGGTCGAGTTTCCTCGATCCAACCCTGGATTGGCCACATCGAGCCCGTAACCGTCGCCTGAAGCCGATCCGTTGGCGCTAGTGGCGCCGCTGTGCCAGTCCGACCCTCCGTCAATGACATGGCCCCAAGTGTAGTTGGCATTGAAACCGATGCCCCTGCTCATCCGCCTCGTCACGCTGAACTGGATCGCGTTATAGATGGAGTTTACGGAGTTTTCCCAGAAGCGCAGGGTGCCGTAGTTTGGATTGGTCCGCGCGTTGCCGGAGTAACTGCGGTTGCTGCAAACGTTTGGTCCGGCCGGGGAACCGTAGTCGGAAGCGCAGGTGCCTCCGATGGGCAACCGTCCGCCGGCGTTCCTGTTCACGTCCTGCGCCCGGAAAAGTTTGTGCCCGGCCGTCCCGACGTAGTTGATTTCGAAACCGGTGCTCCGGTTCAATTGCTTCTGGACGCCCAGGAACCAATTATAAACGTACGGGTCGCGGAAGTTGAGCGGGTCCACAACCGCCGTCAAGAAAGCAAGGTTGGAATTGGTCGCGTCCCAGCCCGTCAGGTTGCCGACGGCCTGCGCGCCCACGCCCTGTCCAGGGTTGGTTGCCGGCCCCGTGAAAGAGGGCGATTGGTTCGGATCTTGCACCACGGTGCCGCCTCCACCCACCGTACTCGGCCCGTAGACGACGTTGCTCACATCGCCGAATAGGAAGTTGTAGGCGATGTTGAAGGAGTAGAACGGCAGGTTCCAGCGGGAGTTCGAGAGCGGGTTAAATAGCGTGCCCTCATAAGAGACGCCGCCGCCGCCGCGGATGGCCATGTTGCCCTTCCCCGTCGGGTCAAACGAGAAGCCGAACCGCGGGCTGAAGTTGTTATGGTCAGGTAACCCAAGGCTATTCGACACGGCAAAGCCTCCCGAACCGCAAACTCCTGCAATCGGAGCTTGCGCTATCTGTTCCGGCGTGTCGCATCCCGGGTCACCGGCCGGAGTATTGGCGCTCCGGAGCTTTTCGGTGATGTTATCGCCCGCGCCAAGGATAAATTGGGTCATGCGGCCGAACTTCTCATGGTGTCGGGAATAAACGTCGTACCGGATGCCCATGTTCAAGGTCAGGCGTGAGCTGGCCTTCCAGTCGTCCTGGAAGAAAGCGCCCCAAGACAGGTTCCGCCACGCCCGGTTGTTGGTGGAGAGCTCCGCGGGTTTGTTGGTGACGATGCCCGGGTCCACACCCGCCACTTCAAGGGCTGGAGCGTCGGCCGCGAAAAAGAGTGGGTCGAAGAAGTAATAGGAGGGCCGCGCCACGTTGAAAGTGCTGTTCTCCTGGTTGCGCTTGATGTCGAAGCCCACCTTCATGGAATGCTTGCCGTGGGTGATGGAGAGCATGTCCGAGAAATCGTAGATGTTCTCCTGGAAAAACTGCGGGTAGCCGTTGTAAGCGCCGAAGTAGATTTCACCCGAGCCGAACCCGGCCGAAGGGACTCCTGCCTGGTCGGCGGGGACATTGACGTTGGTCGAGTTCCGGATGTAACCCGCCCGCAATTCGTTCACAACGGTGGGGGAGACGATGCGCGTCCAGGCGAATACTGCGCTGGGAAAGTCCCCGTCCTGGGGGTTCTTGAAACCGCGCAGGTTCGAAGTGTTGGAGGGACCGAACTTGTCGGTCGTGTGCTGGTAATAGAATCGGCCGAACAGGCGGTTGTTATCACCGATATTATGGTCAACTCTCGCCGACCATTCCGTACCATTGAACAGGTTGCCGACCGTCTGCGACGGGAAGATCGCGGTAGTTTGTTCCTGCAACGGCAGATTCCGGTTGGCCGCCTGGGTGGCGGATTGAGCGGCGACAAGACCCGGGCACGCCGTCGCTTCCGCCGCCGTCACCCCGAACAAAGCCTGCATACTCCGCGCAATGGGAGTGACCTGAGCCGTTGTAGCGCCGAAGGCGCTCTCGAGAGCGGCCGGGCAGACATAGTCGGAAGAGAAGAAGTCGCCGACGCTCGCGAGTACCGGTCCTGTAGGCGCCGGGAAGTTTTTGTAGAGCAAGGCCGCCGTGGAATTGGGTAGCGCGGCCTGAACAGCGCTGCGCCACTCCGCGCTCTCGACGACGACGGGTAGCGGCTGAGCCGAGGCGATGGTCCGGTTGCCCTGGTAAGAAGCAAAGAAAAACGTCCTGTCGCGGATAATCGGGCCGCCGACGGCCCCGCCGAACTGGTTATACCGCAGCGCCGTTTTCTTTTGATTCGCCTGGTTGGTGAAAAAGTCCGACGCATCAAATATATCGTTGCGGACATACTCGTAAACGTCGCCGTGGATATCGTTCGACCCGGACTTGGTCACCATGGTGGTGTTGGAGCCGGCGCTCGAGCCGTATTGCGCCGACATACTCAGGGTATTGACCGTAAACTCGGCCACGATGTCCTGGTTGGGCTGCGTGACGTAGCCGCCGCTCAACCCCTTGTTGGAAATGCCATCCAGCATGAAGCCGTTGAAGTTCTCCCGAAGTCCGTTCACGACCGTGTCCGCGCCGTTTTCAAACATCACGCCGCTGACGTTCACGGCGCCGGGGGCGATTTTGATCAGGTCGAAAACGTTGCGCCCGTTGAGCGCCAGATTCTGAATCTGCTCGCTGCGCACCACGTTCTGGAGCCGCGCCTCTTCCGTGCTCACCAGTGAGGCTCCCGCCTCAACCGTGACGGTTTGCACTTCCTGGCCCAGTTGCATGCTCACGTCCGAGCGACCGACCATTCCACCCGTGACCTCAAGACCCCGTTGCTCGGAGGCCTTGAAACCCTTGGCCTCAACCTTGAGGGTGTAACGACCCGGGTTGAGGTTGGGGATGCGGTAGATTCCCGCGCTGTTGGTCGTGGTCGTGATGGACACGCCCGTGCCCGGATTGGTCGCTGTGACCTTGGCATTCGGAATCACAGCACCGCTAGGGTCTGTGACCGTCCCGGTGACGTCACCCGTCGCTTGCCCGTAGGCAACCACGCCAAAAGCCAGGAAAAAGCTCAGCCCTAGAAAGAAAACTTTCCAGTTCTTCATCTCAAACATCGGCAGCCCCCTTCAGGAGTTGAAACTTTGAGTCGAACTTCGAAACCAAAAAGCCGAATGAAGACACAACCCTCCCCCTCGGGGAAGGATGGGATTCAAGATTTCTGCAAGAATCTGACAATCTCAATGACCTTGCTATGAATTAATTCCCTGAAATACCGATATGGTAACCGCGAGGGCTGAACGCCCTCTTTTCGTGGGCCAAAGACTATACAGACCCAGTCCAAATGTCAAGCAATCATTGGGCCAAGTATTTACAAAACATAACAATTCCAACTCACTGAAAAAAAGGGGGTTACAATCACTTGGTCGGCCTCGATCGGGATTATTCCGCTTAAGCGTATACAAAATATTGGATATTGGAGTTGTTGTAACGTGAAAATTGGCTGTGCTGTGATGACTTTTGAACGCAACTTGAGGGTATTCGATCCATCGCTATTTCATCGGACCGAACTTCAATGCGTGGCCGTCGGATGGCCCGGCGGGGGGAACATTTAAAATCTCCAGAACGGTCGGTGCAATGTCAATGATGCTCGGCTGAGGTTTCTCCATGGGGCGATTGCTGAAAAATATCCCGCCTGTATTGCTGGGGTCCGAAGCGCAATGGTCGCCGCTCCACTTTTTCATGTTGGCAACGACAATTCCCGCAGGGATGGCGCCGAGTGATGTCTGCCAGGAAGTTCGATACCCGATTTGAAAGTCCAGTTGAAGGTCGGGGGCCTCAGCCATGTGAGAGCCGTGGAAGATTTCTTTGGCCAGATATACATTCTGTAAAACGGGTTGGTTGTTGTCGGGGTCGCGGAACTCCATGAGCTTTTGCCGGATTTCTTCAGCCAGACGATCGCTCTCGGGACCTGGGCTGACGATGCCGGATTGCTCGCGTCCCCGCTGGTTCAAGTAAATCTGGCCGAGACCAAGGGCGTAGGCCCGCGTCTTCGACCAGTCCACATTCGGAAAGAAACTTCCCTGTCCGAAAAGCTGGTCCAGGTTATAGGTTTTTTCTTCGGCGTCGGGATTCTTCAGCGCCATGTACCCGTTCTTCACCAGCCACGTGTTGGTATTGAACCCTTTGCGCCAGGTATGAAAGCCGTGGTCGGACACGATGATGAGTGTCGCCCCCGGCTTCATGGCCTTCTCCACCTCGCCGACGATCTGGTCCATGCGCTCGTAAACGCGCAGGATGGCGTCGCCGTATTTTGCGGCTAGTTCAGGATCGTAGCGCGGATGCTCGGGATCCATCAGCCGGTAAAACATGTGGGAAACACTGTCGGTGCTCGTAAAAATCGAAACCAGAAGGCTTGGCGGGTCATTCTTCAACTCATCGAGGGTAACATCTTCGAGCGTCTTGGTGGTCGCGAAGAGGTCCTCGAGAAAAACGCCTTCATCTATCTTCTCTTCGTTTAACGCCCAGGTGTCATGCCACCAGCCGAGCGTTTTGAAAAGCCCGTGCTTCTTGGCCAGCTCAGCCGTGTAATCAGGCGGATCGGATACCGGCAACGCGGGCGATTCCGGATCCATATTGAGCGGCGACATGTAGATTCGCAGGTCGGGCGAAACCTCGAGCACATAAAACCGCGCGATCGCACTGACCGAAAGAAAACGGTTGATCGGGAATTTGACGCGAAACCAGCGGCTCCACTGCCGGTCGCCCACCGTCTCTTCGCGCCCGCCCAGCCGAATGGTGACCGCGTTTTTCTCCGCTGACACCACGAACTCAGCGGGAACGGAAATTCGCTTGAAGTCGTCAGAGGTCGGGTCCGAGGGCCCTTCGATGGAAGTCTCCGCGCGGTCACCGTTCATCTCAACTCGCACAAGTTTGCCGCCGAATTCCGTGTCTCCGACGTCCCATGGGGTAAGCTCGGAGCCGAAGTAGAAAAAAGTTCCCCATGTCCCACGCACATCCGGCACACTCAACCCCGCCCAAAGCTTCCCGCCCGGGACTTTCGTCGGCGGGAATTCCAGCGGCATCCGGAGAACCGTGGTCTTGTAGCCCGCATCCGCGACAGCCTTGTAAAAAGGAATGCCGTCTCGTTCGTTCGTGACTTTGGGGCCTTTAATGGGAATTAATCCGAAAAGAAATTTGGGCTTTTCGCGCGAGACGAGCGAGAGCTCGGGAAGGTAAGTCTTGGGATTGCGTTTGAGAAAATCGAAGATGCCCGTCCCGCCCGGGTTCAATCCTGTTGCAAACGCCGCCCAGGCCACGGGAGACTCCGGCGGATTGGTGGTTCCAAGCGTGCGGAACGCCCCAGTCTTCGACAAACGGGCGAGGTTCGGAAGCTTCCCTTCCGCCATCCACTTGGCGGCGAGGTCAGGGTCCGCGCCGTCGAAGCCGAGCACGACCACCTGTGTCGTGACGGGACGGGTTTCCGTTTTGCGGCATGAAAGCGCCACGCATGCGACGAGGAATGTCGAGAGAATGGCAGCGGTCTTACGAAAATCCTGCTGGCAGGGAATGCCCATCGGTTCGAAGTTTCTATTGTAAAGAGGCGGCGGGGATACGTCGAGGAAAAACTGGTAGTGGATCAGTCCCGCATAGCGGGATCGAGGCAAGATCACTTTCCGCCATCGCCGTTTCAGGGGAGCCAGCGCGCCATCTGGGGCGTTGACGATCCTCAGCACTTGTCCGGGTTGCCGACTTCACGGCCCAGTGACCGCCGATACGGGTGGCGCGTAACACGGGCGTCCCGCCCGTGAAATGAGTTACGGGCAAGATGCCCGTGCTACGAATCCGCAACGGTACGCCCGGAATCGTGTGGGCACCAGGCCCGGATCGAATGCCAGATCGAGTGTTGTCCGGCCCTAGCGACGCGATGCGCGTTCATCCCCATCGTTCGTCCAAAGTTGAGGCGTTTAGCGGGCGTCTGAGCCCGCTGCCGAAATCCCGGTTTTGCCGAAGCCCCGAGCGAAGTCGAGGGGGAAGCCGAGGGATCAAGGCATTACCGGGCAGAAAGATCAACACTGCGCTGCCAGGACTCCAGCGGGGCGGTGTGGGACACGCGAGCAGTTTAGTGCCGTTTGCTGATGGGCGCATACACCAAAGACTATGTATTCGTCACCCGCGAAACAGCGGCAGATTTTCTAAGGCCACTTCTGCGCGCCGTGCAGGATACGTACAATGTGAATGACCTCGCCGGTGATTTGGTAGACCACGAGATACGGAAGCGACGAAAGTACGAGTTCGCGCGTCCCCTCTTTCTTACCCGCACGCCCGCGGTATGGGAACGTCAGCAACGCGGCGGGGGCGTTGTAAATTCCGCGCACAAGTTCGGCTGCTCGCTCCGGCGCATTCTGAAATAAATAATCCGCGATGTGTTCGAGGTCGGCGGCAGCTTCCTCTGTCCAGCGAAGCTCCATTTTTATCTGCGGGAATGCTTTTCGGTCAGCGACTTTTCAAGGCGCGCCCCCACTTCCTCATGGGTCAGCACTTCGCCACGGGCGATTTGCGCCAAGCCTTTTTCTACTTCATTGACGAACCACTCGTCGTGGTCTACGAAACGCTCGATGGCTTCTCTTGCCAGCGCTTCGGCCTCACGTCCGCGCTCAGCAGCAAGGCGCGCGAGCTTGGATTGCACCTCGGGGCTAAGGGGTACTTCCATGCTTGAAGTCTAGGCCGTGCCTGATCGGTTGTCAACCGCCCGCGCCCGTCGCCCATCGCCCATCGCAGAGCTGCGCTCTGCGCCAGCCCCGAATCCCTACGTAGACTTTAGCAACGCGTCTCCGCATTTCTCAAGACACGCAGCGCAGAACTTCTTCGCATGGAGGCTATGGAGGAACTTGTCAGCTATGTGCTCGCAGTAGTAGACCTCACCCTTGAAAATGTTGCTGCCACAACGGGAGCAGACATGCACTACCCTAGCCTTCGTCTGCTTAAGGACTTTCAGTCGGTCGTACTTTGACAAGACTAGCGGCTCCTTCCCGCCCTTATCAGCGCCCTAAAATCATCCTCCGCGGGTGGCGCAAACATTGTCTTTGATGTGTGTCCCCGGTCGCCGGCAAAAGAGGCGATGTCGGCGCCAGCCGCCCCTTTATTCCTCAGCTCCTTCCTCATAGTCGTCGAGAACACTCTCCTTGAGGTGGGCCAGATTGGGTTGCGCAGCCAATTCCCGCAGGCTGTCGTACGACAAGTAAGTGCAGCTCTCCGATAATGGCCCGCGCTCCAGCAGTGAGAACACCGGGCGTCTGAGTTCTTGCAGGACCTTATCCCTTCGTCCGAGTGGGGCGACGATGTGAAGCCTGATGTCCATGTTCGGTTGGAGTGCAAGGAGGTCGGCCATGCGAAGGATTCCTGAGTATACCGAAGTCGTATGCTCAACCTCGAATGCTCGACGAATCGATCTGCCCTTGAGCCAGAGGACGTCGATCTGTTCAATCGTTTTCAGGGTAATCTCATCGTAGTTGAGAGGCAGGCGCTCCAATGGTGGTGAATGATCGCCCTTCCACTCAGCCGTCACGGCGGCACGATCTGACCGAGGAAGCCAGACTTGCATGCCCATGCGAGAACCGATATCTGCCAAGAGCGCCTGGATCTGAATCGACTCTCGAGCCTCCCCTGGAACCGGTGTTGGGCTGGTGCCTTCATTGTCCTCGTTCTCTGGAACAGTAACGGTTACATCTTTGTCGATGCGCCGAACGCGATGCGTAGCGAGCTTTCGAAAGTCGGCAGGATCGACCGGATACGCCTTGTCTCCCCGTGCCTGGTCAATCAGCAGGGCTTCGAGAAATCGCCCATCCTCTTGCGAAAGTTGTACGAGGCTTGTGCGAACACGCCCGGTCCACGTCGGCGTTCCCCGCGTCTGGCCTCTTGTGAAGGAGAGCTGATTCCAGACAGCGTCTTCATAAATGGGAATGGCTTTGTCAACAGATAGCCACACGAGAGGTCGCACTCGAAACCGAACTACGAACGGATCATCCTCTGAATAGAAGATCGGCGTGTTGTCCTGAAAAGGGCCTTCCAGCACTTCCAAGACACCAAACCAGCGTGACAACTTTGTCATATAGCAGACAAGTCTGTCACCCGGTTGAACCCGT
>CAYZVR010000003.1:0-44029 GCA_964481715.1 uncultured Acidobacteriota bacterium | reverse complement strand
CGGCGGCGGCGGCCGTCTGTTCAATGCGAAAGCGGGACGAATAGTTGTCAAAAATCGGGACCGCGAGGGTTTTGATGTCGGGGGGAAGTCGGTTGCCCTTTCCCGCCACGTGATAGCCGCACGCTGCGGTGAAAAGCAGAAGGCAGAAAGTAGACGGCAAGAGGAGGACTCGCGCGGGCCGGCGCGCAGGAAAAGCACCGTGAAATTTCAGCGGCACGCGCAAGAGTTCTTTATCGTCAGGCTTACTTTCGCCCATTGGAAATGTGATGCTCAACCTTCATTCCTTCTGAGTTCGAACTTGCTTGCTCATGACTTCCGCAATTTCCACGGCATTCACGACCGAAAGGCGCAGGTTATCGGCCACGGCCCAAATCCACACCCCGTTTGCATGGCTTTCGTCGGCAACCAGCGCGTCCACGAGGATTGCGTCCGAGCCCGAAGCCTCGACTTGCGACGGCGCGGGCCTGGAAGCTTGCCGGACTTCCACGCGCTCACCGGAGAGTGCTCGCGCAAGCGAATCCACCGGCGCGGGCTTCGCGGTTTCCACGTAGAGAGACACGGCGAGCGAATGGAAAACCGGCGCCTGGAGAAATCGCAACGCGGGAAGGGGCGCGCGGTCGCCCAGGAATTCGCGCAACTCGCGATGAATCCGGCCTTCGATTCCGGGCGGCGCAACATTTTTTGAGCGGGCCCGGCCGATGCGTGGCAGCAGGTTGAAGGCGAGTTGCTGCCCGAAGACGGCTTCCGGCATTTTCTGGAAACTGAGCAGGCTCGCGGCCTGTCGTTGAAGTTCTTCCACGGCCTGCGGCCCGATCTCGGACGCCGGGCGGAAGACCTGCGCGACCGCGGACCGAAGAGGGAAGCGCGCGGCAAGACGCAGCAGCAATCCGGCAATGACGATCGTCGCCGGATGCGCGGAGATACTGAAGCCCGGGGTTTCCTCCTCGGAGGCAGAGGTGCCGAGAAACGGAATGCGGACGGCGCCTCCCGGCTCGCCTGACAATCCTTCGTCGACATCAATCACAGCACAGCGCGAGGCCCGGACGAGCTTTTCGGCGGAGCGGAGGAAGGGCACGTTGTCGACCGCAGCGTCGGATTCTCTCGATGGCGGTGAAGGGCGAGCGGCGACGAAAACAAAATCGAAATCTTCCTCCCCCAGATCTTCGTCGGCAATTGAAGCGTCAAATCCTTCGCGCAGGTCTACGACGGGCAGCGCCGGTTCGCCCTCTTCGTCCTCGAGCGTGACGAGGCGCTCGACGGGAAAGTTGCGTTCCTTCAGGACCGCGGCCAGTTCTTTCCCGAGGAGCGACGTGGCGCCGACCACGCCGACGCGGAACCCCTGGCGTGGCGGCTTCATGAAGCGTGGGCCTCTTCGGGCGCGGGCGGGTGCGGCCGCAGTCGGGAGGTGAGACGCGAAACGGGCCCGGAGAGCGAGTAAACCATGGCGAGAATCAGCAGGGCGTGCTCCGAGAAGGCCCAGATCCCGTAAACGATAATGCCGATCAGGATGATCGCGAAATAAGGCCGCCGCCGGCGTAAATCAAAGGCTTTGAAACTAGGGTAACGGACGCGGCTGACCATCAGGAACGCCACCCCAGCCACAATCGAAAGCCAGATCAGGACGTAAGGCCAGTCGTTGATCGGATATTTGAAGAAGTGAACGATCGCGGCGATGACGCCCGCCGCGCCTGGAATGGGGAGGCCGACAAAAGACCGGCGGTCGCTGGTTGGTTTACCCGAGTCGATGTTGAAGCGAGCCAGGCGGGCCGCGCCGCAAATCAAATAAGTGAAGGTCACGACCCAGCCGATTTGCGGAAGGTGCTCGACCAGGCGTGAGCCAAAAATTTCCGTGACCGGCTTAACACCCCAGGAATAAGCGAGGAGCGCGGGAGCCATCCCGAAGGTTATGACGTCAGCGAGCGAATCGAATTCGCGGCCGAATTCGGAACCCGTATTCGTCATGCGGGCGATGCGGCCGTCGAGACCGTCAAACAGAATCGCCCAGCCGATGGCGCGCGCGGCGTAATCAAAAGCCGGGCGGGCGTCGCCCTCCATGGCCAGCAGGCCCGCTCCCCTGAGCGTCTGCAGGATGGCATAAAAGCCGCACACGAGTGTGCCGACCGTGAACAGGCTCGGCAACATGTACACGCCGCGCCGCAGCCGGCCCTTTTTTCTCGCCTCGGGAAGTTGTTCGGTTGAAGCCACCGTCACTGCTCCGCATTGACCAGAGGTGATTCCGCCTCAGCCGTCGCGCAAGGGCGCATCGTCCCGAGCACGCTTGAACCCGCCTGAACGCGGTCGCCCACCTGAACGCGGATTTCAACCTCCGGGTCCACCGCCACGTCCACGCGCGAGCCGAACTTGATCAGTCCCACCCGTTCGCCACGCTGGATTGGATCGCCTGCTCTTTTCCAGAATACGATACGGCGGGCGAGCAATCCAGCAATTTGCTTCACGATGACTTCGCCCTGTTCGCCACGCACGGTGAAGACGTTGTGCTCATTTTCGATGGACGCCCGTGCCTGGGAAGCCACGTGAAATTGTCCCTTGTGGTAACTCACCTCAGTGATGGTGCCGGAAATCGGCGCCCGGTTGACGTGCACGTCGAGCGGCGACATGAAAATGCTCACGCGCCGGACGTTTCGGTTGTTTTGAATTTCTTCGATGATCTCAACCACGCGGCCGTCCGCAGGCGATACCACCAGGCAGGGATCGGAGGGGATGGCGCGCTCGGGGTCGCGAAAGAAGTTGAGGACCAGTACGGCTGCCACCAGAAAGAGAACGCCGAGCGCGTAGAGTCCTACTCCGACCAGCCCGCCGGAGATCAGCACCAGCGGCAAGCCGTACCAGTAACCCTCCTTGACCATAGCTCTGCGTTTCTCGCCGGCACTTCAGGCCGGAGCCTGGCGCCTCCCACTCCGCCGCCGCCCGGTCATGAGGTCATTCGCTGGCGCAGCGGCACGCACGCGGTGTCTGCGCTCAGGAACTCCGCAATTGCCGGACCAGGGTTTCCATCTGGTCTTTCACCCAGAGCTTCAGCTTCTTCAGCCGGACTTCTTCCAGCTTTTCCTGGTCGCTCAAATAAGTCTTGGTTGCCAACTGGTCAAGCTGGGTGGCGTAAAGTGTGTGTTGTTCACGGAGGCGTTGGTATTCCTGGTTTGTGGCCATCAACTGCTCCCGGATGGCCTCGGTTGGGCTGCTCACGGGCGATTCACCTCCACAAATAAGATGGCTCTACTGAAAGCCTAGCACACGACTTCAGCCGCTTCAAGCAAAACCGCAAGCGGCCAAGTGACTCTGCCGGAGGGCAGAGATGCCATGCGCTGCCCGGCAGATTTCAACGCGATGAATTGATCTGCGAGACCACCGTGGGCGGAAAAAGTTCAAGGGACAGAACGTAGGCGTCCTCTCGAGGGTCGTGGTAGTAATCTTTCCGCTGCGAGTGCAGGCCGAATCCTGCTGAATAATAAAGCGCGAGCGCAGCCTTGTTCGACTGGCGGACTTCCAGGTAGACTCGCTTGGCCCCCGCCCGGAGCAATCGCTCGCGTCCTTCCGCGAGCAAGGCTTTTCCGATGCCCTGATGATGATGCGCCGGATCGACGGCGACGTTGCGCAATTCGGCTTCGTCAATGATCCGGTAATACGCTGCAAAGCCGAGCACCTTGACGGGCGTCATGGTTTCGAGTTCCGATATCAGGATCGTTCCTCGAGGGTCGTCGGTCAGGCGTGCGTATTCGAGTTCGGGCCATTGTGCGGCGAGGGGATTCTTGGCCTGGATCGCCACGACCTCTGCCAAGTCTTGTTTGCCGAACAGCCTGACTCTCATCGTCGTCTATCTCGCAGCTTGGGCTGAAGTGTCCCAACGTCGCCCGAGGGCCCGCTGCATCAGGATTTATTCCTTCCAATTGAATTCCGCATCGCACCTTCGAATGTAGAGGGCGTCGAGCTCGGCGGGAGATTGTAACCTTCCGCGGGCATGCGCTTCCAGAGCTATTCTTGCGATGGCCGGCAGCAGCGACCCCGATGCGGTTTGCCAGCGGAAAGTTTTCGGTAGCAGCGAGCGCAGGCCGAGCGCTGACTGATCGTGCTCCCGGGCGAGACACGTCAACGTCGCGCCCGGCGGCAACCGGCGTTCGATCAATTCAGCCACTTGGGCCGGTTTCAAAACCCATCCATCGGCCTCAGTTTGATAGGAGAACTGCGACTCGGTGCCTTCACTCGAACGTTGCAAAAGCCCGAGATAGAATTCTCCGCGGCGGGCGTCGAGGACCGGGGCTACCCAATCAGTGACAGGCTGGGCCTGCTCGGCCATCGCCGCAAGCACCGAAACGCCGCACACCGGCCGGCCGAACGCCTTTGACCATCCCTGCGCCGCCGCCACGCCGACGCGGATTCCGGTGAAGGATCCCGGACCGTTGGCGACCGCGAATACTTCCACTTCGGAAAGGGAAATTCTCGTTTCGGCGAGCAGGCGCTCGACCATCTGGAAAAGAAGCACAGCGTAACTGGCGTGGCCGTCGTTTTCTACACTGCCCAGGCACTTCTCGTCGCGGAAGATGCCCGCGCCTCCACGGTCGCCGGTGGTGTCAAAGGCCAGGATCACCATCGCCAATCATTATATGCCACGCGGGAACTCGCGAGTCGCAAGGTTAAGTGTCAGATCTCGCGCAACTCGTCTTCGTTCAAGCCAAAGTAATGACCGAGCTCGTGGAGCAACGTGTCGCGCACCTGTCGACGGATTTCGTCGTCGTTGCTGCTGACGGCCTCGATATTCCTTTGGTAAAGAAAAATCTGATCGGGTGGAGTCGCTGAGAAAACACTTTTTTCGGTCCGAGGCACACCGTGGAAAAGTCCCAGCAGAAGGGTGTCGGGCTCCGCCTCTTCAGGAGGAGCGTCTTCGATGAGAATGACGATGTTCGCGAGCTTGTTGCGAAAAACCGCCGGCAGCCGTTCGAGCGCCTCCTCAACGAGCTTTTCAAACCGCTTGCGATTCATGATGGGCGGGTCGCCGAGGCGACCGGACGATGGGGAATCCACCGGGAAACATTTCGGCAATACTCGTCGTAAGTCGCCCCGAAATTCTTCCTCAGGGTCGGTTCCTCGTAGAAAAGCACGAACAGATGGACGACGGCGAGCAACGCAAGCGACAGCAGCAGGATGGCAACCGAATTCAAGTACAAACCGAAGCCGGCAAGCAGCATCAGCCCGCCCACGTACATGGGATTGCGGACAAACCGATAAGGGCCGACCGCCACGAATTTCCGCGGAGCGTCGAAGGGAGCGGGCGTTCCGTCTCCGCGAGCGATGAATTCCGTTGCACAGGAGAGACCGAGAACCGCTCCGGGGATGATCAAAAGAATTCCCGGGACTCGAGTCCAGTCAGGGAGTTCCATTCCGAACTTTGAATCGAAAACGCGAGCGCGCAGGGCGACCCATCCCCACAAAAGCATAAAGCCAGTCATATAGAGGAGGGCTCGGAGCGCGATGAAAAGGGTCTTCATGGATGAGTGGTCGCTGGTCGATTCGAAGCAAGAACCCGGTTTTGTTCCGGGGTTTCGCGCTCCCAGGCGGTTCGGGCAGCGTGCCCGTTCGGTATGTTACAATGACTTTCCGATTGCGGCCAATCGAAGCAGGAAATTTCTGACGCCGTCCGTCCCGTTTCAAGGAGATCGAGCGTGGAACCACTGACCTTAGATCGTGCGGACCTGGAAAAACTGGTGGAGACCATTACGCTGGAAGTGGCCCGGCGACTTGGACCTTCCGCGTGGCTGAGCGAAGAGTTTGACGCCTATCCCGCTGGCCCTTCCGGCCGCGTCGAGTGCGTTTGCGTGAACGACCAGCCCGCGGAGGTGCGCGGGCTGGCGGTTTTGATGGATCACACACTGCTTCGCCCACAGGCCACGCGCGGCCAGGTGGAGCAGCTCGCCGAGGAAGCGCGCAAGGCGTGCTTTGCGAGCGTGTGCGTCAATCCTGCCTGGGTGCCGCTTGTTGCTGAGCAACTGCGCGGTTCGGGAGTAAAAATCGCGACCGTCGTGGGTTTTCCATTGGGGGCGACGCTCACGTCCGCCAAACGGGCAGAGGCGGAAGCGGCCATCCTTGCCGGGGCGCATGAGATTGATATGGTTTTGAACATCGGGGCACTGAAGTCGGGTGATCTGGCGCGGGTTGAAAGCGACATCCGCGGAGTCGTTGAGGTCTGCCGGGCGGGCGGAGCGCTGCTGAAAGTCATTCTGGAGAACGCCTATCTTACCGACGAAGAGAAGGTGACGGCGTGCCACATCGCGAAAGGCGCCGGCGCGGATTTCGTCAAAACTTCCACCGGGTTTGCGCCTACCGGCGCGAAGGAAGAAGACGTCCGCTTGATGCGGAGGACGGTGGGGCCCGCGATGGGCGTAAAGGCCGCAGGCGGCATCCGCAATTTGGACGATGCATTGCGGATGCTCCAGGCGGGCGCAACCCGCCTCGGCACGAGCGCCAGCGTTTCCATCCTCGATGAAGCCGTGCGTTCTCTCCAGGTGGTGAAATAACCGATGCCCGAAGCAACCAAATCCCAGGGACGGCCGCTGGAGCTGACCGAGCTTCTGACCTTGCTTCTCGAGGTCAGCGAACAGATCAGTTCCACACTCGACCTTGACGAGCTGATGGCGCGTATGGCATCCATCGTGAAGCGCGCCATCGACTACGACGTCTTTGCCATTCTGCTTCTCAACGAGAAGACTCAGGAGCTGCGCATCCGGTTCAGCGCCGGCCATCCGGAAGAAGTTGTTCGAAACTTGCGCGTAAAGGTGGGCGAAGGCATCGTGGGCCGCGCCGCCCATCCCCGCCGATCCGTGCTGGTGAACGACGTGCGGAAAGACCCGGCGTATATCGAATCGCTGCCCAACATTCGTTCGGAACTGGCCGTCCCGCTGATCGCCAAGAACCGGGTCGTGGGAGTCATTGACCTCGAGGCCCCGTGGCCGGACTTCTTCACCGAACAGCACCAGAACCTGCTCGAGCTCCTGGCCGGCCGCATGGCCCT
This sequence comes from uncultured Acidobacteriota bacterium, assembly GCA_964481715.1. Classification (GTDB taxonomy): domain Bacteria; phylum Acidobacteriota; class Terriglobia; order UBA7540; family UBA7540; genus JAHEKS01. Next base: position 37,008 of record CAYZVR010000003.1, on the reverse strand, counting down.
GGCCGTGATGAACGCCGGGCTCTACCGCCGCACCCTGCGGCAGGCCCGCACGCTGCAACTCCTGAACGAAATCAGCCGGGAACTGAGCTCGGTGCTGGTCTTGAAAGACCTGCTGAGGCGCATCGGCACCCTCACCAAACGGCTGATTGATTACCACCGCTTCAGCACGCTGCTCTTTGACGAGCAAACGCAGTCGCTGAACGCGGTTATTTCGATGAAGGAGGACGAACGGACACCCGAGAATTGCACCGTTGCCATCGATCGGGGGATTGTGGGCGCGGCGGCGCGCGAGCGCAAACCCGTACTCGTCCCGGATGTCAACGCGGACAGCCGCTACATTGCCTTCAATCCCGATACGCGTTCGGAACTGGCCGTGCCGCTGATTTATCGCGACCGGGTGATCGGCGTGGTGGATCTGGAAAGTCCCAAACCGGCGTACTTCACCGACGATCACGTGCGTATCCTTTCGACCCTCGCGCCGCAGATCGCCATCGCCATCGAAAACTCCCGTCTCTATGAGCGTGTGCTCCGCAGCGAAGCCCGCCGCGAGCGCGACCTCGAACGCGCGCGAGAAATCCAGCAGCACATGATGCCGGCGCTCTGCCCGGTGATTCCCGGCCTGGAAATCTGCGTGCGTTTCCTTCCGGCGCGGGAGCTGGGTGGCGACCTTTACGATTTCATTCCTTACGCCAAGGACCGCCATGTGCTTGTGATCGGAGATGTCAGCGGCAAGGGGGCGCCGGCGGCGCTTTACGGCGCCATGGCCAGCGGCGTTTTGCGGAGTCTTGCGCGCGAAAAGCTTCCACCGCCCGAGCTGCTGCGCAAGCTGAATCTGTCGCTGTTGGAACGCCGAATCGAAGGCCACTTCATCACCCTGACCTGCGCCTTGTGGGAGTCCAAGCCAAAGACGCTGCGGCTTGCAAACGCCGGAATGCCTTTGCCGCTCCTGCTCCGCAGCGGGCAGGTTCGCTCGATTCGCGCCGAGGGTGTGCCGCTCGGCCTGCTGGAAAATACCGAGTACCAGGAAACCACGGTTAGCCTGGAAAGCGGAGACCTGCTGGCTTTTTTTTCGGACGGTCTGTCGGAGGCGACCGATGCTCGCGAAGATGGAGATTTCGGGATCGGCCGCATCGAGAACATCCTGCGCGAGCACGCGAAGAGTTCCCTGGGTGAAATTGTCGAAAAGATCTTCACGCAGCTCGCACAGTTTGAAGGGGGCCGGCCGCGAAGAGACGACCAAACCCTCCTGCTTGTGAGAGTGCGCTAAAGGGAAATCGCCGGCACAAGAACGGCCTGCCTTCTCTCTGGTCGAATTCAAATAACCTCTAAGATGATGTCCGCTTTTGAATACCAATCCGGTGAATTGCATTGTGAAGGTGTCGGGGCTGCTTCCATCGCCGAGCGCTACGGGACGCCGACTTACGTTTACAGCCGCGCAACGATTCTTGAAAATTTCCAACGCCTGCGTCGTGGGCTTGAGCGCATATCCGGGCTCATCTGCTACTCGGTCAAAGCCAACTCTAATCTGAGAATCCTCAAGCTGCTTCGCGAGGCGGGCGCGGGGTTCGACATCGTCTCGGGCGGCGAACTCGCACGTGTCTTGAAAGTGGGCGCGGATCCGGAGCGCATCGTCTATTCCGGTGTGGGCAAGACGGAGAAAGAAATCGACGCAGGGCTCGTGGCTGACATCCTGATGTTCAACGTGGAGTCGGCGGGCGAGCTTGAGTTGATCGAAGCTCGCGCCCGGTACTTCGGCAAGCGCGCTAACGTTTCCCTCCGAATCAATCCGGATGTTGAAGCCGACACGCACCCTTACATTGCGACGGGCAAGTTCATCCATAAGTTCGGGGTTCCCAAAGAAGAGGCGATGGATTTGTACCGGCGCGCGGCGGCTTCCGCACACTTGAAAGTCTGCGGCATCGCCTGCCACATCGGCTCGCAGATTCTCGACACCGAGCCGTTCCTGAAGGCCCTGGATGAGATCTCCGCCGTCGCTAAGGCGCTTGGCAGGGAAGGTATCCCCGTGGAATTTCTCGACCTCGGCGGGGGACTGGGGATCCGTTATGAAAACGAAACTCCGCTGGACGTTGATCGCTTGATCGAAGGACTCGCGCAACGGCTTGAAAAAACTCCGTACCGGCTGATCCTCGAGCCGGGGCGCGCGCTGGTCGCGGAAGCGGGAATCCTGCTCGCGCGTGTGCTCTATGTCAAGCGAACCGAATCGAAAAGTTTTATCGTTGTGGACGCTGGAATGAACGATCTAATGCGCCCGGCGCTTTACGGCTCCTATCACGAGATCGTTCCGGTCGGCCAGCGCCCGGCAGAGAAATTGCGAGCTGACGTCGTGGGGCCGCTCTGCGAGACGGGAGATTTCCTGGCGCAAGACCGCCAGATGGCGGACGTCCGGCCCGGAGACCTTTTGGCGATCATGACGGTGGGTGCGTATGGTTTCGTGCTCACATCGAATTACAATTCCCGGCCGCGTCCGGCGGAAGTCCTGGTGTCCGGCAAGAATGTGGAGTTGATCCGGCCCCGTGAGCGCGTGGAAGATTTGATGGCCGGAGAAACGCCTTAGTAGGCAGTAGGCAGAAAGCAGTAGGCAGAAGACAGAAACCGGGCTAGCGGAGGCCATTTTCGTATTCCCTTGGCAGCTCAGCCGCCTTGAGATGGGCAACGAGCTGTCGAGGCCGCCCATCGGCCCCCTTAGCAAAGCGTATGAGTTTGAGATGCATTTACTGTGGCAAATACGTGACCATGCCTGAGCGAATGAAGCTTTGGGAAAGCGGAGCGAACCCAAGCGGAAGCCAGACCGCCTCTGACCGGCGAAAATGACGTTAGCTTCATGTTTTCTGCCCGCTGCCTTCTGCCTACTGCTTTCTGCCTACCTTTCTCCCCACTTTAATTTTTCCCGCAAGATCTCAAAATAATCCCGCGAAACAGGCTGGATGATTTCAACCGTCGAGCAAGCTTTCTTCATGCGCACGATATCTTCGCTGTGGGCGGTGATCCCCATCTGGCCGTCCACGGTGAGGTAGGCGGCTTCACGCTGAGTCTTCACGATGATTTCTACCGTGGCAGTGTCCGGTAGGACCAGCGGACGATTGGTCAGCGTATGCGCGCAGATCGGAGTCATGACAAACGCCGCCACGGACGGAGCGACGATCGGCCCGCCGGCGGCAAGCGAATACGCCGTTGATCCCGTCGGCGTCGCGATAATCAGGCCGTCGGATTTGAAAGTAGAAACCAGTCGACCGTCCACCAGGACTTCAAAATCCAGAATGCGGGCGATGGCGCCTTTGTTGACGACCACGTCGTTCAGCGCCAGGAAGGATGAGATGACTTCGTCGGCGCGAATCAGCTCACCTTCAATCTGGACACGCTTGTCCGAGCGGTAATTGCCGGCCAGCACCGCCTCGAGTGTGGCAAAGAGTTCTTCCCGGGTGATGACGGTGAGGAACCCCAGACCGCCCAGGTTGACGGCCAGGATGGGGACCGGCTTGCGATTCAACGCGCGCGCTGCGGCGAGCAATGTGCCGTCGCCCCCGAGGACAATGATGAGGTCGACTTGCGAGGGCATTTCGTTGCGCGTCAGGCACTTGTCGTGGCTTTCGAGGATCGAGCCGGTCTCCTTGTCGATGCTCACTTCGATCGAACGCTCGCGCAGCCATTCGACCAGCGGCAAGACCACATCCCGGACTTCCGACTTGCGCGGTTTTGAGATGATACCGATTTTTCTGACTTGCATGGGTTAACAAACTCCGTTGAAGCGGCGATCCTTAAAGAGCGGCTATTCTAGATTCTTTTTTCCCAAATGGCATGCAGGAAATATTCCCGGTTTCCTTCCGCCCCCGCGAGGACGCTCTCGGCGGAGGCAAGTCGCTGGAATCCGAGCTCCAGAAGTTTGCGCGATACTTTTGCGATCGCTTCCTGATGCAGTTTCGGGTCGCGGACGATCCCGCCTTTTCCCACCTGGTGCCGGCCCACTTCGAACTGCGGTTTGACCAGAACCAAGAGGTCCGCGCCCGTGCCGAGGAATTGCGGCAGCGCCGGAAGAATCAGCGTCGCCGAAATGAACGAGACATCCATGGTGACAAGCTCAACGCGCTCGCCAATCGTTTCGAACGCCAGGTGGCGGGCGTTGGTCTTTTCCAGCACGACCACGCGCGAGTCGCGCCGGAGCTTCCAGTCGAGCTGGTTCGTCCCTACGTCCACCGCAAAAACCTTCGCCGCCCCTTTTTGCAGCAGGCAGTCTGTGAATCCGCCCGTCGAGGCGCCGATATCGAGGCAGATTTTCCCGTCAGGATCGATTCGAAAATGCTCGAGTGCGCCTTGCAGTTTCAGGCCGCCCCGGCCAACGTATTTGGCGGGCTCGCCCAGGAGCCGCACCGACACACTCTCCGCAACCGCTGCGCCGCACTTTTCCATTTTCTGGTCGTCCACCAGAACGCCGCCGGCAAGGATCATCGCCTGCGCCTTCTCGCGTGAGCCCGCGAGGCCCCGGTCTACGAGCAGCCGGTCCAACCGCATTTTTCTGGGATTTGGGGCCAGCATGTTGTTAGGATACTCCTCAAGCCAGCGGATGCAACGGGAGTTGAGCGCACGACGCGCCGTTTTTTCTTCCAAGAGAAACCTTGGGACATTGGACGAATCAGAGACTGACGCCAGCGCGAAAAACATTATCAGTAAGGAGTTGGTATGCGAGATCCCAAAAAAATTGCGAATGTAGCAAGCAGGAAACTATCGCGCCGCGCATTTATAGGCGGCGCAGCCGGCGTCGCGGGGTTCACCATCGTGCCGCGCCACGTTTTGGGCGGCGGGGGCTATGTGCCCCCCAGTGACAAGCTTACTGCAGCGTGCGTTGGCGTGGGCTCTCAGGGAACGCGGGTGATGATGGATTTCCTCAAACAACCTGACGTTCAGATCGTGGCGGTGTGCGACGCCAACCGCGAAAGCAGCGATTACTCGGAATGGGAGCCGAACGAAATTCGGGACAAGATCCGCAAGCTCCTGGGCAGCGGTTACTCCGACTGGGGGAGTGACTGGAAAGGCTGCACCTGCGGGCGCGAGCCGGCACGGCGGATTGTGGAGGCGTATTACGCCACACAAACGCCATCCGGAAAGTTCCGCGGCTGCACGCCGTATAATGACTTTCGCGAATTGCTCGAAAAGGAGAAGGGCCTTGACGCCGTAATCGTCTGCACGCCGGATCACTGGCATGCTCATGTCGCCATTACGGCCATGAAGGCCGGGAAGCATGTCTATTGTCAGAAACCCATGACGCACTCGATTGACGAGGCGCGCCGGATGGCCGAGGTGGCGCGTGAAAAAGGCGTGGCGACGCAGGTTGCGGTGGGAAATCAGGCCTCGGAAGCAACGCGTTTGCTCGAAGAATGGATCGGCGCGGGCGTCATCGGGCCGGTGCGACGCGTGGAGAACTGGTCGACGCGTCCCTTCTGGCCCCAGGGGATCAACCGCCCTGAGGCCGTCGATCCCGTGACGCCCGGACTCGACTGGGATTTGTGGCTTGGCCCGGCGCCTTATCGCCCCTTCAACCATGCCTACTTGCCTTTCGTGTGGCGCGGGTGGTTTGATTTCGGCACCGGCGCGATCGGCGACATGGGCTGTTACAGCTTCGATACGATCTTCCGCGTGCTGAAGCTCAGCGCGCCGGAAAGCGTAGAGTCCAGCTCGACCGAACCCTTCAGGGAATCTTTTCCTGCCGCCTCGATCCTTCATTTCCAGTTTGGCGCTCGCGCCGATCTGCCTCCCGTTGAAATCACCTGGTACGACGGGGGATTGAAGCCGGCGCGTCCGGCTGAGCTCGAGGACGGGCGCGAAATGGGAATCGAAGGCGAAGGTCTGTTATTTCACGGCGACCGCGGCACGATTATGTGCGGTTTCAACGGCGCGCAGCCGAGCCTGATCCCCGAATCGAAGATGAAAGCTTTCCAGCCTCCACCCAAGACGCTGCCTCGCTCGCCCGGCAACGACCGCGAGTGGATTGAAGCCGCAAAAGGTGGGAAGGCTGGCGGGGCGAACTTCGAATTTGAAGCGACCGTAACTCAGGCTGTCCTGCTCGGAAACGTGGCTCTCCGTGCGGGGAAGAAACTGCATTGGGACAGTGCGAATTTGAAGGTGAGCAACGACGAGGCTGCTCAAAAATATATCAACAACTCTTACCGCGAGGGATGGAATCTGTGAAGGCGCCTAGGGCTGGGGGTTCGCGCCAATTCGCCCGGGCAGGAGAAACGCTGTCTTAAGCATCCGATTGGCCTCGGCACCAGTCTACGGCCGCAGCAGCGAGCGGTATTTCAGCTCCGAGCGCACGGGACACTCGTTGGCGAAGTTCTTGATTTTCTCGACGATTCCGTCCACATCCAGCCCGTATTTGGCATGCAAGAGATTCGGCGCCCCGTGGGGGATGATTCGGTCGGGCACGGCGATGCGCAGGACACTCGCGGGGATTTTGCGGTCTTGCAGCAGTGCGGCGACCAGCGCGCCGAAGCCACCGGCCTCGGTGCCTTCCTCCGCCGTGACCAGGAATTGCTTTTCGGAAGCCAGAACGCAGATCAGTTGATCGTCGAGCGGCTTTGCAAAACGTGCGTTGACGACCGTGGCGTGGATGCCAAGCGCCTCGAGCCTTTCCGAAGCTTCCAGGCAAGGATAAACCATGCTACCCAGCGCCAGGATGGCGATGTCGCCCCCTTCCCGCAGAATCTCGCCTTTTCCAATCTCGAGTTTCTTGAATTCGGGATCTGGCGCGACGCCGATGCCGTTGCCGCGCGGGTAGCGGAGCGCCGCCGGCACGTCCGAATTGACGGCGGTATAGAGCATGTGGCGCAGCTCGTTTTCGTCCTTGGGCGCCATCACGACCATCCCGGGAGTGGCGGTAAGATACGCAATGTCGTAAAGGCCGTGGTGCGTCGGGCCGTCGGCGCCCACGATTCCGCCGCGGTCCATCGCAAAGGTGACGGGCGCGTGCATCAGGCAAACGTCGTGGATCACCTGGTCGTAGGCGCGCTGCAAGAAAGTTGAATAGATCGCCGCCACCGGGCGCATGCCCTCGCAAGCCAGCCCGCAGGCAAATGTCACCGCGTGCTGCTCCGCGATGCCCACGTCAAAAAAGCGGTCAGGAAAGCGCTTGGCAAAATCCACGAGGCCTGTTCCCTCGGACATCGCCGCCGTAATCCCGATGACGCGCGGGTCTTTTTCCGCCAATTCGCACATGGCCTGTCCGAAGACGGCGGTGTAGCTCGGCGCCTTGGCAGGAGCTTTGTGAAAAGCGCCGGTTGAAATGTCGAACTGCGTGACGCCGTGATATTTGATGGGAAGCTTTTCAGCGTGCGGATAGCCTTTGCCTTTTTGCGTAACGATATGCAGGAGGGTTGGCTTGGGATTGTCCTTGACCTTGGCGAGGACGGTGAGCAAATCCTCAATGCTGTGGCCGTTAATCGGGCCGACGTATTCAAAGCCCAGCTCCTCAAAGACCATGCCTGGAATGAGCATGGTCTTGGCGGATTCGACCAGCTCTTTCGAAAGCTTTAACAGGCGAGGGCCCAGGCGCGGAACGGCCAGGATCATCTTCTCCACTTCCTGGGTCACGCGATGGTAAGCCTGGCCGTGGACGATTCGGTTCAGATAGCCGGCGATGGCGCCGACGTTCGCCGAGATCGACATCTCGTTGTCGTTTAGAATAACTAGGACTTTTTTCTGCAAATTGCCCAGGTTGTTGATTCCTTCCAGCTCGACTCCCACCGTCAGCCCGGCGTCGCCGACCACCGCGACCACGTAGAAATCTTCGCCTTTGAGGTCGCGCGCCACGGCCATGCCCAGGGCACCGGAGATTGCTGTGCCCGCGTGCGCTACGTTGAAGGTGTCGTAAGGACTTTCGTCACGCACGGGAAAGCCGGAGATTCCGCCATACTGGCGAATGGTCGGCAGGCGGTCACGGCGGCCGGTCAATACCTTGTGTCCGTAAGCCTGATGGCCGACGTCCCAGACGATCTTGTCTTTGGGCGTGTCGAAAACGTAATGCAGTGCAAGCGTCAGTTCCACCGCGCCCAGGCTCGAGGCCAGGTGGCCGCCCACCTTGGAAACAACAGTGATGAGATAATCGCGCAACTCTACGGCGACCAGGGGAAGATCTTCGCGCGGGACTTTCTTGAGGTCGGCGGGGGAATCGATTTGTTGCAAATATTTGTAATCCATCAGGATTTCCTCGCAATCAGGAAACGGGCGATTTCCTGAAGTCTGCGGCTTCGGTCACCGTAAGGTTCCAACATCTCGCAGGCTTCAAGAATCAAGCGCCCGGCAATGCGCTGGGATTCCTCCACGCCGAAAAGCGCCGGATAAGTTGCCTTCTGCTGCTGCCTGTCTTTCCCTGCTGTTTTTCCAAGCGATTCACTTGAGCCTAACACATCGAGCAAATCGTCGGCAATCTGAAACGCCAGCCCGACTTTTTCTCCGTAGGAGGTCATGCGCTCCAAATCTTCCTCCGGCGCGCCGGCATACAATGCGCCCGAACGAACCGCCATGCGGATAAACGCGCCGGTTTTCGCAGAATGGATGTAGTGAAGCGTCTCGGGTCGTGCCGTTGCACGAGTCGTCTCGAGGTCCACGACCTGTCCACCCACCATGCCGCCCCGCGTGCCGATGGCGCGAGACAACTCGCGAATCACCAGCAGCTTGGTCGCTTCCGATGGAGGTCCGGAAGCTGAAAGGGTCTCGAAAGCCAGCGTCAGCAAAGCGTCGCCGGCAAGAATCGCCGAGGCTTCTCCGAACACGCGGTGGCAGGTGGGCTTGCCGCGCCGCAGGTCGTCGTTGTCAAGAGCGGGCAGGTCATCGTGAATGAGCGAATAGGTGTGGATGAGTTCAAGCGCGCTGCCGCAGCGGAGCAGCGCCTCCTCGTTCCCGCCGAAAAGGCGGCCCGATTCCACGCACAAAATCGGCCGCAGCCGCTTTCCCCCGGCAAAAACCGAGTGGCGCATGGCCTGGTGAATTGAAGTCGGATGTTCTTCGAGAGGCGGCAGGATTCGCTCGAGCTCAGCGTCCACTCGCGCGCGTTCCGTTTCGAAATACTGCTGCAGCGTTTCGGAAGTCGCTGGGCTCAAGAATTCTCAGACTCCTCGGGTTCGAAAGGTTCCGCGGAGATTTTGCCGCCTTTTTTCATGAGGATCTGGACGCGCCCTTCCGCCTCCTGCAATTGTTTGTGGCAGACCTCTGAGAGCTGCATGCCTTCCTCGTAGAGGTGCAGCGCTTTTTCGAGCGGGAGGTCGGCGTCTTCGAGTTGCTGGACGATGGCATCCAGGCGCTCGAGGTTTTTCTCGAAAGGGTCGGGCTTGGCGGATTTAGATGATGGTGTCATGGGGAGGCTTTCAGTTTTTGTCGCTTAGCCTTCGGCGAACTTCTTACCGGGCCGCCGGCCGATGGTCAGTGGCCGCTTACCGAGTACTCTGCTTAAGCCCTTGCGCGACTTCCACAGCCATGGCGTAACGCCCGAAGGGCGCGGTGATCTGCACTCCCTGAACGACGTCGCGAATTTCGAGCAAGGTCTCCTGGGCAATCTTGACGCCTTCGGCACGCGCCCGGTCTCCGGTATCCGCTTTGCGCATGCGCTCCATGATGGCAGGCGGAACCGAAGCGCCCGGCACTTCGTTGTTTACAAACTCCGCGTTTCGGTAACTGGTGAGAGGCCACAATCCTGCCACCACGGGAATGCGGCCTGCCGTGACCGACGCGATACGTTGTAGAAAACCGCGAAATTGCTTCGCGTCGAAAACCGGTTGGGTCACCGCAAAACTCGCCCCCGCTTCCACCTTATACTCGAATCGGCGAATCTCTTCATCAGGATTTACGGCCGTGGGGTTTAATCCCACGCCCGTCAGGAACCCCGTCTGCGTTCCCAGGGGATTGCCGCCCGCGTCGAGTCCGCGGTTCAGGTTGTTCAGAATATTCACAAGCCCGATCGAGTCCACGTCGAAGAAGGAAGTTTCGAGAACCGTGGAAAACTGCGCGCGGTCACGCGTAAGCGCCAGAATGTTTTTGAGTCCCAGCGCGTAGGCGCCGAGCAGGTCCGACTGAATGGTCAGCACGTTGCGGTCACGCGAGCTGTAGTGGAGGAGGACTTCGATTCCCACCTTCTGCTGGAGAAGCGCCGCGAGCGTCAGCGCGCTCATCCGCGCCGAAGCTCCGGAACCGTCCGGAATGTTGACCGCGTCCACGCCCTCACCGAGGAGGTATCGAGCGCCCTCGATTTCCTTCGCCGCGTCCGAACCCTTGGGCGGAACAATTTCCGCGAGCACCGGGAACTCGCCGCGCACGAGTTTTTCAGCGAGCCGCGAGCGCTTTTCAATGGGAAGCGGGTCGAGAGGTCGCGGGGTGCGGCTTGCGACTTCTACGGTGGTTTTCGCAGCCTGCGGGGCGAGGTTGATCGTCCGCACGGCGGCTTTGATGGCCCGGATGTGCTCCGGCGTCGTACCGCAACAACCGCCCACCAGTCGCACCCCGGTTTGAATAAAACGTCGCGCATAGCTGGCCATGTATTCGGGCGAGCAAAGATAGATCGAGCGGCCCTCGACCGTTCGCGGCATGCCGGCGTTGGGCTGGGCGGCCAGCATCTTGCCGGTCACGCGGGACATGCGCTCAAGTGTTTCCAGGAGGGTAGCGGGGCCCACGCTGCAATTGAGCCCGATCAAATCCGCGCCCCATTCGTCCAACTGGCGGGTGAAATCTTCCGGAAGCGTGCCGATGGGCGTCGAGCCGTCCTCCTGAATGGTCATCTGTACTACGACAGGGGTCTTGCCGATTTCTCGCGCGGCGACCAGCGCCTGATGGGCTTCGTTCAAATCGCTCATCGTTTCGATGATCAGCAAATCCACACCTGCTTCGACCAGCGTTGCGATCTGTTCGCGGAAGACTTCACGGGCTTCTTCAAGCGAAGTGGGTCCGAGCGGCTCGAGGCGGACCCCAAGCGGCCCCACGGCCCCCGCCACGTAGAGGTCATCCCCTGCAACCTCGCGGGCCAGGCGGACGGCGGAGAGATTGATCTCCCGCACCTTGTCGGCCAGGTCGAACTTGTCCAGGCGCGGGCGAGTGGCGCCGAATGTGTTGGTCTCGAGAACTTCCGCTCCCGCCTTGATGTAGGCAAGGTGGACTTCCTTCACCAATTGCGGTTGGGTCAGGTTCAGTTCGTCGTAACAGCGGTTGAGCGAGATGCCCTTGGCATAGAGCATCGTGCCCATCGCGCCGTCGCACACGGCGATGCGTTTTTCCAGGCGCTCGAGAAACGGTTCCCGCATGATAGCGCTAGTTTAGCATTGTTCCGGCAGGCGACAAACCTCTGCGCACTCTCGATCTGTTGTGGCACGCGATCGTCACCCGAACTGTGGCGGCATGCGTTATTTCGTCCGCCGACGGGGGAACCAAAAGACGGACGGCCCAAACACGGTGATGAAACTGCAATAATGGAAAGTCTGTCTTGCGCTCATTTTCCGAGCCAGCCTTCCCGGATCCTCACCTCGTCCGCAGTCGCCGAAGGTGATTTTTCGATCGAGAATACGTCCCTGCGAGGCGGGTCCAGGGTTACGGTAATAATCTGACGGCGCCCGTGTCGGTCAACAGTGAAAGGGACTGTGGTGCCTGGAGGATAGATTCCCAGCCGCTCGGCCAGACTTTCGGTGGCCAGCGAAAGGTCATCTACGGCGATCAAGAGATCGTCGCGCGAAAGCCCCGCGCGGTCCGCGGCTTCGCCGGGAAGCACGGCTCGGATCCGCACGCCCTGGTCCTCTGCAGCGCTCAGGATTCCGAGGCTGGGCGAAGCGCCGGGTTCAACTTCCGCCTGAAGTTTCATTCCGGCGAGTGCCAGTGTTTTGTCGTAGGGAAGGGGTTCTGTTCCCTTGATGAAACTTCCGAAGAAAGACCCAAAGTCACTGCCGGAAACCTGATTCAATGCATTTAGAACGTCAGATTCCTCATAGCCCTTTCCCGGCCCGTAGTAGGTTATGCCGGGTGCCTCATAAAATTTCTTGTAGAGGTACCGGATCACGTCATCGAGAGACTTTTGCCCGCCCGTGCGCGACCGAATCTCCACGTCGAGCAGCATTCCGAGCAGCGCGCCCTTGTTATAATAAGAAATGGTGGTGTTTGCGAAATTCGTTTCCTGCATTTGGGGCGCGCGGTCGTAGAACCACGCGTTGAAGCTGGAACTCTCCGCGGACATAAGCTTCCGTCCGGGTTCGCCCTCGAGCTCGCGGATCTCGCGCGCCAGGCGGCCCAAGAACTGCTCCTCGCTCCAAACGCCGGACCGGAGCAAATAGACGAAGGCGTAATAACTGGTGATGCCCTCCGCGAGCCAAAGCGAGCGGGTGTGATTTTCCCCAGTGTAGTCGAAGGGGCCGAGCGCAGCGGGACGGAGCCGCTTGACGTTCCAAACATGAAAGAATTCGTGCGCCGCGACTTCAAGGGATTCCCGGATGACGGCTTCGGTCGGATCGCCCCGTATGATGATCTGGGTCGAGTTCAAATGCTCCATGCCGTCGCCTGAGGAGATATCGGGATCGAAATGGAAGATGAACGTGTAATGGTCGAATTCGGGCGCGGGCATCATGGCCATTTCGGAGCGCACAATTTTCTTCAGGTCGTTCTCGAGCTTTTCCAGATCGCCCGGTTCCGAAGCGTAGCTGTGCACGGCGATGCGAAACGTCTTTCCGCTTTCTTCAAACGTTTTAATCGAACATTCCGAAGAAATTTCCATCGGCGTATCAATCAACCGGTCGTAGTTTGAAGCCTCGAAATTTTTCTCATCGGTCGAAAGCGAATACCCGCTGATCACTTTCCAGCCGGCCGGGGGTTCGATGCTCAGAGTGATTGGATCGGGCTTGTGGCCGGCGACGTACATGTAAATCGAAGCGCCGTTCAAATTGGCGTGAGTCGTGTCAAACTGTGAAAACGAGCCGTTCAGGTCGTTCGCGTATACTTTGTAATGGGCTTGAACTTCGCCGGCGGCATCTTTCGTGTCGACGCGCCAGGTTTGTTTGTCAATCTTTTCCAAGGGAAGCGCTCGCCGCTGGGCATCGAGCGCCTCGAATTCCTGGACGTTCTTGGCGAAATTGTAGATTGCGTAGCGGCCGGGTGACCAGGCGGGCATGACGAAATCAAGCTCGGGATCGGTCACACCGTTCACAACGATTTCAACTTCGACCAGATGGGACGCGGGGCGCGTGAGTGCGAGCCGATATTGAAGTTTGAGCCGCGTTGCGGGGCTCGCGTCCTCGCCACAAACGCTGCCCGTAAGCGCCGCGAGGACCAGAGCCATTCCAACAACAAACTTGCATAACCACCTCTTCACAAGACCCAAAACCTCCTCCCCGCATTGAAAGACAGTCCCGTCTTCGCGTGCCGTGTCAGAGTGCCGGCGACTTGTTGCCCAGCATGTCCTCTCGGATTAACTGAACGGGCGGGTAGCCGTAGCTCAGGAACCGGTCGTGGAATTCCTTCAAATTGAACGAGTCCCCGACCTTCCGCTTATAATCGTCGCGCAACTTCAGGATTTCGAGCTTTCCGAGCGTATAGACGAGGTACGTCGGGTCTGCGGTGCCGCGCATTGCCTCCCGTTCGGCGTTGGCCTGCTCCATGTAGCCTTCGCGCTCGAAGAACTCAATGCCTTCCTCAAGCGACATTCCGCGGGTATGCATCCGGATACCCACGATGTAGCGACAAAGGCGGAGCAGCGCAGCCTGAAGCTGAACCAGAAGGAGTTTAGGGTCGCCCTCGCCGAATCCCTGTTCGAGCATCATCTGCTCACTGTAGTGCGCCCAGCCCTCGGAATTGGAAGAGCAGCCGACCAGTTTGCGAACTTTGGTCGGCGCGCGCTTGACCCAGAGGAACTGGGTGTAGTGTCCGGGAAAAACTTCGTGGGAGCTGGTCACGCGAATGGACTCGTAGTTGAAAAACCGCAGCAGTTGTTCCTTTTTTTCGTCGCTCCACTCCGGATCGGGAAGGGTGACGTTGTAAAAAGCCTCGGGACTCTTTTCAAAAGGCCCGGGCGTGTCCATTGAGGCAAAGGTCAGCACGCGCATGAAGGGCGGCGTTTCGACCACGCGCGGGTTTTCCAGAGAGAGGATGGTGGCGATGTTATGCGATGTGACGAAGGCACGAAGGTCTGCGAGCACGGACTGGCTGGCGGAAATCTCGTGCTGGGCGTCGGGGTGATTGAGTGAAAGGTCGGAAAAGACCAGGGACGGCGTCTTGGAGGAGTCGATGAGCGCCGCCGTAGCCCGGAATGCCTCCTGCGTTTTCTTCAATTCGCGATCACCGATTGCGAGCAGGCGTTCGAGCGACGCGCTCACCATCTCGTCGTAGCGAAGCTTCTTGCGGTAGTTCTCCGGCCCAATCGCGAACGATCCGTGAGAGCGCGGGGCGAGGTCGGTCTTGAGATAGTGCAGGAAATTTTCGTAGGCTTCGATGGTTTGTCCGTTCACCTCCCTGAACTGTGCCTTCAAATCCTCATCGCGCGCGGCGGCGATCGCCTCGGGCAATTGATTCTTGAGAAACGAAATTTCTGAGCCAACCTGCCGGATGGCAATCGTCGTGTAAATGGCGGGTGGATTCTGAAGGTTAGCCCGGGCGCTTGCCAGGATTTCCGGAACGCGGCGCTCGCGCGCAATGAGGGATTTCAGCCGCTCACCCACCGGGGCGAAGTCGCGCTGAACGAGGACGAACAGGGCTGAACTGACTATCTGGTTGTAGAAGTTCGGATCGTTTTCCCAACGTCGAATGCCTTCCAAGTCGAGAAGGTCACCGCGAATTGAGCCTTCGAGCAGCCGCGCGTCGAACTGGTTGTCGCGCGATAGCTCGGACCGCTTGATGCGTGCGAGTTCTACTAGGGCGCTCTTGTTGCGCGCGATTTCCGACTCAATTTCTCGCCTTGAATAGGAGGGCAATTCGGCGTCGTACTCGTGAAATCCTTCTCTCGTTCCACTGGTGGGCCGAAAGTTAAAATAGCCTTCGAAGTACCGGTCTACGAACGCGCTGAATGCTTCGTCAGCGGAGATCCCGGACGTTTTTGGTGTCGTCGGCTTTTGCGAAGCTCCTGCTCCGGCTGTGATCGAGGTCCCGAGCGTGGCGGTGAGAAAAGTAATCAGCAAAAGGCAGTGTTGCATTTTCATTTTTATCCTCGAAAAATCAACTCCAGATCTCTCTGTGTGGCGGCGACACGTCAAGGCCGCCCGGACGGTTCGAGTACGAGTTTGTGGCGCGCGCTTTGCTCGACGGCTACGTCGCTGAACAGCATCGGGAAGCTGCGGCCGTTATACCATGCGTCGAACTGGTCTTTGTAATACGGGCTCAGCGCCTGGCCGGATTCCCCCAGCGTAATATTCAGGACGGACTTTTCGAAGTCGCAAAAGTCCACGACCATTCGCATCGAAGGGCCGAGCGACGGGGTTGTTTGCTTGACGGTCGCTTGGGTTCCTGCCTGCGGAACCGGTCCGATATCGAGGCGCGAGCGAAGGAATGGAAAAGGGCCACTCATCCGGTTGTGAAAGGTCAAGGGTATCGTCTTGCCCCATTGCCAGGTGTGGTGATCCTGCGATCCGACGAGGCCGGGAATTCCGGCAACTCCCTCTTTGAGGCTCTTCATGAGAGTCACATTAAAGTCCGCGTCGCCGGGTGGCAGCCAGCGAGACCAGTTGTTGAGCAGGACGTTTTGGAGGAAGATTGTGCTGAGGGGCCAATC
Organism: uncultured Acidobacteriota bacterium; assembly: GCA_964481715.1. GTDB lineage: Bacteria > Acidobacteriota > Terriglobia > UBA7540 > UBA7540 > JAHEKS01. Next base: position 21,275 of record CAYZVR010000003.1, on the reverse strand, counting down.
GTAATCCGAAGTGTCATCGCCCAGCTTTGGGCGGAGGATTCGGTCGAGCAGCGCGCGGCGCGTCACTTCGCAAACGAGCGTCGCGCCGGAATCCGCGCGAGCCTCGCCATCCCACTTTTCAAGAAGCGTCAGCGCATAGCGCGCTTCGGCGCTTTCGGGGGGATGAGCCTTGGCGGCGTTGCGGAGTTCCTTGGCCAACCACAGGTCTTCGAGCGAGAGAACATCCGATTGGATGCGAAGCATGTCGGAAACGGTAAGGCCGTTGCGCGATTCAAGAAGCTGGTAAATCCGCGCTGTTCGAAAGGGCTCCGACCAGCGGTGAGTGATGAGGTAGGGATATTCATCGGGCACGACGCGGCCGTTGGCGGTGGCAATCAGGCCGCTCGCCGGATTGTAGGCGTGGGGGAGGCCTTCGAATGGGATGGTGCCACTCCAGTCGTAATCGTCGGTTGATCCGGTGACGGGAATTGTGCCGTCACCCTTCGGACGGATGGGAATCCAGCCCGCCGCGTAAAAACCGATGTTCCCGTCGAGGTCGGCATAGACGAAACTCTGCGTGGGGCCGGTGAAGTCGCGAAGGGCCTCGGTGAATTCCTGCCAATTCCCGGCGCGGTCAATTTTGAGGAAGGGAAATCGCAGGGAATGGGGCTCGAGAGCCATCCAGCGGAGGGCCAGGTCGCGGTCGCCATCGTGAGAGATCACGGGACCGTGACGTGTCGCCTTGACCATCAAGTGATAGTCCGCCGCGCCATGAACTTTGATGGTCTCCTCGCGCACGTCGGCAGCGACCCATTCGCCATTGTGAAGATATTTGTTGGGTTCGCGAAAATTGAAACTCTCGGCGTACAGATCCTGGACGTCGGGCGCGGTGTTGGTCATCCCCCACGCGATGCGCTGGTTGTGGCCAATGATGACCATCGGCAGTCCAGGCAGGCTGACGCCGGAAACGTCCAGGCCCGGCGCCTTCAGGTGGATCATGTACCACACGCTCGGGACGCTGTGGCCCAGGTGCGGGTCATTCGCGAGCAGCGGCTTTCCCGATTCCGTGTGCGCGCCACCGACGACCCAATTATTGCTGCCGGCGCCGGGATCGGAATAGGCGCAGGGCGTGACGAGTGCGGCGAGGACAGGAGCGAGTTTTTCGGGTGAGTCAAGCTGCGGAAATCGCGCCTGAGAAGCTTGTGAAGGCGGTAGGGGCGCACCTTTGGCCGGGACTCGTTCTGCGACCGGATGGTCAAGATCGGAGTGGTCGGGAAAGAGGTCCGCGTACAGCTCCCGCGCAACCTTTGAACGGATTTTCTCACGCGCCAAGTCCTCGGGCCAGGTCGTGCTGAGCGATTTGGACATGTTGATCGCGACGCCGAACGAATCGGCGGCTTGCCAGGGTCGCGGCGCGTAACGGAGCAGAAGGAATTCAAGCGGCAGCCGGCCGCGATGAGATGCTATGAATGCGTTGACGCCCGCTGTGTAGGCGTCCAGCAGTCTGCGCGATTCCGAATCCATTTCGGCTGCGGCGCGCCCGCACACTTGGGGGAAGCCGAGGGTGCGATTCTCGATATCCAACCGCAGCATGGTCTCGCCGAGGATTTCAGAAAGCTGTCCCATGGCCAGGCGGCGGTTCAGGTCCATTTGGAACAGACGATCTTGCGCCGTCACATAACCCTGCGCAAAGGCTAGGTCTTCGAGAGACTGCGCGCGCAGGTGAGGGACTCCGTGCGCATCGCGCCACACTTCGACGCGGGCTTGCAGTCCGGGCACCTGCACGGCGCCGTCCAGGTCGGGCAGCGCGGCTTGAGTCCTGTGGTATAGCCACAGAGCAGCGCCGGCAACAAGAACGAGGGCTACCACTATCAACGCGATCAGAGTTCGGGAAACAATGCGCCCGAAGCGGCCGGGTCTGGCCTGGTTGGAATGGGGGGTCGTTCCCATCGGGGAGAGTCGAATCAATGTCTGAAGATTAGAACGCACCGCCCGAGCGGCGCGAGGATAGTACTAGAAATTCCTATGACCGGCAATGCTTCATATTCTCCTCCATCGGGCCGGAAGGAGATACCTTCGCCACCACTTTCTAGTTGATTGTTTCTCCAACCCCTGGGTAGTAAGATGGCCCTACCTAGCCACGGACATCGAGCCTCCTTTGGTTTTCCATGCTTGAGCCTCGGAGCCAAGACGGACAGGCTGAATGGCGCGGGGATTTGACCGGCACCAGCGTGGGCCGGTTTATGGTTCGATCGCGCCTCGGCGCGGGAGGGATGGGCGAGGTGTACCGCGCCGACGATACGGCCCTCAAGCGGCCCGTCGCCCTGAAGCGCCTGGCTCCCCACCTGCGTACCGATGTCCATTATCGCGAGCGTTTTTTCAAGGAGGCCGAGCGTGCCTCGTCGTTCAGCCATCAGCACATCGCCGGTGTCTATGATGTCTTTGAGGACAAGGGCGAGCCCTTCGTGGTGATGGAGTATGTAGAAGGCACCACATTGCGCGAACGACTCAAGAAGCCAATCTCCCTGGAGGACTCTTTGAAGATCACCCTTCAGTGCGCAGAAGCCCTTGTTGCCGCGCACGAAAAGCGCCTTGTCCACAGCGACATCAAGCCGGAAAACATTATGCTCACGCATTCCGGTGAGGTAAAGATTCTCGATTTCGGTGTTGCCCGGCGCCTGCCCCAAAAAGACCCGCAGGCCGTCACGGATAGCGATGCCCCGCCGGTTGGAGGAGGATTGGCGGGCACCATCTCTTATATGGCGCCTGAAGTTCTGTTGAACAAGGAAGCAGACGGCCGCGCCGATATTTTTTCGCTCGGGATCGTTCTTTACGAAGTGCTTGCGGGCAAGCATCCCTTCCTCGGACCCAATTTGATCACGACAACGGATCGTATCCTCCACGAAGACCCCCCGCCGCCCAGCCAAGTCAACCCCAGTGTGCCCGTCGAATTGGATCAGGTCGTGCGCCGCATGCTGGCCAAGAATCCATCCCAGCGCTACTTGAGCGCCGCGGAGCTTTTGACGGACCTTCAAAGCTTCGTAGCGAAGGGCAAGCTGGCCATTGCTCGTCCGTGGAAGCTGTCGCGCGGAGAACGCTGGACCCTCGCGACGGCGGCAGCGTTTCTCCTGATTTTGGCCGTCGTAACCGTCCCTCAGTTAAGACAGAGACTATTGCGCTGGTCTGGCCGAGCTCCGATCCCCGAGCAGAAAAGCCTTGTGGTGCTGCCTTTCCGCGCCATCGGAGGTGGGACGAATGAACAAATCTACTGCGACGGGATGACCGAAACGCTGACCGCCAAGCTAGCGCAGTTGACGGGCACGCACGAATTGGCGGTCGCTCCGGCCAGCGAGGTGCGAGCGCGGCAGGTGACGAGTGCGGAGGCTGCCCGCAGAGATTTAGGCGGGACTTTGAGTTTGGCGGGGACTGTGTTCTGGTCTGGAGAGAAAGTACGCATCAATTACGAACTTATCGACACCAAAACGATGCGCCAGCTAAGGGCCGGTACGATTACGGCCGAAGCCTCCGACCCATTCGCTGTCCAGGACCAAGTCGCGGAGGGCGCCACGCGAATGCTCGACCTGGCATTAGGGCCGGCTGAGCGGCGGGCCATGGTCACGCATGGCACCGAGGTCGCGGGTGCTTACGATTTTTTCCTGCAAGGGCGCGGCTACATGCAGAATTTTGACAGGCCCGAAAACATTGATAACGCCATCAACGCTTTCAATCAAGCTTTAAAGCTGGACTCGGACTACCCTCTTGCCTACGCCGGTTTGGGAGAAGCCTTGTGGAGAAAGTACGAAAACACCAACCAAATGCGCTTCGTAGAAAGTGCTCGAGAGGCCTGCAATCGCGCCTTAGCGATTGACCCGAAGGTGGCCGAGGCTCACATTTGCCTCGGCACGCTTTTCAACGGCACCGGCCAATATGAAAAGGCGGTGGCCGAATTCAAGGACGTTTTGGAAGAGCAGCCCACGGAAGATGCCGCTTATCGCGGCTTGGCTTCCGGCTACGAGAATTTGGGCAAGATCGAAGAGGCGGAACAGACTTTCCAGCGAGCCATTCGCCTCCGCCCTCAATATTGGGGCGGATACAACGCCATGGGGGTCTTCTACTTTCGGAAGGCGCGTTACGCCCAGGCGGCGGAGATGTTCAAGCAGGTCACCCGGCTGGTCCCGGACAGCACTCTGGGTTACAGCAACCTCGGAGGTGTGCAGATTCTGCAAGGTCATTATTCAGAAGCTATTCCTATTTTTGAGCGGGCCGTAGCTATACGACCTTCGGCCGATGCCTACTCCAATCTCGGCACGGCTCACTTCTATCTTCGCCAATTCGCCGACTCGGTCCGCAGTTATAAGGAATCGCTTAAGCTGAATGACCAATTATACGTCGTCTGGGGAAACCTGGGGGATGCGTACTATTGGTCTTCGGGTGAAAAACCGGAGGCCACGGCGGCTTATCGGAAGGCAATCTCTCTCGCAATACAAAGCTTGCGCGTGAATCCCCGCGACGCGACGGCGATGGGCAACCTTGCCTATTACCACGCCATGCAACATGAAAAGGAACCTGCGCTCGAGTTTCTGAACCGTGCGTTGGCGATTTCGCCCGGCGACCCGGAACTGCTTTTCAACGCGGCGTTAGCCTACAACCAGGTGGGTGATGCGAATCGCGCGTTCGTTTGGCTGAAGAAAGCGCTGGAGGCGGGGTACTCCCCGACTTTGGTGCGCGACAGTCCCATCCTTGATAATCTGCGGCGAAATCCGCGTTTCCAGAACATTCTCCACGGGAAATAACTTTGCGATGAGGAGGTCAGCATGAGCACTATACAGGTCAGGATCTACGATACCCCCCTGGGTCCCTACGTTGATTGCGAACCCGTCCATATTCATGGTCCAAATGACCAAATTGAGTGGGTTTACCCGGTGGGGGGGAATTTTGATATAGATTTTGGGGTGCCTGGGCCCTTCGGTGCCGGGCACTTCGATCGTAGTAATCCTCACTCGGGGCCGCCCACTGTTCCAAGCAACCCCAAGAAGGTTTACAAGTACTCAGTGAAAACGCCGAGTGGCACCATTGATCCCGGCGTGATTGTCCACTGAACTTTCGTGTGCCGATTGTCCGGAGTCACGAGGGACTGAAGTTTCGTTGCCACAACTGGAGCAGGCGGCCCGCGACTCGGCGGAAGTGGGACTCCTCCGGAGAGGCTTGCTCAGTCGACGTGTTTCCAGCGGGTTCAACGCAATCCTTCTTCCCGCCGGTCGAAATCTCTCTATTTAATCATCCCGAGAGGGAAATCAGCCGTTAATCGAATTGGCGTCCCTTGCTAGGCACGCTATAATTCGTCCCACAGGTCACTCGGGAACGCATGACATTGAAAATCAAGGAAGGATGGATCGAACGCGCCGCATACGTGGTCGTCGGACTGGCTGCCGTGGTGCTTGTCGGCATCTTCACGTGGCTCGATCTGACTGCACCATTGAATCTCCGTCGTCCGGTTCCTTCTCCGGACGGAAATGCCTTCGCGTATTTTGAGCGCCTCGAAGGTGCTTTGGGAAATGGCGAGGGATTGTATCACCTGATCATTTCAACCCCCCATGGCAGGATGTTGGCCCGCTACCCTATGGAGCCGGGTGAACTCTCGTGGTCGAACGCCGGACACCTAATGGTTGTGCGCGAACGGCAGAGCCAGGCGACCGTGGTCCCTAACATGGGAGGGAGCTTTATCGTCCTGACGAGCCTCGCGCTCAGCCCCGGCACGGAGCCGCGCTGGGCGCGCAGCGGTACCAGGCTTGCCTACGTGCGTTCGGGATCATCCGGACCAGAAATTGTCGTTTACGACCTGCTGCAAACACTCCCCTCTCTGGTCTCTCTCCCTGCGGACTTCCACTTGGTTCACCCGGTTTTGCTTTTCTGGTCACCAGGCGGCCAGGAATTGTATTTTCTAAATACCGAAGGGAAAGAGGTTGTCCTATACAAATCGCAGGTGCTTTCCGGCAGCGTGCAGTCAATTGCGCGGGCAGGACCAGGATGGGGAGGTCCGGCACAGGGACTGCCCGAGATTTCTCCGGACGGCACAAAGATTTATCTCCCCCGGCCGCTGCACTCGGTGATCGATGCCGACACAGGAGCGATCATGTGGAATTTGCCGGCTGATGCCGGGGCGCTTTGGTCGCCCTGGTCGGTTGACGGAGCGCAGCTTTTCTACTCCCGTGCGGACTCTCACGGCCGCATCTTTTCGCACGAATTTTCCACACAAGCCGATCGGGTCCTGCTTTCGGATGTCCCTTCAAACGGCTTCTTTTCGATTGACCTGCGCAGTTACTTTTATCGAGTACGGTTCCTCCGACGCCCAATTACTTTGGGGTCAAGTCTGCGCGAGTGGCTGGCGCCCGACTGGGGATGGCAGCACGTGGATATGGTAACGCGGATCGCGCAGCCGCTTGGACGCTCGGAACTCTGGCCCTGGGAAATGACACGGGGCGGCCTGATCCTGATGTCGCGTGACGATTTCTCACGTGTAAGGAATGGCCTCTACGACACAAGTGCCCGGACACTTTCGGACTTCCGTTTTCCGACTGATCGTGAAGTTGTGGTGCGGCAGTTCAAATCGCGGTTCCTGATGCTGCTCACCATTGTGCTTTACGGAATGCTCGGGATTCTCGTGTTTGCGGCGCGGCCAGCAAGCGCGCCAGCCCGCGCGCTCTACGTCCTTTCAATCGCGCTGATGGTCATGTTCACCAGCTTCGACGTCACTCGTTCGTTTTTTTCGGTCTATGCACTATGGGACCTGGGAATGGGGGGAGCGCAGTTCGGCGCGCTCGGCTGGGAGCCGCTGCTGGCGCGGTCGTGGTTGATGCAGGATCAAATGTTTCTTTCCTTTTTGAGCTTGGCCCTGGTACCACCTGCCTTGTTACGTTTTGCGGTGGTCTTCCCGGAAGGAAACCGCTTTCTGGCGCCGCGAAAGGCGATCCAAGCGCCGCTTTACGTCTTCGCGTTTCTGCCCGCCATCGGAATTATGACTGCTTTGACAAGCTACCGCGTCCCGGAAGGAATACGGTCGCTTGCTGCTGGACTCACCATGATCGGGGGAGGCGTGGCGATCGGCACGGCCTTTCTGGCCCTTCTTTACAACCTGCGCTATCCTCCTGACCGGCGCGCGCGTGACCAAGTCCGCTGGGTAGCTCTGGCGTTTGCGGTTCCCGTCGTGGGCGGGTCAGTTCTTATAGGCGCGAATTTTTTCTCCGGGAACTTGTTGGGAGAAAGCGCGCAACATTTCCTGGGTGTGTTCAACGCGACGGGATTGAGCCTCCTTTGCCTCTTCTCGCCTCTGGCGATCGGGTACGCGCTGCTGGCGCACAAGTTGTTTGATATTCACCTGCTCTTTCGCCGCACCGTCCACTATTCCTTGCTGATGACAGTGGTCGTGTCTGTTTACATCCTTTTGGTGGGCGTGCTGAGCTGGGCGATTGCGGGCTCGCTCGGCAACCCGCCCACGTTTGTGATTGTCATTTCCACGTTGCTCACCGCCGTCATTCTGACCCCACCGCGGCGGCGCCTGGAGCGGTTGATTGACCGCACGTTTGCGCGGGATCAGTTCAACTTTCATGAAACTCTGCAGAGTTTCGCGCACGGGCTGACCAACATTCTTGACCGGGAGACACTGGCTTCTGTGACGAGCAAAACTGTGCGGAGGGCCATGAAAGCCCAGTCCTTTTATTTTTTCGTGTTCGACCGTCACTCGAGAAAGCTGCGGCTGGCGAATCCAGAGGGTGGCGCGCGGGAAGGAGCCGCCCGTCTGGAGTTCGATCCCGGCGAGCCCCTGTGCCGTTATCTGGTCGAGCGCGGTCATCCCTTTGAGGTGGAAGTTTCGCCTTACGATCCGAAACTCATTCCGATTTTTCAATCAGCCGCGGACCGCCTCAGCTCGCTTCAGGCGGCCGTGATTTTTGGTCTGGTCCGCCGACGCGAGCTCGCCGGCCTGATGGTTCTGGGCGGGAAGACTTCCGGTGAATTCTACAACTCCGAGGAACTCGCTTTGCTCCAAACGGTCGCGGATCAGGCAGCCATCGCACTCGAAAACACCGTCCTTTTCGAAGAGGTGTCGCAGGACCGGGAGGTGGGCAAGGAAATGGAAATTGCCGGCGAGTCGCCAGGCCAAGTCTTCCCGGGCGCCATACCGAGAATGGCCGCGTGTCAAATCGCGGGACGCTCGGTTGCGGCGCACTCGGTGAGTGGAGACTATTATGATTTCCTGGAACTCCCGGGGGGAAGAGTCGGTCTCGCCATTGGAGATGTCTCGGGCAAGGGCGCGTCTGCCTCTGTCCTCATGGCCAGCCTGCAGAGGCTGTTGCGGGCCCAGGATCCATCCGAGAAGAGCCCGGCAGACCTGGTCCGGCGGATCAATCGCCAGCTATTCGCTTCGTCCCGCGGCGCCAAATACTGCACTTTTTTCTACGGTGCTTACAACGAAGTGGACCGGCGGCTGGAGTTCGTTAACGCCGGTCACAATGCGCCGCTTGTGCTCGGGCCGAAGGGCGTCCACTTTCTCGAATCGACGGGCGTTCCGCTCGGACTGTTTGCGGAGACCTCGCACGACGTTCGAAGTGTGCTGCTGGAGAACGGCGCAACGGTCATCTTCTACTCGGACGGCATCACCGAAGCCCGGGACGGAAAGGGAATTCTGTTCGGGGTGGATCGCCTGGTGGAGAGCGCCAAGCGAGCGCGAGAATTGGACGCACCCGGAATGCTAGACGCCATTCTCAGCGACGTTCGCGAATTCACCGCCAGCGCGCGCGCGGAGGACGACCGGACGCTGGTGATTCTGAAAGTGAAAGCGGCGTGACGCGTCTTTCTTGGCCTCCGAGGGATGAGGCCCATTGGTGTTTCATCTCACGTCACGCCTCTGAGCTGAGCCATTGATCCCGGGAATTAAAATGATCGATTTGCCACGCGTAACCGAAGTTTTGCGAGACCTCGTCCGAATCGAGTCCGTCAATCCCCAGCTCGTTCCCGGCGGGAGCGGTGAACAAACCATCGCGCGCTACGTCGCGGATTACCTCGGCGGCGCAGGCCTTGAAGCGCGCGTTGAGGAAGTCAGCCCCGGCCGGTGGAACGCCGTGGGCATTCTGCGGGGACAAGGGGATGGGAAAAGCCTGATGCTCAACGGCCATCTCGATACGGTGGGCGTGGAGAATATGTCAGACCCCTTTTCGGCCCGAGTCGAGAACGGAAGGCTGTACGGCCGGGGAGCCCAGGATATGAAGGGTGGCGTTGCGGCGGCGCTGATAGCAGCTGCAACGCTTGCTAAGCAGCCCCCATTGAAGGGCGACCTGGTGGTGGCGGGGGTTGCAGACGAAGAATACATGAGCGCGGGGACACGCGCGCTGCTCGAAAATGTCAGGACGGACGCCGCCATCGTAATGGAGCCGACCAATCTTGAAGTGGCCACGGCGCATAAAGGGTTTGTTTGGGCAAAAGTCGAAACCCAAGGGCGGGCCGCGCACGGCAGCCGACCTCAGGAGGGCATTGACGCCATTGCCTTGATGGGGCGCCTGCTGGGAGAAATCGAAGGTCTTCAAGAGAAACTAAGTTCGGGCGCCGGCCACCCGTTGCTCGGTTGCGGCTCCGTGCATGCCGCGCTGATTTCCGGAGGTCAGGAACTCTCGAGTTACCCGGAGCAATGCCGCCTAAACCTCGAACGCCGCCTGATCCCCGGAGAAGGCGCAAGCACGTTTGAGCGGGAACTGCGCGAGATTGTTTCTAGCCTTGAGAGCCAGGACTCGCGGTTTCGCGCCCATATCGAGATGGGTTACTCCGCCTCGGCCCTCGAAACGGTTCGGGAGAGCTCGATTGCCCAAGTGCTCCTCGGTTGCGCCCAAAAGGTGGTGGGGCCATCCGCACATTTTGGTGCGCAGACGTTTTGGACGGATGCTGCCTTGCTGAATGATGCCGGCATTCCCAGCGTGCTCTTTGGGCCAGGCGGGGAAGGTCTTCACTCGACAACCGAATTCGTGCGGCTGGAGGAAGTAAAGCTTTGCGCCGAGACTCTGGCGGAATGCGCCAGGAATTATTGCGGAACCGCCTGACCTCAACTTCCCCCAGGTTCCGAAGCTTCTCACGAGGGGTAAAAGGGTAACGCCGGCGCCGGCGATGGTTTTGGAGCCTCCCCAGCCTAACACTCATAACCACAGGCCCGTCTGCGAGATAGCCTTCCGCTTCGGATAGGTGACGAAATTGCTCTAATTACCTGAGGCGGGCCTCTGATCCTGGGTGGGTGGTCTGTGAATCCTCCTTGAACTAGCCTCCAACCTGTTTTAAAGTATGGGGTAGAGGGGATAGTTCCTGAACCATCTGAGAAGCCAGGCTGAAACGACGACACCAGGCTAGGAAATCATTCCTAGTTGCATTTCAAACCGGCCGACCAACGGTGGCGGAGTTTTTGGAGGCAGGGCGATATGAAGAGAATCCACACGGGCTTTTCGATGATTGAGTTGATGGTGGTCCTGCTGTTGATGGGCATCATGGCTGCCATCGCCTTGCCCGGCACGCTGAACTCACTCAAAGGCTATCGCCTGCACGCTGACGCCACGGCGATTGCCAGCTACTTGAACGTTGTTCGCATGAAAGCCGCCTCTCAATACGCCCCTTACAGGCTGGTGGTTAATTTAAGCTCTAGTACTTACATAATGGAAAAGATGTGCGGCGACACTCCGTCAACGGTGGATGCTGCGTGTACGTCAAAGTACAACGCGTTTACGACACCACAACTGGAGGGCGGGACACAGTATGTTTCGCAAGGGAATACGTTTTCGAGCTGCAAGCCCGCGTCCGTTACCGGGACCGTTTATCCCGGAACGATTGCCGGGGATCCCTCCCCGTGTCCTGATCCGCTGTACATGTATTTCAACACGCGTGGATCGCCGGTGGACAATACGGGAGGCCCTCTTACCAACGGAGGGGCCGTCCTATACATGACGAACGAGAATAATCTGTCCGATGCGGTCACGGTTTCCATGGGCGGCCGGGTGTCGGTTGCAGCCTGGAGCGGGAGCGCCTGGGTGTTGCGGTAGCGGGAAGCGCACGGGAGGAGACGATGAAACAGTCGCGACGGCTCGAGCGGGGGTGGTGCGTGAAAGGGAAAGCGACGTATCGGGGAGTGACGCTCGCCGAGACGATGATCGCGGTCCTGGTCGCGCTGATCGGAGTTTTTGGTCTGGGAAGCTTGATTTTCCAGGCCACAGTGACCAATAAGAATCAGGGAACGGAAGTGACGCGCGCTACGATTTACGCTCAGGACAAGATAGAGAAGCTGCTTTCGCTTGGCTCCGCGGGGGCTATATCGCTGACATCTGCCAATTACCTCACCTGCACTCAGGCGATGACGTCCCAGCCCATCGCGTGCAATTCGACGGGAGTCACCGCCACGGGCTGGACGAGCGGCCTGATCGCAGGCGGTGTTGTGTCGCCCATGCAACAGACCTGCCCGGCTTCAGGGTCGAGCATCGCGTACGTGGATTTTCTGGATATCAATGGCAACCAGCTTACGGGGACAGGGTGTTCCGGAATCTCGTCTGCAAGCATTGCCTACGTGCGCATGTGGCGAATCACGGACCTTGCGTCCACGGGCGGGCCGGCGCTCAAGCAAGTGACCGTGGCGGTGTTTTCTAAGGCCGCGATAGCCACCACGGGGGGAGTGTCCTCAAAGCCAGTGGTGCTGCTGACTAGCCTGATATCGAATCCAAATTAGGAGTGGGAGACAGCAATGTCATCACCAAAAGTAATCCGATGGGCAAGGCGGTCGAATTCTGCCTTGGGATTTTCGCTGATAGAAATGCTCGTGAGCATCGCGATTATCCTCTTGTTGATGTCCGCGGTATTCCCCTTCATTTTTCAGGCGCAGAAACGATTCCAGGGGAATGTGGTCAGTTCGGAAGCCAACCAGGCCGCCCGCGCCGCCCTGGAGGTCATATCGCAGGAGATCGGTCAGGCCGGTTTCAACCCGCAGTTCCTCCAGCATAAAACCTCGTCGGTGGCGGTAACGACGAACGGACAGCCCCAGTGCGTTCGTCTCAGCGACATTACCGGAATAAACCCGGGCGACTGGCTTTCCGCGGACACGGGCCCTAACAACGAACTAATCCAGGTCCTGTCAACTTCCAACTCCGTGCCCGCGGTCAGCTCGCAGGTAAGCCTGCAGTCGGACGGGAGTGTGCCTGCTACTTGCTCGCCGCTTCCCACACCTCCCTGGATCGAAGCGAAATTCCTGTTCAATCACAGCTCGGGATTTCCAGTCGGCAGCTATAAGATGCCTTATGGCGGCGGCCTCCTTTATTTGAGTGATAATTCGCTGTCCAACGACCAGACACTCGAGTTTTACGGGGACATCAATCAGGACGCAACGGTGAATTACGTTGTTTACAGCATTTCGCCGATGGTTCCCACAACCACCGTTTGCATTCCCGCGGTGGCTCCCGGAGTGACCTGTCCTACTGCGGATACCTACACACTTTACAACTTTTATCGTTCGATTACCGCGGTGCCATTTCCTTCTATTCCGACGCCTATCACCTATGCTCCACCGAATAACAGTATCGCGTCGCCGATGGTCGAGAAGGTCCTTTATAACGCCACGAACTTGCAGGGGCCGACGGGCTCACCGATCTTTAGTTATCCCAGCACTGTAATTGTAGGTGTCATCCCGAACCAGATCACGGTGGTGGGGACTATCGTGATTACGCTATGCGTGGCGCTGAACCCGACGAACCTCGAAAGTAATCAGGTCATCTGGGCCACGATGGCTACTCAGATTCGCCCCCTCAACCTGACGGCTGCCATCAACGTCAATAACAGCAACGGTGGGCTCTACCTGCCGCCCAATCCCAGGAGCTTGCCGATGGGAATCCCGTCGGGTTATTACCCATGAGGAGTCGCCGAATATGCGGACACATTTGAACCATCACTCCCAGCCGCTTCGCTCGAAGCCCGAGGGCGGCGTGGCCCTGATTCTGGTCATGCTCTCGATGCTGGTGTTGTCCGTGCTCGCGGCCACCATTGTGTTTACCGCGCGCTCCGAGACTTTTGCCAGCAATAACTTCCGGCTGGATACGCAGGCGGACTATTTGGCCAAGGCGGGAATTCAGAGATCCCTCACCTGGTTTCGGAGCAACCACTACCAGGCGGCGGCCCACTCGGCCGCGCTCCTTCACCCTTATCAAGTGAGTTCTACTGGAGACCCCTATAATCTCTTGACTTCTGATACCTCACCCGTGAGGTGCAAAGCGGCGTCCAGCACGTGCACCGCCGGAGGCGCGACCGTTCAGCTTATCGGTTACGGGAGCGGGTCAACGAATTATCCTGGTATTAACAACACAGAGGCGACTCCACGCGCTGTCACGGTTGCGTTTGGGTCGGATTTGAACGATCCCTCCTATGTCAACAACAGGATTTCGGGAGATCCCACTAATTCGGGCTATTTCCAAGTCAGCGCCACCTTGCTGAACTATCAAACTGTCAATGTCACCCCGCCGCCTTCTCCCGTCCCTTCCTCCTGCGTCGTGACCACCGTCGTGACCTGCCCGGTCGAAACCTGGCTGATCACCTCCAAGGCCATTTGGACGGGACCTTCCAGTTCCTCCTCTACTGTCGCATCGGCCGAAGAAGAAGCTATCGTGCAGCCAATCTACTGGCCCACCTGGGGTAACGCGCTTTATGGGTTTTGTTCCGTGGGCATGACAGGAAGCGCCGGGACGTGCACTGACGCCTTTAACTCCGCACTGGGGCCCTACGCCGGCGGCAATGGCAGCGTCGCGTCGGGCTTATGCGATCAGTCGTCGTTTGCCAATGTGATTTCCTCTGGAGCTGGTGTGGGATCCAATGGCTATGTGGACTTAGGCAGTAACGTGACGGTTGGCGGAAACGTAACAATCGGCTCCGGCCCAACCGGCGGTTCGACTTGTTGCACTGCCGCTTCCAATCCCGCTTGCGGTTTTAATGGTAGTGTCTCTTCAGTCTTGGGTGAGGTGATCAATGGCCCGCACATAGACCCTCCGGTCCTTCCGACGTATCCCGCTGGATTCCCCCCTCCCGGAAGTTCGGACATCAGCTTGACTGGCAGCTCTTCGTACACTTTACCCTTAGGCGCGGTCTATTCGACCGTGGGGTCATGGCCGTTTACCCCTCCATCGTCGGCACCGCCTCTAGCGACAGTGGATCCCACGCATTGCCTGGTGGCCACCGCTTGCAACGGCAGTCAGTCAAACCCGTACTTGATCAGGGACATTTCGATGACCGGCAGTTCCACGCTAAAACTGGTCGGAGGGACGAGCCCTCTTAACCCCGTTTACTATGATATCCGGTGCATCAGCCAGACTGGGGGAAGCATTAACGTCTCCGGTTACGTCGTCCTGAACGTCCAGGGCAGCTCGTGTTCTGGAACGACTGGGCTCAGGCTCGAGGGCAACGGCATCTCGAACGGAATAGCTTGCACGGCCCCTTGCACGAACGTTCCCCCCGATGGCGTGACCATCAACTACTCCGGCACCACAAAGGGAGTTTCGATTGGCGGGAACGGGGCGATTTCCGCGGTCATCAACGCTCCGAACGCTGATGTGTCCCTGGGCGGCGGCGGCTCCAATGGCTACATGGTGGGGTCCATCCAGGGCAAGACAGTCACCGTTTCGGGTGGCTACCCCATCCATTACGATGTCCAGTTGGGCCGCGTCGGGGGAAGTTTGGGGACCATGGTCTCGACCGCCTACGGCCGCAAGAAAATGTAGTTCATTGGGGTCGGACCTTTTGGAGATGTAAGTCAAGTGAGATGCCTCTGATTGTGAGAGCCCTAGGCTGGGCGCGCGCTGGCACCTTTCAACTGATCCTCCCTATCCAATTGAAGCACGTTCTTCCGTACTTTCAGGTTTCTTCCCACCCCGAGGGCAAGCGACTCTCGCACTTGTAACCACTGCGTGAAACGCTTTCCGCTTTTTGAGTCACCAGCCTTTACCCAATGGTAAACCCTTTGAATTGAAAGGGCACGGCGCTCCTGGCGAAGCAAGTCATTCTTGCCAGTTTCGAGCAGCCGGGTTATAGTACGTCCGAAACCCCGGCCTCGAATTGGAACCCAATTATGGAAGACCACCAGCCCGACGTTTCGGGAATCACCGATGCTGAACTTCCGGGTCTCCTGACGGGAGCCTGGCCGTTGAAGCTGAGGAATTTTCTCGCCCGACGCCTGGAACTCTTCTTCGTGATTCTCCTGCTGGGTTTGGTGTTTCTGGTCTTTTTCCTCATTCCTTACAAGATCGCGTTTTTGAACTTGTTTTACCTGCCCGTGCTTTCGGCGGCCTATTTCATCGGAAAGCGCAAAGCGGTGCTGGGCAGCGTTCTTTGCATCCTGCTGATATTCTTATTTGCGATTCTCTATCCCGACTGGTTTGCGCAGCCTGCCACGCGCATCAACACATTTATGCGTATTTCCACTTGGGGCGGGTTTCTGATACTGACCAGCGCGGCCGTGGGGTCACTGCAGGAGCGGCTGGCCAAAGGCTTTGAAGAGACACGCCAGCTCTACCAGGAGCTGAAGCGCAGCCGGGTGATGGAGGAGATGAAAGAGAAGGTGGAGAAGACGCTTTACTCCACCATGGATCCCATTGTGGCGAAGCTTGCTACGGAAGGGAAGCTCCGCTTCGAGAAGCGCGAAATCAGCATTATGTTTACGGATCTGACCAGCTTCACGCGCTATTCGGACCAGAACCGGCCGGACGCGGTCCTCGCCGAACTGAACTCCTACCTGAGCCAGATGGAGCCCGCCATTGACTTGTTTCGCGGCCACATTGACAAATACATGGGCGACGGAATGATGATCGAATTCGGCGCCCCGGTGGATTACGACCGTCACGCGCTGCTGGCGGTGTTGGCCGGCTGGAAGATGCAGCAGAAGATGAAGCAGCAAAACTACCCCTGGCGCATGCGGATCGGCATCGCGTCCGGCAGCGCTATCGTGGGGATGATGGGCGCCCGCCGCCAGTCGTACACGGCGCTCGGCGACCGCGTCAATCTGGCTAAGAGATTGGAAGAAATCTGCCCGCCGGGCAAGATTTGCGTTGACGAGCCGACGTACCAAGCCATCAAACCTTTCTTCCTGGCGACGAAACTGCGCAGCGCCGCCTACGGCCGGCAGGGAGACACTGAGCTTTTGGAGCGTCTGGAAGAACTGGAGGAAAGGCTTACCCGCGAAGGTGAATCCGCGCCACTGCTCTTTGACCTTGGCAAGGTAAACTCACAGCTGAACGATGCCTCTTCGGCCCTCCGTTATTTAAAGCGCGCTATGTCTCTCGACCCCAACTCCACGGAGATCAAACTGGCCTTTGCGGACGCCAACATTCAGAAGGACGAAGTTGAAAAGATTAAGATCAAGGGCAAGCTCGAGAAGGTGACGGTCTACGAAGTCACCCTGATGAAAGACCGCTGGAATGATCTGATGGTTATTCCTGCGGGCCTCTCCGCGAAATACCAAGGCATCGAAAAGATGATCGAGGTTCCTGAGGAGGTTGTGCTGGGCGTGGAGGCCCTGGATGGCTCGGTCGGGAACTCGCGGGTTGTGGCGCTGCTGTCCTACGCCATCGCCGACCACCTGGACTTGAACGACGATTTGAAGAAAAACATCGTGCTCGCGGGCTACTTGCAGGATATCGGCAAGGAGGCCGTTCCGCATCACATCCTGAATCGCACCGGGAGCCTGACGGAACAGGAGAGCAAGCTCGTCGAAAAATACGTCCAGGAAAGCGTGTCTTCCATGAAACGGCTCGGATACGTGGACCCCAAAGTTCTCGAGATTGTCGCGCACCACCACGAAGCGTGGAACGGCGCGGGCTACCCCGACCGTCTCAGCGGCGAGGCGATTCCGATTGGAGCTCGCATCACAGCAGTTGCGGAAAGCTACAGCTCCATGACCGCTTGGCGGCCCTATCGTGATGCCTGGGACGCGCGGGTGGCCCTGAGCGAGCTGGGCAAAGGGGTCGAAAAAGGTCGTTACGACCCTAAAGTGGTAGATGCCCTGGAAGCAATCCTTAAATCTGGTGAGGAAGTTGCCGCAGTGCATCCTGCGTAATCGCTATCGACTCGATGGCGTCCTTCCCCTTCCCTCCGTAATGCCTTTGGTTCAAATCACTTATAAAACCTTCCGGGGTTAAACCGGCATCTAACAATCCAGAGCCGTAGACGTCTAATGATTGTGACCCGCCTGACGCAAGGCGAAAGATGTCCATTGCCATGAAGGAGGAAGCACTTGATGCGGCGTATTAACAAACAGTTTCTGCGCGAAAATTTCTTGGGTTTGAGTCTGGTCCTGGTAGGTTTGATGTGCCTGGCGCTGGTGGGCGTCCAATACCTGGGGCACAACAGTTTGACGGCGTTTGCGATCGGTGACACCCAAGGGCTGGACGGGTCGGATATCAATGCGCTGGAGTTGCAGAACAAAGCCTACGAGCGCATCGCCAAGGAAGTCACACCGGCGATCGTTTCAATCCAGTCCACCCAAGTCGTCAAAGTTCAGCAGTCGCCATTTTTTGCGGACCCGTTTTTCCGGCAATTCTTCGGCGACATGATGCCTCAATTCGGAATCCCGCGCGAGCAGCGTGAGCACTCACTCGGCAGCGGTGTCGTCGTGTCCGCCGACGGCTATATTCTGACCAACAACCACGTCATCCGGCACGCGTCGACCATCGATGTGCAACTTGCGGATAAGCGAAGCTTCAAGGCCAAGGTCGTCGGAGCGGATACACCTTCGGATATCGCGGTGCTCAAGATCGAGGCGAGCGGTCTCCCCACAGTCCACCTGGGCGATTCCGACACCCTGCATGTCGGTGACATCGTCATGGCCTTCGGAAATCCTTTCGGCCTCACCCTGACGGTTACGCGCGGGGCGGTCAGCGCGCTCGGACGCACGGGGATCGAGCCGGGTGGGCTTCAGAGCTTCATTCAAACCGACGCGGCGATCAACCCGGGTAATTCCGGCGGCGCGCTGGTCAACGTTCATGGGCAGGTGGTGGGCATCAATACCGCGATCCTGAGCGGAAACTCCGGCCCGGGGGGTGAGGGTGGCTTTCTTGGCATCGGTTTCGCCATCCCCATGAACATGGCTCGCCACGTGATGGAAGACTTGGTCAAGACGGGCAAGGTCACGCGCGGTTACCTGGGTGCGGGTGTAGCCGACATCACTCAGGCCTTAGCTCAGCAGTTTAAAGCTCCCGATACTCAGGGCGCCTTTGTGCAGGACGTGTCGCCCGACGGTCCCTCAGCAAAAGCAGGCCTCAAGCCTGGCGATATCATCCGGAAGTTCAATGGTCACACTGTTGATGGGAGGGACCAGCTTATCGCGATGGTAACGAGCGCGGGTCCCGGCACCACCGCAACACTGGACATCCTGCGCGACGCCAATCCGATGACGGTCAAAGTCACGCTGGCTCAACGCCCCGAGAATTTGAACGAACAAGGTGGTGGTAGCGGCGGGACGGCACCTTCGGAAGGCACGTTGCGCGGTATCGCGGTTCAAAACCTGACGGGGAGCCTGCGAAATCAGCTGGGCTTGCCGCCCGACTTGACAGGAGTGGTCATCGCCGGCATTGATCCGAACAGCCCTGCGGCCACGGGCGGCTTGCAGCAGGGAGATGTCATCCAGAGCATCAACCGCGAGGCTGTGCGAAACGTCGAGGACTTTAACCGCCTTGCGGCACAGGCGAAGGGCCAGACGCTGCTGCGCATCGTGCGCCAGGGAACGGGCGCCTACGTGGTCATTACCCCTGACGGCGACGACGACAGCAGCCAGTAGAGTAGACCATCAGCTCGGCGGCCGGACCGGTTAGTTTCGGCCGCCGGGGCACCTTCCTCAAAAACGCGGGAAAACCGTTTTCACGCATAAATCCGTTTATCAATCCGATCGTTTCTACTAGACTGAGCGACCGAGGCGGAGCACACTGAAGTACGCGTGCCCCGGAGCGAACCGCTGTCTGGAGTGAACCGATCCCGGAGAGCGGGATGGGAGAGCGCTCTTTGCGCCTCAGATCTCACGCCATGAACGTTGCTGCTGGAATTGGCCTTGGCTTGATCCTGATGGTTATACTGATGCGAACTTTTGAAAACCGTCTGATCTTTTTCCCGCCCCGTTATCCGGAAGGATTTGTATCAATTCAGGCTTATGGCCTCCGTCTCGAAGAGGTCTGGCTGACCGCTGCAGACGGAGTCAAGCTGAACGCCTCGCTTCTCCCCGTCCCGGAATCTTCAAAGGTACTGCTTTGGTTTCATGGCAACGCCGAGAATATCGGCATGGGATCAGATCATTTGAAGGCGCTGGCCCAGCTCGGCGTCAATGTCTTCGCCCTGGACTATCGCGGGTACGGCAAGAGCGAAGGGTCTCCAGACGAAGCGGGAGTTTATCGCGATGCGGAAGCAGCCTACTTGTATCTCGTCGAAGGCCGCCACTTCGATCCCAAAGATGTCTTCGTGTACGGCCACTCTCTCGGCGGCGCGGTGGCGGTCGAACTCGCTTCGCGCCACGAGTGTGGCGGATTGATCGTCGAAAGTTCGTTCACTTCCGTGCCTGCAATGGCCCATCGCATTTATCACGTTCCGTTCATCGAGTACCTCCCCCACAGCCGCTTCGACTCGCTGGCCAAAATTGCGCGCGTGCGGGCCCCGGTATTGATCATCCACGGCACCGAGGACATGGTTATTCCTTTTGAGATGGGACAAAAACTCTTTGAGGCGGCGCGTCAGCCCAAAACCCTCATGCGCATCGAAGGCGCGGGGCACGACGATCCGTATGTGGTCGGAGGCGAGGCCTATTTCAACCGGCTTAGAACGTTCGTTCAAAGTACGAAATCTGAGTGATGAGTTACGAGTTATGAATTACGAATTTCAAAGGCTTGCTCACGAATCGATGATCCTGGCGGAGGAGATTTTTCGATCGCTCGCCATGAGGGCCGGCGAAATTCATCGCGTTTGCCGATTCATCATTCAGAATTCACAATTTGGTATTCATGAAGCACGTTGAAGTTTATCGACACAGCAAACGCGGCGAGGGCAAAGGGCTGAGCGAGGAGGGCAGGGAACTCGCGCAGCAGGCGCGCGCGCTGCTCGCCCCGCAGTACGATCTGTGTGTTTCCAGTCCCAAGGAGCGCGCTCAAGAGACACTCGCGGCCTTTGGCTTTGACCGATATGAAGTGGATGAGGCTTTTACCGCCGTTAATCCCTGGGAACCATTTGATGCCGAAGTTTCAAAACTCGCGAAAGACCGCGGCATTCTTCCGCTCGCCGCGTGCTGGGAAATTCCTGAGGCGCTGAATTTCCTGAAGCTTCAGGGTGAAACGTTTCTTGCCGCCATCAAGCGCATCGCCCGCAAGCTTCCGGAGGATGGCCGCGCGCTGGTCGTTTCTCACGGGGGACTCCTTGAGGCTGCCGCGCTTCTGGGCTGTGAGGCTTACGAATTGGAAAAGATCGGCGGGGAGATCGGATTCTGCGAAGGAGTCGTCTTGAAGTTCGATGGTGAAAATCTGGTGGGAATTGAAGTGAAGCGGCTGCCATCCGCCTGACGTTCACGTGTGGACCGCTTTCTGTCGCATGCATCGGTCGGGCCTGGTCCCGGCGGCTATCCTTCCGGCCGCACCAGAATCGAATTAGAAGACTGCCATGGACGAGCGTGGAACCGTCAAACCGCGCAGGGTTACGCTTCGCTCGCGGATCCTGCTTTCCTCGAGCGCTTTGCTGGTGATTTTGATCGCCGCCATGCTGGTCTTCGTGAATTACCAGGCTAATCTTTTTGTCAGGGCGCGGATCTCGAGCGATCTCGTACAGGGGCGCGAAAGAGTAGCCGACGCCGAGAACGACCAATTGACGGGTTTGCGCGAGACGGCCCGCCTGGTGGCTTCGATCCCTTCGCTCAACGCTCTGCTGGGAACCGATCTGGCCACCATTCGTGATTTTCTTCTTTCCTACCAGCAGCAGAACAATGGTCCGGAAATCCTTATCGTCCTCGATCCCGCCGGCAAAGTGGTGGCCCGAACGGACGCGCCGTCGCCTGAGCCGGTGCCCGACGCCGAGGCGCACTGGGTGCAGCCTTTGCTTTCGGGACAATCCGCCATGGGCATCCTCAAAACAAAGGGTGGAGTTTATAACGCCGCAGCGGCGCCGGCAGAGGCCGGAGGGACGGTGTTTGGATTTGTCATCGCCGGCGCCAGCATTGACAACCGTCTGGCGCGCCGGCTGAGCGAAGTCAGCCGGGACGAAATCGTCATTGTGGACGACCG
>CAYZVR010000002.1:22128-46969 GCA_964481715.1 uncultured Acidobacteriota bacterium | reverse complement strand
CAGGAGTACAAGCATCCCCACTCGCACCTTCATATTTTTTATGGACATCTCAGTTACTCCTTCAGTTTTGGGCTGGGCGTCGAGCGGGCCCGCCATTCATTCAATTGCAGAATTGGTGTATGACTTGGTCTTTCAAAAACAGGGCTAAATCTATCGTCGCTCCAACCGATTGTCAAGCCTTTCTTTTGAAAAAAAAGAGCGACTTATCGCGTCCGAGTCGGCCACTAACTGCCCAGGCAATTAGTCGGATAGAAAATCGTCCGCCGCCCTGCACCATGGCCGAAACGCAGGGTTGGCATGCGATAAACCCAGGCATCTAAGAAAATAACTTGCATTACCGTCCACTGTTTATCGTCAGGGCAACGGAAAAACTTGAGGTTTAATTTTTATCACGCCGATTATCGAAGGAGTCCCCTCATTACCAACAGATTCCTCTCGAACGAATTCGCTTTGTCCGCGGCCGCGAGCGCGGTCGAACCAGCTCGATTAGAGTTTTCTTCCCGCGCAGATTTCGGATTGCTCGTTCAAATTCGGCGTGCCTGCCCGCCAGCACGATGGCATCGCCAAACGCCGTCAGCTCTTCGGGCGACGAAGCAAGTAATCGGGGGAGCTGAGGGAGTTCCTCCTCAACGAAGGCCCGATTGGCGCCGAGCAACCGCTCCAGCCGCACCCGCGGGTCATAAACCTTGACCTGCCTTCCTGCAGCGAGCAGGCTCTTCACCAACGCGCAAGCCGGGCTATTGCGCAGATCGTCGGTATCGGACTTAAAGACAAGCCCCAGGACCCCCACTCTCTTTTTCCCTGTATCGAGAACCATCTGTACCGCACGGCGGAGGTGTCGGGAATTGCTCTCCAGAATATTTTCGAGGAGCGGAACGCTCACGCCCCTTCTGCGGGCCGTCGCGCAGAGGGCCTTTAAATCTTTAGGCAAGCAAGGCCCGCCGAAGGCGAACCCGGGCTCGAGATACAGGGGCGAGATGTTGAGTTTCGTGTCCCGGACGAAGATTTTCATGACCTCGTGGCTGTCGATGTCCAGGCTCTTTGCGACCGCGCCGATTTCGTTCGCGAAACTCACCTTCAAAGCGTGAAAGGCATTGTCGGCGTATTTCACCATCTCCGCGGCTTCCAGCGACGTCACAAACAGAGGAGCGGTCACGCCCTTCCAGAGCCGCACCAGTGGCCGGGCGCTTCGCGCGTCGAGACAGCCGACCACGTTTTTGGGTGGGTGAACGAAATCATGAATGGAGCAACCCTCCCGCAGAAATTCGGGATGAAAGCAAACGCCGAAATCGCGGCCGGCCTTTTTGCCGGAACTGCGCTGAAGAGCAGGAATCACTGCGCCGCGCATCGTTCCCGGAGGAATGGTGCTTCGAACCACGACGGTATGAAAGCGATTGAACAAGCGGAGCGCGCGCCCGATCTCTTTGGCCGCATTCAGGACGTGGGAAATGTCAGCGTCACCGTTCCGGCGCGCTGGTGTGCCAACCGTGATGAGAGACAGGTCCGCGCCTTTCATCGCCTCGGCCGCATCGAGTGTGGCTCGAAATCGGCCGGTGGGAACTACCCGCGCGACGAGTCGTTCCATTCCCTTTTCCACGATGGGCGAGTGAGCGTCGTTAATCATCCGGACTTTGGTTTTCGAGATGTCCACGCCACACACGCGGTGCCCTGCTTGCGCCAAACACGCGCCCGTGACACAGCCTACGTAACCCATTCCGAAAACCGCTATCCGCATCAGAATCCTTCGTTGGCCCGGATAATTTCACAGCGAAAAAAACAGGCTCGTGTTCCGTGAAAGGACTATATTCGAGGGTGGAGTTCGAAGTCAAAGACGCTCGAGTCAAATAAAGCGCCGGCCGCCGTCGTGAAAATTGCAGCCATCATTGAACTATCTTATGATGCCACGCTCGGGCGGACCTGAAGTCGCCTTGGCAGGTAAGACTCTTTGCCTCGAACGAATCCGGGAGATTGAATGACACGTGTTTTGGTTACGGGAGGAGCAGGATACGTCGGCAGCCACACCGTCAAGGCCCTGGTGCGAGCGGGCTATGAGCCCGTGGTCTTCGATAATTTCAGCGCGGGCCATCGCTGGGCGGCGCGCTGGGGAACAATCGTCGAGGGCGACCTTGAAGATCCCAGCCGCATTAAAGCAACCATCGCGGAACAAAAGGTAGAGGCGGTGGTGCATTTTGCGGCGAGCATTGCGGTTGGCGAATCGGTATCCAACCCTCAAAAATATTTCTGGAATAACGTCGTCAACACGCTCAAATTGCTCGACGCCATGCTCGAGCATGGTGTGAGGCCCATCGTATTCTCATCCTCGGCGGCCGTTTACGGCAATCCTCAGACGGTTCCCATTCCCGAAGACCATCCCCTTCAGCCCACCAGCCCTTACGGGGAGACCAAGCTCATGATGGAGCGTATCCTCCGGTGGTACGGTGAAGCTTATGGATTTCGCTGGGCTGCCTTGCGCTACTTCAACGCGGCGGGCGCTGACCGGGACGGAGAACTGGGCGAAGAACACGACCCGGAGACGCACCTGATCCCGCTGGTCATTCAGGCGGCTCTGGGACAGCGGCCGCACGTTGAGGTTTTCGGCACGGATTATCCCACGCCGGACGGCACCGCGGTCCGCGACTATATTCACGTCTCAGACCTCGCCGAGGCCCACGTGCGCGCGCTGCGGCACTTAATGAGCAGCAGAGAGAGCGTCGCCCTGAATCTCGGAACCGGCGAGGGCCACTCAGTGCGCGAAGTGATTGCGGCGGTTGAGCGCGTGTCGAAGGTCCGTGTGCCCACGCGCGACGTCCCCCGACGGGCAGGAGACCCGCCCGTTCTCGTCGCCGACGCCAAGAAGGCCGGGCGCCTGCTCGATTGGAAACCAAACTACCCAGAACTCGATTCAATCGTCGAAGGTGCCTGGAAGTGGCATCGGACGCGAGTGGATTCAGCGAAAAAGCCGCTGTCATCCTAATGTGGGGACTGAACTGCTCCCCCTCAGCTTCTAACGGACTTGCAGATCATAAAATTCCCAAGGACCAGCACGTCAATCTCAGTCCGCAGGAAACAATCCAGGGCTTCGGAGGGCTTGAGCACAATCGGCTCGTTTTCATTGAACGAAGTGTTGAGCAAGACGGGAACGCCGGTTTGCTCTTGGAAGGCTTTGAGGAGCTTCCAATAGCGCTTATTGGTTCGGCTGCTCACCACCTGCAACCTTCCCGAGCCGTCCACATGCGTGACCGCAGGAATGACGGCCCTTTTGTCGAGTCGGACTGGATAAACCTGAATCATGAAAGGGTCCGGTGCGGCGCCGTCGAAGTAATCAGCCAGTGATTCTTCCAAAATAGATGATGCAAACGGACGGAATTCTTCACGGTTTTTTATTTTGGTGTTGATGATCTCCCTCATGTCGGAGCGGCGCGGGTCGGCAAGGATGCTCCGATTGCCGAGGGCGCGCGGCCCCCATTCCATTCTGTGCTGAAACCATCCGACCACTCTCCCGGCGGCGATTTGCTCCACCGTCTGCCGGCACAATTCGTCCTCAGCTTCGATTCTTAGGACCGAGCAATTTCGAGCCTCTAATTCCATCCGCCTTGTTGATAATTCCTGAGCGAGGTCCGCGTCGGCGAATTCCGGACCCCAGTAGGTGTGTTCCATGACGAAGCGGCGCGGATGCCCGAGCACCTGATGCCAGACGTAAAAGGCGGCTCCCAGCGACGTGCCGTTGTCGGCAGCGGCGGGCTGGACGTAAATTTCCTTGAAAGGAGTCCGCTCGAGAATTTTTCCGTTGGCCACACTGTTCATGACACATCCGCCGGCAAGACACAGTTGGGGAGTCATAGTTTTTTCGTAAAGGCCCTTGAGGACGTGAAACTCCGCCTCTTCAAAGACCACTTGCAGCGACGCGGCGATTTCCGCGTGCTGGGGGCCAAGAGGTTCTTCGGGGCGGCGAGCCGGGCCGAGCAAGTCCTCCAGCCTGGGAGTATAGACGGGCGAGAGAATCGGCTCGCCTTCGTCCCAAGTCATGCTCGCGCCGGTCGACCAGTGGTTGAAGTACGAAAGGTCGAGCTCAAATGCGCCGCCGCTTTGCAATCGAATCAGCCGGCGCAACGCGGCGGCGAAACGAGGTTCACCGTAGGGCGCAAGGCCCATCACTTTGTATTCGTCGCCATATTTGGGGAATCCCAGGAACTGGGTGAGGGCCAGGTAGAAGATCCCCAGTGAGTGTGGGAAGAAAATACGATTCAAAACTTCAAAGGAGTTCCCTCGCCCCATCGCCGACGAGGTGCTGACAAAATCGCCGAACCCGTCAATCGCACATATGGCCGCCTGGTCAAAAGGCGAAACAAAAAATGCGCTGGCAAGATGCGTTGGGTGGTGTTCGACCCAATGCAATCGCTTGCGGACACTGCGCTCATCCAGGGTCAGAGCCTCAGCGATCAGCCGGGGAAGGCCGCGAACCTGGAGGGCATTCCGCGCGCGTTCGCTAACGAGCGAGAAACTCGGGCGATTGCGAAGCGTGAATGCGGCCTTTCTGAGCAGATGAGCGCGCGGGTTGCGAGAAACCGCGAAATGTTCGATTTGGCTGGATTTAACGCCAGCGATTTCCAGGCAAGCTCGGAGGGAATCGCGTGGAAATCCCGCCCAATGTTTTACGCGGCGGAAGCGTTCTTCTTCGACGGCGGCAACCAACTCGCCGTCGCACAGGAGAGCTGCGGAGACGTCGCCATGGTAGGCGTTCAGCCCCAGGATGATCATGCTCCCCTGACCCGAGATCTGCCGTCGCGATCATCGCCGCATTTCATGGTCTTGCTTGCCCTAACACGTTTGTGCCCGTTCGAAGGGGAAATATCGATTGCCGCCATTCTTCAAAGTGAAGCGGAAAGTCAGGAGTTAAGAGCGGTGTTGGGATAACCCTTCACGTTTTCTGGGATGTACCCCTCAGGCGCGCGCGAAAACTTTCGAAAAATGAAGCCTGCTCGTCGAGCACCGAGCGCTCAATTGACCTTCGTCGTTTCCGCTGCAACCCGTCCGGCCGCTGCCGCCCGCTCGGTCTCCGTCTTCAAGATTTGATCGATCCCGGGCACGAGGTGAACTTGCGCCCCCGCGCTCCGGCATTGGTCGGTGAGAAAACGAATTCGCCCAACCGCCGACGAGGGGATACATAGGATAACGTCCTGGACGTCGTACTGACGAATCAGGTCTGCCGCATGGTCGCAAGTTCCAAGGACCCCAAACCCCGCGATCAGGCGACCCTGCTTTGCGGGGTCGTCGTCCGCGAAGCCCACTACTTCGAGGTGTGGCAATCGTGCCATTTCCAAAGCAATTCCCAGCCCGGAGAATCCCGCCCCCAGGATCAGGACGCGGCTCTTTCTTCCCCCCGGCAACGGTTGGTAACGATGGCCCATTTCGTAAAGCATGCGTCGCAGCCCGCGCAATCCGAGGCACGCGCCCGAACTGAGCAGGTACTCCATGGCGATCACGGTTAGCGGAATCTGGAAGTAATTGGCGACATTGTTATCGGAGGGCAGAAAGGCGCGAAGAAAGAGCAGGACCCCTGAGACCACTCCCAACGACATGGCAAGCATCGTGGCGTCCGACAAATTCACGTAGCGCCATATCATTCGGTAGATTCCGAAGCGCTGGTTGGCGGCCAGGCGCAGCAGGGGCAACACGATGACCACTACGACCCTTTGCCAATGGTAGTCTGCGGGAACCTGATGTTCATAGCGCAGCCAGTACGCTAGCCATGCCGCGCAGGCGAATATCGCCGCGTCCAAGACCATTTGAGCCAGGCGGCCGTGGGGATGGATTTCCAGGCCGAAGAATTTGACCACTTTCGGGCGCGCTGTCCCTGGAATGAAAACCAGGGCGGCTGTCAAAAAGATCAGCTTCAAATCCAGCGCAAAACTGAGATTCTTGACGTACTCACTATCCAAATAGGTCTTTTGGGGAAGGAGGGTCAGCCGGTGAGCGTGTCCGGGATCCTCGTGCTGCGAGCAGTATTCCGCCTCCACGCGATGATACAGGGAGGCGTATGACGTCAGCCCCGGACGCACGATCAGCAGAGCACGTTCTTCGGGGAGCGAGAGATCGACTTCCTCAGGGACCCTCGGACGAGGGCCAACCAGACTCATGTCGCCCCGCAGGGCGTTGAACAGTTGCGGCAGTTCGTCTAATTTAGTGCGCCGCAGAAAACCGCCGACCGCCGTCAGCCGCTCGTCGCCGGGAACGACCACAGTCGGGCCGCCCTTCTCAGCTCCCTCGCGCATGGTGCGAAACTTGATGACTCGGAAGGGTCGGCCGTCGCGTCCCAAACGAATCTGGCGGAAGAAGGTCGGTCCGCGCGACGACAATCGGACCAGCAGACCGAAAATCAAAAGTAATGGGCTGACGAGGACCAAGGCGGCAAGCGAAACCACAAAATCAAAGGCCCGCTTGAAATAGCGTTGATAGAATCCCTCCGTGAGTACAGTCTGCGGGGATTCAGAATAGCTCGGCCCGGAAGATGCTTCCGGCGGCTTTCCAAGGTCATGTAGAATCGGACGCTGTAACATCGGAAAGGCTCGCCTGTGAGACAAGTCGCCAAGCCACGCAGGATCATGCGACCCGGAACCTGACGCGCGGAGCCGTCGTGACGGTTTGCGTGGGACGCTGAGCTTCTCAATATAGTTCAAAGCATTGGGGAAGACAAGATAGCGCGCTCCCCGAACCACTGCTGTTCTTTATTTTCTAATACCTTCCGGATAACCGCCCCTCACCTTTCCCCGACCCTCGGTCACAGGATTCTGCGGATGAATTTCCCTCCGGCCCTGTCCTTATGGTAGATTCCGGCCAAGTTGCGACGCAAAATGTATCGGAGGACCAACAAAATCGCCGCAGTACTGAGCGCTACCCCCCATCCAGCCCGTTCGGCAGGATTTGTGTCGCTTCTCGAACCGCGGGTAGAGTCCGGCGGGCAAAATTGCTTTGCGCAGACGATACCTTCCTGGCGTCGTGTGCAGCATTCCGTACGCGAAGCGCAGGAGACTCGGCATGTCGAGCACATGGCGTAGCCTGTGGGAAGCGTGGAAAAGTCTCGCCAGGAAAATCGGTAATTTTCAGGCGCGGATAATTCTGATGGTTTTTTACTTTGTCGTCGTGTGTCCGTTTGCGCTGGTGGTGCGGTGGACCTCTGATCCCTTGAGCCTCAAGTCGGGAACGCCGCGCGGGTGGCGTCCCAAACCGCAGGAAGACGCCGCCGCGATGGAACGCGCCAAGAGGCAGTCTTGATGCACATCCTGGGGGTCTCGTGTTATTTCCACGATGCGGCAGCGGCGCTTCTGCGCGACGGCGTCCTGGTCGCCGCAGCCGAAGAGGAGCGATTCACCCGCAAGAAGCACGATTTTGATTTTCCGCAACGCGCCATCGAGTTTTGCCTCAGACGGGGCGGGCTCCGCGCCGCCGATCTCGATTACGCGGTGTTCTTTGAAAAGCCCTTTGTCAAATTTGAGCGGCTCCTGCTCACCAGCCTCCAAACTTTTCCACGCTCGCACCACGTTTTTCGCGAGGCAATGATTTCCTGGCTCGGAGAGAAACTCTGGATCAAAGGCTTGATTCAGAAAAGGCTCGGCATCGATCCATCCAGAATTCTTTTCAGCGAGCATCACCTATCCCACGCCGCGAGCGCTTTCTTCTGCTCACCATTCGAAGAGGCTGCGATTCTCACCGTTGACGGCGTGGGCGAGTGGACTACGGCCGCGCTCGGTGTCGGCAAGGGGACGGACATCAAACTTCTGCGGGAGATTCGGTTTCCCCATTCCCTGGGGCTCCTTTACAGCGCCTTCACAGCATTCCTGGGCTTTGAAGTCAACGAGGGCGAATACAAGGTCATGGGAATGGCGCCCTTCGGCAAACCCCTTTATCGCGACAAGGTTGAGAAGCTGATTCGCATCGAGAGTGACGGCGGATTTGAGCTCGACATGGATTACTTCTCTTTCCACTACTCCCCGGAGAAGACCTTCAACTCCAAATTTGAAGCGCTGTTCGGCCCGCCGCGTGATCCCCGAAGTAATTTCTTTACCTCCACGAGTGGCTACCCGTCCTATTTCGGCGAAAAGCCCGCCAACTTCGACGCCGCGAGCAAGCAGAACCAGTATTATGCCGACGTCGCGGCCAGCATTCAGTCTGTGACCGAGGAAGTGATGCTCAGGATGGCGCGGCACGCGCAGCGGGAAACGGGTCTCACGAAGCTCTGCATGGCGGGAGGGGTGGCCCTGAACAGCGCCGCCAATGGAACAATTTTCCGCGAAGGCTTATTCGATGAAATCTACATCCAGCCCTCGGCAGGCGACGGCGGAGGCGCCCTCGGCGCTGCGCTCTACGCCTATCACACCGTGCTGGGCCGTCCCCGTCAATTTGTGATGGAACATGCCTTCTGGGGCGAAGAGTACGGTTCGGGTGAAATCCAGAAATTCCTGGACGAGAATTCCATTCGTTACCAGTTGTTGGACAACGAGGAAAGATTGCTGGAGCGCGTGACGAGCGCTCTCCAGGACGGTAAAGTCATCGGATGGTTTCAGGGTCGCTTCGAATGGGGACCGCGGGCGCTCGGTCATCGGAGTATCCTGGCGGATCCACGGAGTGCCGGCATGAAGGACATCGTCAACACCAAGATCAAGTTTCGCGAACCCTTCCGGCCTTTCGCCCCTTCAGTTCTTATAGAAGAGGCCGAACAGTATTTTGAACTGCCTCAGGCTGACCGACAATTCCCTGCCCGCTTCATGCTCTATGTCGCGAAAGTGAAGGAGAACAAGCGCGACTCCATCCCCGCGGTGACGCACGTTGACGGCACGGCGCGTCTGCAAACTGTACAGGAGGAGAACAACCCGTTATACTACCGGCTGATTTCGAGCTTCGAGCGGGCGACGGGAGTGCCTTTGGTCCTCAACACTTCGTTCAATTTAAAGGGCGAACCGATTGTCAACACTCCCGAGGAAGCGTTTCAAACCTTTGTCCGGAGCGGAATGGACATTCTGGTTCTGGGCCACTGCCTCATCGAAAAGACTTCGGATATGACCCCGTAACGAGGCGGCGCCGATGCAGCTCATTGAAAGCCTGACGAGCCGGTTCGTGATTGCGGGCGAACTTCTCCATTTCTTTTGGCGCAACAAGTGGTGGTGGCTGACCCCGATGATTGTGGTTCTCCTTCTCTTAATCGGACTGATTATCTTCGCGCAGTCCTCTGCCATCGCTCCTTTCATCTACACAATTTTCTGAGGTGCGGATGCGTATCAGGCGGTGGGTTCAGAACCTTTCGCTGATCCTCGGGGGGATCGTCTTCGCACTCCTTCTGGTTGAAATCGGTTTGCGCATCGCCGGAATCTCCTTTCCGATCTTTTATACCGCGGACTGGGACCGCGGCTGGGCTTTGCCACCCAACACATCCGGCTGGTTCACGGAGGAGGGAAAATCCTTCGTTCGCGTAAATAATGACGGCTTGAATGACCGGGAGCACGCCATCGCCAAGCCTGCGGGGACGATAAGAATTGCCGTGCTGGGGGATTCCTATACAGAAGCGATGCAGGTGCCGAGGGAGCAGAACTTCTGCTCCGTCCTGGAGCGGCAATTGCGCGGCTGCGACGCCCTTCAAGGAAAGCAAACGGAGGTCATGAACTTCGGGGTCGGAGGTTACGGTACAGCTCAGGAACTGCTGACGTTGCGCGAAAAGGTTTGGAAATACTCGCCCGATATAGTAGTGCTGGTGGTGTGCTGGAGCAACGACATCAACGATAATTCTCCCCCCCTGGACGAATATCCTTATCGCCCCTATTTCGTCTACCGCAACGGGGAATTAGTTCTGGACTCTTCCTTCCGGAATTCACGAAGTTATCAGATACATTCTACAGGTTGGCAGCTCATTCCTTGGTCCCGTGTCGTTCAAGTGGTGAAGCGGGTCAAAGATGTCATCATCCAGGGCCGCCGGAGATCACACGGGGTGGAGCGCTACCCCCACGTCGAGGGATTCGGACCGACCGACCTGCCCGATTACGCAACGCTGTTTCATGAGCCCACCGATCCCGCCTGGAAGGAAGCATGGCGCGTTACGGAGGGACTCATCGCTCTCATGCGGGATGAAGTTTCGAGCAAAGGAGCGGACTTCCTGGTCGTCACCATTGACGATGAGATCCAAGCCTTCCCCGATCCTGAGGTTCGGGACCGGGTCATGAAAGCCTACGGCATTCAAGACATGTTCTATCCCAACAATCGCCTCGAGAACTTTTGCCGACGGAATGGAATCAAGTTTCTGGATCTGGGTCATGTGTTCCAGGCTTGGGCTGTAACTCACCACATCTTCCTAAATGGGTTTGAAAACACGCACCTTGGAATGGGTCATTGGAACGCCGCGGGTCATCGTTTGGCGGGTGAGCGTATTGCGCAGGAGGTTTGCGGGATAACCAAGGGCGAGGGTTTAGCGCCGGATCACCTACCCCCGACTTCTTCGTCGTCCGCGACGAAACCCGCTTCCGGAAGATGAGGCCATTCCCCACCCCGGCGGGACCGCAGTCTGCGACACGGTACACGTGTTACACCTCGCCAAGGCCCGCACGCGCGCAGACTTCTTGAATCATCCGGTCGTAGGTGCCAATGACCGCTTGGCGGGAGTAATGCTCCACAACCCACTTGCGACCATTCGAGCCCATACGATCGCGAAGGGCGCGGTCCGACCGAATCCGGCGAATGGCTTCGACCATTTCCGAAACCGACTCCGGCGAAACGCTGATTCCGGCATCCGACTCTCGCAGAAGGAGCGCTGCTTCGCAGTCCGGTTCGCCTGCCAGCAACACCGCACGCCCGGCGGCCATGGCGGTATAAACTTTGGAGGGCACCGTGGTGTATGAGAACCCTTTGCGCATGGGGACTACGTTGACGTCGGCCGTGGCGTAAAGGTCCTGTACACGCTCTGCCGGCTGGTAAGGTAACAGGAGGAAATTCTTGAGTTTCGATGCCTCGACGGCTTTTTCGAGCCGCCCCCGGGCAACACCCTCTCCCACCACGACGAAACGAACGCCCGCATCGTCTTGAAATGCGCGGGCCACTTCGACCAGAATTTCCAGACCTTGTGTCAATCCAATATTCCCCGCGTACATTACGGTAAACGCCTCGGCCAAATTGTGTTCCAGAGAAAATGGATTTGTTTTTTCGCCTGGATGAAAATTCTCGACATCTACGAAATTGGGATTGAAATAGATTTTGGAGGCTGGAACTCCACGTTCTTTGAGTTTTTCTTCAAAACTGCGGGCAATCGTTGAAATCGCCGTGGCCCGCCGGTAGACGAACTTCTCCAGTGCGTGCAAGATTCTTATCAGTGCGCCGTTCCTTATCATGCCCATTTGCACTGGAACGTCCGGCCAAAGCTCGCGAACGTCGTAAACAAAGGCGGCGCGGCGCAGACGCGCGAGCAGAATCCCGGTGAGCCCGAGCGTAATAGGCGGCGAGATGACCAGCACGACATCACAGCAGCCTGCTTTCATCAATCCCAGCACCGTGACCGCCCATTGAAACCACGCGTAGTCGAGCAGCCGCGACCACACGCGCAGCCCCTTGCGAGGCATGTAGATGCGGAGGACCCGGATACCCTCCTCATTCGAATCCGTGAAGGGGCGGAAAAAACCGCCCGTTAAAGATCGGTCGCTGCGGACCCACTCAGGCGGGCTGTAATGTGGAATGGAAGTAAGAACCGTCATTTGGTGACCGGCGGCCTGGAGGCCCGTGGCGAGATCGGCCATTAGATTCGCCGTCGAGACGGCATCCGGCCGGTACACCTGGGGGACCAAGAGAATTCTGGCCAAACTCTGCTCCCGTCCCGGAAATGTCAGCGCTCGGTCAACCGGTTGTCGAGAACCGCTTCGATCTTCTCGCGGTCATGTGTGGAGAAGTACCAGTCCATCGTCTGATGCAGGCCGTCCACGAAGCGCACGCGCGGCTCCCAGCCGAGAAGTTTTTTCGCCAGCGAGTTGTCCGCTACGCGATTCAACGGCCCCGTCGGCATATCGCGCCGGAATTCGATTTCTGCCTTGTGGCCGGAGTAGCGCAGAACTTCCTGGACGGCGTCCAGTACGCGCACCCTCTCCATCGTCCCCAGGTTCAGAGCGCTCGCGTCGTCAATTCTTTCAGCCGCGAGAAGCGTTCCAGCCACAATGTCGCTAACGAAAGTCCAGTTGCGGATTTGACGGCCGTCGCCCCAGACAACGAAAGGATTTTGCCGGACGAAGGCCCGCGCGATCATGGCAATAACGGCGTGGTTCTCATGCCCCCGCGGCCCGTAAACGGTGAAGTAGCGCAGCGAAACCGACTTCATCCCCCAATCGCGGTAAAAGGCCTGAAGCGACATCTCACCTGCCAGCTTCGCCCAGCCATACATGTTGTCGGCTTCGTAAGGCGGGCCCACGAGATCTTCCTTCAAAAAGAGCAATTCGTCCGGATCTTTCTGGAGAAAATTGGGATAAACACACCCGGACGAGGCGTAAACGACCTTCTGAACGCCCCCCTTCCGGCAAGCGAGGAATACCAAACCATCCAGGGTCAGATTCGTGGCGCACGCGGCCTGGTGCAAGTCCACGTACCCGCGGCCGCCGTGGTCCGCGGCCAGATGGAATACAACCTCTATTCCCCGCACGGCCTTGCGGATGACCTCAGGGTCGAGCAGCTCACCTTCAAGAAACTCAACCCGCCCGCTCTTGACATGCTCTGCGATGTTTTCGAGCCGCCCGCTCGAGAGATTGTCCACCACGCGGACGGAGGCCTTCTGCTCGACCAGCGCATCTACCAGATGCGAGCCGATGAACGAACAGCCGCCCGTCGCCAGAACTTTCCGACCAGCCCAGTCCATCAGAGCCTACTCCATCACGGAATTCTCCATGGAATACCGATTCAGACCTACCGTCTCAGCCTCGACCCCCCTTGACGGTCAAAGAGTGAGGTGCCCTCGTCACTTCTCGCCGTGACCATGCGC
Organism: uncultured Acidobacteriota bacterium; assembly: GCA_964481715.1. Classification (GTDB taxonomy): domain Bacteria; phylum Acidobacteriota; class Terriglobia; order UBA7540; family UBA7540; genus JAHEKS01. Next base: position 33,975 of record CAYZVR010000002.1, on the reverse strand, counting down.
AAAATAACGGACGTGCTTCCAGGGCCAGCTCGCTTCCAGGTGGTGCCGGGGAATTTGAAAGGGGTTCGTCTTCCCGGCATAAATGCTACCGCGAAACGCGCCGAAGCACGCCCGATATCCTGCCTGCACGATGGCCTGAATGGAGGCCTTGTTGATATCACGCTTCCTGCCGTAAGGCCAGGCGATGTATTTGCACGTCGTGCCCAGCCGCTGTTCAATATCCTGCTTCGAACCCAAAACCTCCTCTTCAAGCTTTCCCATTCGTGAGGCTTCGGCCAGGTTTGCGTGCGATCGAGTGTGCGACCCGACTTCGAATCCCCAGGACTGCAATTTCTTGAGATCGTTCCAGGTCAGAGCGTCTAGTTCCACTCCGACCCAAGACGTGCAAACAAAAAACACCGCAGGAATTCCCAGCCGCTTCAAAACTGGAGCGGCGTACTCGAGCAGGGTGCGATGGCCGTCGTCAAAGGACAAGTGAAAATATCGCCCTTCCACCGGCTTCAGGCCGCCGAGCATCACCAGGCAAGTTTGGGTATCAACGAATTCCCCTTCTCGCTTGAGGCGTTCGAGAATTACCGCAAAGTTTGCGGCATGTTGCGGACTGACCTCATGAAAGTACAGCGCGCGCAAGAACGAACCCTTGGGCGGGGCGGCAACTGTTCCCAGCAATGACAAGGCCATGCTGCGCGCCGCCTGGCGGACTTTCTGTTTCACCGTCAAAAGCCTCTCAGGAAATTAACACTCACGGCTTTTGTCGCCCTCAGGGCTCGAATGTTCCAAACCTCGCGGCGGCCTCAGCCGGGCTTGACGCAAATGAAATCCGCCCGCGCAACTTGCAGAGATTCAACGGCAGCTTGCTTCAGAGATCCATTGAGATACGGGCGGATCTCTTCGGCGTGTTCGCGTTTATAGTTATCCAGAACCCGCGTCGTCACTTGGAACCCAACGTCCCTAAATATTTCACAAAACTCATGAAAGCGAACCCGATTGGAAATCCCTCGATGAGAGCTGGCAAGACTCCACAACACGTTGTTGACCGTCATGAAGGTCAAGGGGTTCGTGTAACGATCCCAGCAGACGACCGGCCCGAAATCAATTCGGTGCACTGCGGTCCCGCCCGGCTTGAGCCATCCATAACTCGCCCGGGCAAAGGCTTTCGCTGAAGCGACGTGTGCGCCGACCCCGTGACTGAAGACCAGGTCGGCCTTGCCCGCAAGGCCGAGCGATTCAAAATCCTCGATGCCCTTTCGCCAGAGCATCACCTTCTTCCCTTCCAAGGATTGGGGATAAGTGCCAAGGTCAGGGATCGACTCCCTGGAAATATTGTATCTCTTCGGCAATTCTTCGGCGACACGCCGATACAAGCGCCGGGCATTCTCAGAGTAGACGTCCCCCATGAAGCGGTCAACGGCGTGATACGAGGCAGCCCCCAAAGCCAGAACGGCTATTCCCTGGACTATGTTATCACCCGGACCAATTTCCACCACTGTGGCACCCCTTATCTTCGATCCGGGGTAGAACTCTAATAACATTTCGAGCGCCGATAGAGCGTACTGCTTCAGCTCCGCTTCCGTCACTTCGGTGAAGTATCTGCTCGGACGTGGCGAGCGCAGCCTCCAAGCGCGCACGGGTGGGATCATCATCGCGAAGTTCTTGGGAATTTCGCGTGCAACGTCTGCAATGATTCTCAGCCTTGTTAGACGGTCCATCACGATGACCTTTGAACTGATGCCGCCGCATGGGATTACTAGGCACCGGCCCTTTGCAAACTTCGCAGTGGGATTCACCCGCCGATGGAATCGGAGCGATGAATAATCTTTAAACTCGCTCGCAGGGCCAAGATGGGCAAGCTTGCCATCTGGCGTGCCAGCTCACGCTCTTCGGCCCGCGCACCACTGAAATAGAACGACACCAGATACGCTGACCCGATCACCATGCTTGCGCCGACAACTTCCAGCCAGCCGTTCACAGGAAAGGCCCTTGAAATGCCCACCGCCACCGCAGCGCTGAAGAGTGAGGGTAGAAGAAGGCCCCGGAAGCTCTTGCGGACCAGTTCGTAGATTCCCATGCCGCACATCTTTGAAGCCATGTAGAGAAGTGCACCCGAACCCGTAGCGATCGAGATCAACATCGCTATGGCGACTGCCGAAACGCCAACGGTTTTCAGGAGCACGAGGGAAAGCACCACGGTTGAGGCCGCCACGGTTCCCAGGACGGCCACGAGAGACCGGGCGCGTCCGTAGCCCCACAGTATATACAGGGAGCCCAAGCCCAGCGCGTCCGCCAGGACGACGGCCGTCATGAGCCACAACACTCGAACCGGCTCGGGCTTTGCCTCACCGACCCAGGCACGGAGGAGATCCGGCCCCAGGGCCCAAAAGACCAAGCATACCGGGACCGACAGAGTGACAATCCACCGCGTTCCAAGTTCAAGGGTCTCCCGTGTTCGAGCAGCGTTATCGGTTCGCTCATCCCGGCTTGCGGCGGGGAACAAGACTTCCGCAACGCGCCATGTCGCTCCGACCGTCGTGTACGGAAATTTCTGGCCAATGTAGAAGGGCACGATCCAAACCGAGCCCAATACGAGACCCACGAGGAGCGGACCGGTTTCCCAGATCGTTTGGATCAGAATTCTGATCATCTGGCTGGCCAAGGCAAATGATATGTGGGCCCGCAACGGGCCCCAGCGAAGCCGGGCGAGCCGGAGTCTCAGACTCGAATCAAGCCTGCCAACCACGGCGAATCCAAGTATCGATACTCCGACGGCCGCCAGTGCGTACCAGGCCATCAGGGCTACCAGAGCTTCCCCGGCTTTGAGGAGCGCCACAAGACCCACCGCCCTCACGAGAACGGCGGCAGCACTGATCAAGTTGACAGCATCAAACCGCCGCAGTCCGCGCAGGGTGGCCGAGGCAAAAGCCATCTGTTGCTCGGCAAAAAAGCAAACACCGCCCAGGGCAAAAACCACTGGCGCAACCTGTTGAACGGATGGAGAAAGATGTAATCCGCGGCTCAAAGGAAGACCGAGCGCCGCGATCACCAGGCCCCCCAGCATTCCGTACAGCAAATAAGCATTTCCGGCGGCTTGAACGAAGGCCGCTGGGTCCTCTCCCGATTCGTGTCCGCGGGCGGCAACCTCCCGGACGACCGTGGCGCCGAGCCCGAAATCAAACCCCGCTGGCATGCCGAGCAAGGCGAGGGCGGCGATCCAGAGGCTGTAGGACTCCGTCCCGAGTCCATTCAGCATGATGGGGACGAGAATGATCCCGACGATCGCCGACACTGCGGAAGCGGAATTGTTGACCAGTCCGTCCCGCATCAGGCGGAGGCGCTCGCCGGCGCTCAACGCTTCGGCATGTTCGGTGAAGCCTGTCTCGCCCATATCCAACTGTAATAGAAAAACGATTGGAGGATGTGCACCAGGCGCTAACTGCTTGCGCCCGCCTCGGCCGAGTCTAGCACGGCCGAATCGCTCATTTTACCCGCCCCATGCCACACCGTCAAAAAGAGACCCCGCTGCGGTCTCCTGACAGGACGACGGCCGGAATTTTTTTGCGCAGGAGTCTTCGGACGAAGGATCTCAAATGCAAGAGTTCCAAGGCTCGAGAAGCAGTGCGATTCAGGGACGAAAAACTTCTATGCAGGAGCAGAAAGAGAATGTTCCGGGCATGGCGGGGGAAATAAAGGATATCCGCACACAGCGTGCTGCGCGTTGCAAAAAATTCCTTGTACCAATCCTCGCGCCCGCCTAAGTCGAAGGAGGAAAAAATACGCTCTTGAAATTGCTTCTGGATGATCAGATAGAGCAGGACCGTGCCGGGAGACCAACGGTCATATTCGCTGTCGTATCCAACCAGTCCGTAGACCAGGACCCCACCTTCAACTTCGCAATAGGCATAGGCGACTGGCCGTTGCCGGTGAAAAAGGATATACCCGCGCATCGCGTCACGAACTGCCCGCTCCGACAATTCGTCCCAAAACTCGGCGCTTTCCGGAAATCCGATGTCCTGGAGCTTCTCTTGCCAGCTCTTCTTCGATACTTCTCTGGCCAGCCGATTGAATTCCTCCAAATCATCCCTTCCCCGATATTCACGCCAGCAGAGCGTCCCGCCGGAAAGCTCCGAAAATCTCCGCACCTCGCGCGCCAGGGTCTTGCGCGATTTTGAGGAAAACTTCTTGAGATAGTCATCAAATGATCCCTGGAGGTCTATCGAGAAACGCCGGTAGTGGGCTGGGACATAGCGGATAACTCGTGGATGAAACTCAAGAGCTGGCAGCCTCTTCGCAATCGGGTGGGCAGAAATGAGCGCCGCCTCCAGTCCGGAAGACAATTCTTCAATCGGAGGCGGAGGCTCGCCAGGGTCGCTGGATAACTGGCTGAAGTGAACGACAAGTTCCTTTGCCGAAATGGACTTGGAGAAAAGAATGAAGTTTCCGAGGCGTAGTTCGAGGGTGATCCGCCGCGGCGCCCAACGGTCCTTCATGTCGCGCTGCCCGACTTTTTCCACGATTCGTGTGTCAGGAATACTCACGGCTCAATTCGCTGGATGTACGTTTTGTATTACCTTCAAGTTGGACCAGTCTGCGCAAATCGCCCAATGGCAGCTTGGAGCGGTCAATGCCGGAATTAACCATCGCCTCTCGAACCTTATTGAGTCCGGAGCCCACCCAATATGCCGGAGGAAAAGCCCGGCAGATGCGGGCGATTGCACTCAAAATAGAGGCCGCGATTCTCCTATCGTATAGTTCCAGCAATAGGCGGGCCGACTTCAAAGCCGATTCGAAATCTTTCTTGAGTGTAAACTGAATGCACCACCGCGAAATAATCCGAATGTGCCACTTCGTCAGTACGCCGGCTAGGTGCTGTTTTTTTTCAGGTGGAACTTCCAGGCACTCCGTGGCTTTCCGCATGACGGTAATAAGACCCGGCCAAATCGCTTCAAACCGCGGCTGAGATGTGCTCGATCCCGCATGCACCACAAATACGGCCCCCGGCTTTGCGGTAACCACGAGAGGAAAACGCGGCACGGTTCGCATCAGGAAGTCGGTGTCGCAATAGCCGTGCGCCGAGGTATCCAGCGGTCCTACTTTGTCGATCACTTCCTGCCGAAACAGCATCCCCGTCCAGGTGAGGAATCCGGATTTCAGGAACTCGAGCAGACCCGAGGGAGGCTCGTACAGACCTTCTTTCCATCCCAGCACCTGGCTCGCAGTCAGTTCGCCGCGTTCGTCAACGAACAGCGTCAGAAGTGCCGAAACGATCGCCTGAGGATGCGCCTCAAAACCCGCCATCGCTATCTCAAAAAAGTCGGGAAGCAAGAAGTCGTCATCGGAAAGAAAGGAATAGAACGGGGTCTCCACGCGCTCCATCGCGTAGGCGAAGTTCTCGAGAATTCCGATGTTTTGGCTGTGGCAATGATATTTGACCCGAGGATCGGCACTCGAAAACTCCTGAACGACCGCCGCCGTCTCGTCTTCGGAATGGTTGTCGAATACGTGGACTTCAAAGTTCGGATACGTCTGGGCCAGCACACTGCGGATCGCTCGGCGCAGAAGCTTGGGGCGGCGGTAGGTGGGAATCAGCGTCGTAATCAGTGGTTTGAGTGAAGAGCTGGTCATCGGCTCGGCTTCCAAAGATCCACTCGATGATAACCCAATCCGGCCGAAGAAGCTGAGGACCTCAAGCGCATTCGAGGCGGGTGGTCACGCCCAGCCGTTTTAAGAGTTGAACATTTTCTCCGAGATAATTCGGGTTCATCAGCAGGATTCCGGCAACCCGTGATTCCCGCAGCTGCTCCAGCGATACGATGAGATGACCAGTTCCCGGTATGTAGCCGCCCTGCTTGTTGGGGTTGATGTCCACGACGTAACGCACCAGCTTGCATTCCGGGTCGAGAAGGTTCAGGAGCATGGCTCCTTTGGTCGCAGCGCCCCAGATTGCGCAGCCGCCCTCGGCGTGAAACTGCCGAAGGCGTGTCAGGCAGTCGGCCATTTTAGCTTCGACGCCGCGAGCGAACTGCCGAATCCTTTGTGAGAACTCGGCAACCTTGTCGGGAAATTCGGGTTCGCAATGAGCTGGATCGGTCGGCCTCGCTTCCAACCAAATGTATTGACCTTGAAAAGCTCGTGCGGTTAGAGTCACTTCAAATCCCGCTCGCCGGAACGCCCAAGCCAGCGTTTCCGGAAAAAAATAAGAGCAGCGCTCATAACACAAATCCCAAAAGCTGAAGTTTTCCAAAATCCAAGCCAAGTCAGGGACTTCGCAAAAAAAAGAAGCCCCGGGCCGGTCGGCAATGATGCCGCGGATTTGGGTCAGCATTTGAAGGGGGTCCGCGACGTGATCAAGCACATGCTGACAAACAACCAGATCAACTGGTGTATTGACTTGCTGCCCGTTGTATAACTCTCGGACAAAGCGAACGGCTCCGCCTTCTAGGTCAGCAGGGCCGACATAGCTCGGATCGAATCCAACTCCTTGGTTGCGATCGCCCCGGCAAAGGAGTCGAAGAAGAGATCCTTTACCGCAGCCGATTTCGAGCACCTGCTTGTTGCTTAATTCAAATTTCACAATCAGGTGTTCTGCGAGTGCCTCCAAATAATTCTGATAGGTGGAAGAGCATGTCTGCGAGTTATCGTATTCAGGCGAAAAATCCAGGCGAGCGTTCCCAAACGCGCCGTTGAAGACCAGGCCGCAACACCCGCAAAAGGAGAAGGCGACCTCTCCGCGCGGAAACGCGCGCGCCGCAACCGGCTCCTTGACGATGCGGTTCTGAAGGACCGGAATGCTGCGCGGTTCCAAGAACTGTTGTGCGTCAGTTGCTCCGCAAAGCAGACAGGTCGCGCTCACGTTGATTTCCACTCCTGCGGCTCGGGGGGAACACACAATCCCGTACCGCACGATCAGTCACGAAAACGATTGCATAGGCAGTACTCCAGGTCAAGAAGCTTTGCCATCTCTCAAAGTTTCTTCAGCATGTCCAGGATGGCCGAAGCGACCTGGCGAACCAAGCCGGAATCCATAAAGGGATGGAGAGGAATCGTCAGGATCTCCTGCGCGACGCGATCCGTCACGCTCAAGTCGCCGCGCCGGCAATTCTTGAGGAGAGTGAAATTGTGACCCGGAATCCAGTGAATGCCGGTTTCTATGCCGCTCTTCTGAAGCGCCTCGATGAGACCCTGCCGTTTTCCTCTCAGTACGCGAATGGTGTAAATGAAGGGGGCAACGCCTTCGAAATCCGTTTGAGGAATGATCATGCCCTCCGCCCCTTGGAAGAGCTTTGAGTAAAGACGGCAGGCCTCACGCCGGCTCGTGACGATTTCCTCAACGCGCTTGAGCTGCGAGACGCCGATACTCGCGTGGAGATTCGCCATGTGATAGCGGAAGCCGAGCGTCGCCACATCGTATGTCCAGGCGCGGTTGTTCGAATACATGCGGCTGGCGCTCTGGTCCATTCCCAGCAAACGTTCGCGGTGGAGCTGTTCGACTTCTTCCTTTGTATTCACAACCAACGCTCCACCGTCAATACAGGTGATGTTTTTGATGGGGTCGAAGGAAAACATCACCAGATCGCCGAAGCTACCGATTTTTTCCCCATTGTAAGACCCGCCAAATGAATGTGCCGCGTCGTGAATCACTCGAAGGCCGTGGCGATTCGCCAGGGCAGAAAGTTCGTCGAGCTGGCAGGGGACGCCGGCGTAGTCCATGGCGATCATCGCCTTGGTCTTCGGGCCCACCAGCTCTGCAGCTTTTTCGGCGTCAATACCCAGATTGTCTTCGCGGATGTCGCAAAAGACCGGGTCACCGCCCGCGGCTTTGATGGCCTGGAAATCACCGATGTTGTTCAGCGACGCGGTGATAACTTCGTCGCACGGCCCCACGCCCGCGAGGCGCATAGCCAGATGCAGCGCCGAAGTGCCGGTATTTACCGCAACGACAAACCTATCCTTCAGGCCGAGAAACTCCGCGAGCCTTTCTTCAAATTCCTTGACGAACGAACCCATGCCCAGCCAGCCGAGTTCCAGCGCATCGGTCGCGGCCTTAAACGTCTCCGGGCCGATAAGCGGTTTGAACAAAGGGATGCGAATGCTCATACGGTTTTCTAGACCGGCCGCTGGGCCCGGTCAGGCGATGCGCAAGAGATAGCCCATGGGATTGTGGGTGATGATGTACTTTTCGCGAGAGCGGTCGGTAACGAATGTTTCGCGGTGCGTCTCCATGAATTCCTGCACGGCCTTAAGCGGACCCGGGAAGGGCGGCATTTCTATGAAGTCGACGATAGTATCTTCCACGATGAAGTAACATCCAATCGCGACAAAGCGCTCGTAGTTCTCAAGAATCCCCTTGGTGACGTGGTATTTGTGATCCGAATCCTCAATCACCATGCCGTGCTTTCCATCGCATAACTTCTCGACCTGGCTGATCGTATTTGGGTCCAGGCAGTCCCCGATGACCCACGAGAGCCTGGGATGTTCCACTTTCAACGGAGTGGGCTTGACGTCAATCCCGATGACTTTGCCGGGAATCTTCATCGCATCCAGCAGGTCGGCCATCCACAGGGCCGTGCCACCTTCGAACGATCCGACCTCGATGATGACCTCAGGTTTGGTATCTTGAATGATATCGCCGAGCACCACCCAGTCGAAGGGCGTCTTCACGACCTTCCGGTCCTTGTACGTGTTGTAGTGGCGGTGCATCGTGAAATGGAAACAAAGCCACTCCCGGATGGTCATGGTCATGCGGTCTTCAACGTGCGGAAACATATCGTAGCGATCCAAGGCCATGCCCGATTCCTCCCCTTCAGCAATGCTTTACGGCCCAATCGTAGGGGATATGGTTTTTGAAAGGATCAAGGCGAGTGGTGAGCGAAGGGTCGTGCGGGTGCGTGCAACAATTCGCCACCATCGCGTTGGGTGAGGTAATTCCCTTGAAGCCGTTCCAGATTTCAGGAGGGACGACGACCAGCACGTAGTTGTCAAGTCCCAAAAAGATTTCGACCAGCGACCCTCGGGTAGGCGAGTCGTTTCGTTCATCGTAGAGCACCAGCTTGATCTGCCCCAGGACGCAGGCGTAGTTCAATGTCATGGCTCGATTCCGATGCCACCCCTTGACCACGCCTTGATTGACGGTCGAAAAGTAGATTTCACCGAATTCGATAAAGTGAGGATCGGTGCGCTTGAGCATGTGATGGATCGTGCCGCGCTCGTCCGGGATGCGGCGTAAGGGTATAATCTTGACGCCTTCGATCAATCGCTCTCCCTTTAGAATTTTGCACCCATCGGGCATTGGTGCCTCGCTCATTGCATCATCCTCCGTTCACGGATAAGAATCATGAAAACCCACCATTCAAAAGTCATTTTCGCTGAAGAACTTTTTGTACCATTGAATGGTTTCCCCGAGCCCCTCATCCAAGCTGTAGGCAGGCTTCCACTGGAGCACTCGCGCCGCCTTGGCCGAGGAAAGATACTGGCTGCGGATCTCACCTTGCGCCCGGTTCAATACGGTCGGATTGATGTGTTCGCACTGCATCAGCCGGCTGATCTTATTCACAATTTGCAGCACCGTTAGCCGTGATTCGGCGCCAAAATTGAAGCTTTCGCCGCAAACTTCGCGGGAATCCAGTTGCGCCGCAAGAGTCAAGTAAGCCCGCGAGGCATCCTTCACATAGAAATAGTCTCTGACGTACTGGCCATCGGACCGGATGACCGGCGATTCGCCACGACCCAGCGAGCGGATGGTTCCGGGGACAATACGCGACCAGTTGAGATCCCCGCCGCCAAAAACGTTTCCGCACCGGGCAATCGCAATCGGGAGCCCATAAGTGTGGTGATAGGCCTGGGCGATCAAATCCGCGCAGCTTTTGGATACTTCATAGGTCCCTCTTCCTTTGAGCGGCATGTCCTCCGTGTAGGGAAGATGGTCGTGCTCTCCATAGGCTTTGTCGCTCGACGCGATGACAATCCCTCGGATCGCGTTACGACGCCGGCGGCAGGCTTCCAAGAGGTTCCAGGTGCCACGCACGTTGGTTTCAAAGGTCGCCAGCGGCGCAGCGTCCGCAGTCCCCACGATGGCCTGCGCCCCCAGGTGGATCACGGTGTCTACCTCGTATTCGGCCAGGGCGTGTTCCAAGACGCTGAAATCTTCCAGCCTTCCATCAACCGCGTGGACTCGCTTGATGCACCCGCTGCGAAAGAGCTCCGATTGCGGGTCAGCTTCCATGACCAGCGCGGCGACCACAGCCCCGCGCTCCAGCAAGTCCTTGGTTACCCAGGAACCCACCACGCCGGTTGCCCCGGTGACCAATACACGCCGCGCGGACCAGAATTGACGGTCGTCGTTCAACGATTCCATACTTTCCACGGCGGGTCTTTTCCCCACAACTCGTTCAGAAGAATGAAATCGCGATAGGTGTCCATGCACTGCCAGTATCCGGAATGCATGTAGGTCATAAGCTCGCCGTCGCGGACCAGCCGCTCGAGCGGACCCGCTTCGAGGACACACTGGTTGTCGTTTTCGAGATAATTAAAGAACTTTTTGCGAAATACGAAAAAACCGCCATTGACAAATTCATTTTGCGATTGTGGTTTCTCGCGAAATTCTCTAACGCGGCCGTTTTCCGAAGCCAATTCACCGTATCGCGAAATCGGGCGCACGCCGGTTACCGTGGCCATCTTGCCGTGGCGCTGGTGGAAGGCCCAAAGCTTCGTGATATCAACGTCGGCCACGCCGTCACCGTAGGTCACCATAAAATTGTCTTCTCTGATATACGCCTCGATTCTCTTCAGGCGAGTGCCGGTCATGGCTTCAAGGCCAGTCTCGGCAAACGTGATCGACCAATCTTCGCGCTCCGGCGGGCCGTGGAGCTCAGGCTCATCGCGCGTACCCAACCGGAGAGTGAAATCGTTGTTCATGAGCTTGTAGTTCAGGAAATACTGCTTGATCATGTCGCCTTTGAAGCCCAGACAAAGCACGAAATCCTTGAACCCGAAGTGCGCATAGATTTTCATGATATGCCAGAGGATGGGCTTCCCGCCGATTTCGACGAGCGGTTTTGGGCGATACTCCGTCTCTTCGCGGAGGCGCGTTCCCATCCCGCCGCACAAGATGACGACCTTAGGTTTTTTTGCCACGCGATAATCTCCTCCGCAAGGCCCGCTATTTTATCCCGGATGCCGTCTCGCGGACATCAATCTGCTGAATGCCGCCGCCAACAGGCGGGCATGTCCATCCCAGCGGAAGCACGTCGCCGCGCGCCGCCGGCCGGCATCGGCAAGGCGCTTCCGTAGGCTTTCGTTACTCGACACCTCACGAATCTTTGCCGCCAGATCCTCCGGGTCAATGGGCTGGAAGTATACCGCCGCGTCGCCGCAAATTTCACGGCTCGCTGGTGTATCGGACGCCACAACCGGCAGACCGTGGGCCATCGCTTCCGCCAGTGGCAACCCGAACGACTCGGTCAGAGACGGGAATACGAAGATATCCGCTTCTCTGTAAAGGTGCCAGGCTTCGTCAGAGGGAAGCAAGCCGATAAATTCGACCCACTTGGCAATCTCCGGTCGCCCTGCAAGTTCCTTGTCCGACTGGAAAACTTCTTTCACGCTGGCTGTTTCGCCCAACGGATTCGCCGTCGTCTTCAGGACAAAAGGCTGCGCCGCATGTTCGTTCAATAGGGCCAGCGCCTTAAAGAGTGTACCCAAGTTTTTGTGTTCATAGTAGACGGATACATGGAGCAAACGAACCGGCCGGCGAGTGACTTGGCTTGTGTCGATTGAAACTTCCGCAAGCGCTGTTCCCCATGGATTGACGAATGCTTTTTTCGGGCTCACTTTGACGAAATGGCGCAACTCATC
>CAYZVR010000002.1:0-22118 GCA_964481715.1 uncultured Acidobacteriota bacterium | reverse complement strand
GGTCGGCGCTCCGGACACTCCGGGTGATCAGCCAGCGGCGCAAGCGGAATGCAACTTTGCTTTTGAATGACAATTTGCTGCCGAGCGTTGAAAGATAGACCTGCGAAAAATAGATGGTGTTCGCAACCATCAGGACCTGCGGGATCGGACACTTCAGCATTCCAAAATTTCCGGGGGAATACAGCACGTCCGCTTTCTCAATCCGTATCAACCGGCGAAGCGACACTTGTTCCCACCACAGCCTTCTGAGCCAATGGGCGTGATCGATCTGCACGGGAAGCAGGTGAATCTTCGCCGGCGCCCGGCCCAGCCTAACATGGGTTTGGGGCGGCAAAAGGACCACCACTTCCCGCGGTTCCGGAAGGGCCGCCAAGTTGAGCAACAAATTGGTGATATAGGTGGCGATTCCCCCCATCTTTGCCGATGCCGCGTTGATAACGATTTTCATTCCCGCAGGTCCTGGGCAGAGTTTACCTTAAAACGAGGTGGTAACCGTCCTTGCCCCTCGCAGGGGCGTAAGTTGCGGTGAATGTAATCCGAACCGCGCTGCCACTTCTTACTCGCTCAAAAGTCCGGTGCAAGGTTTCAACGGAGAGATCGCGTGGGCGGGAATTGCGCCGTTCAAGGCGTTTGAGCAACCGGCTGCCCGCCGGCCACATCAAGCCCCACCAGTTGATCGATGGTAGGAATCACATGCACACCCACGTCGCATGTCTGACATTGCTCTTTGATTTTTTCCAGGAACTGCGGTGACATGGATCGAACGCAGACGATGAGATCGGTCACCTCATTCCGTCTCATCAGCTCGCCCAATCTGTCGGAGGGGCCCAAGACGCTGAAACCGGCGATGACGCGGCCGGTCTTGGTCCTGTCATCGTCGACAAACCCCACCACCTGCAAATGAGAATAAAGGCCGATTTCCATGGCAATTCCGGTGCCCGAGAGACCGGCGCCTATGATCAGAATGCGCCGCTTCCGGTCGGTGGCCAAAGGCTGGTAGCGATGATCCATTTCGTAGAGGGCACGACGCAATCCCCTCAACCCCAGGAGTGCGCCCACGACAAAGAAGTACTCCATCACAATGACACTCAGGGGGAGCTGAAAGACGTGCGCCAAGGAAAATTTCGATGACAAGAGGAAGCGCAGAAGCAGCAGAACTGCAGAAACCAAATCAAAGACAGGCCCAGCATCGCCGCATCAATTAGATTCACATAACGCCAAATCATATCATAGATGCCAGTCAGGTAACTCACCCCGAAACGCGCGGCAGGTATAAGCTAGATAAAGGCATTTCGTTGCAACCGGTAGAACTCTGGCATCTGGTCTTCGAAGCGCAACCAACAGGCAAGCCACACGGCGAGGGCCCAAACCGCCAGCTCGAGCACCATCTGAACCACCCGGTTATAAGTGCTGATTCCCAACCCGAAAAACCGAATCGTCCTGGGTTGAGCTTTTCCGGGCACGAAGACGTGGAAAAAGGTCAGGAAGATTAATTTAAAGTCCATCATCAAGCTAATATTTTTCAAGTACTCTTCATCGAGATAGCGCTTGTGTCTGAGAATGCTCCCGCGATGGGCGGCGCGAGGATCCATTTGGCGCTCGCAAAATTCCGCTTCCATCCGATGATAGATGGAAGCATACGAAGTGATGCCGGGAAGGATAACTCGATAGGATTTGGGAACGGAACCCGAGAAACCGATCAGATCCAAAGGCAGGGGACGGGGCCCCACGAGGCTCATGTCGCCCCTCAGCACGTTGATCAATTGGGGAAGCTCGTCAAGCTTGGTTCCCCGCAAGAATTTGCCAAAGGGGGTGACCCTGGCATCGGACGAAAGAGCGACTGACGTCCCCAACTGCTCCGAACCCTGGTACATCGTCCGAAACTTAAACACCTTGAAGGCCCGACCGCCCCGACCAAGCCGCAAATGCCTGAAGAAGGCGGGTCCCGCCGAGGTCAGGCGCACGAGGAGCCCGCAAATGAGCAGGATTGGGCTGACAAGAATCAGGCCCAGAAGTGAGCCTATAATGTCAAAAACGCGCTTTCCGTAGCGGAAATAGAATCCACCGTGAGCCTGCCAGAGATCTTCCGGCCGTGGCACGTCCGGCAATTTAGAAGACTCGTCGGAAACGTACTCCACTTGCAGCTCCCTTACCGGTACTAAGAATGTATGGTTTGCAAGTCTGCCTTCGCAGCTTCCACCATCGCGCTTAACATTTGATCAAGAGTTCTTGTCGGCCGGTATCCAATCAGTTGACGAATCCGTCCCAGATCAGGGTGACGCCTGGGCATATCTTCAAACCCCGACTCATACGCCTGGTCATAAGGTACGGTTCGAATGGGAGATTGTGAATTTGCCGCCTTCTTGACCTTTTCGGCAAGGTCGAGAATCGACACTTCCTCCTCGCCCCCAATGTTGAAGACCCTTCCTACGGCATCCGGATGCTCGCTGAGCTTCAATATTGCGACCACGGCGTCTTCGACCCAGCCAAAGCAGCGGGTCTGATGGCCGTCTCCGAATACCGTGATCGGTTCACCCGCCAATGCCTGGCGAATGAAGGTCGGGACAACCATTCCAAAGCGGCCGGTCTGGCGGGGGCCAATGGTATTGAACAACCGCACCACCACGGTGGGTAATTTATTTTCACGCCAATGAGCCATGGCGAGGAACTCATCGATAGCCTTCGAACAAGCGTAACTCCATCGCCCCTTGTCCGGCGGACCGATGATCAGGTCGTCGTCCTCATTGAAAAGGCGCTTCTGACTTTTTCCATAAACCTCCGACGTGGAGGTAATCAGAACTTTCTTGCGCTTCTTGGCAGCGAGTTCCAAGACGAGCTCCGTGGCCTGAACGTTGGTTTCAATCGTCCGCACAGGAGACTCGACAATGAGGCGCACGCCGACTGCCGCGGCCAGATGAAAAATCACGTCCGCTTGATCGACAAGCTCGGCCAGGAGCGGCCGGTTCATCATGGTGTCTATAAAGTACTTGAATTCGGGTTTGTTGCGGAAAGCTTGAATATTCTCGACGGAGCCGGTGGAGAGGTCGTCGATGACCATGACTTGATTTTTGCGCGCAAGAAGTGCTGCCGCCAGATGAGATCCAATGAACCCAGCCCCACCCGTGATTAGATATCGCACGAAACCTCCGAAACCCTTTCCCACTCCCCAAGCCAAAGACCTTGAATCCCGCCCGCGGCAAGGATGCCGTGCCCCTTGGCCGTGCATGGGCAACTCTTGGGTTGATTTTCGAATGAAGTCATAGGCCGGGAGATCCCAAAAAGCCGTCTTGCCCCGCACCTGCTCCGTGCGGACATTGCCGCTTCAAGGCCTCCTTATGCCCCGCGCCGAGAAATTGTATACGAACGCCCTGCTGGTGACAAGCGCCGCAGCTTAAACGCGATCTTTGCTCCGAAGGAATGCCTGCGGCCAAACGCCTCTTGATAGAGTCTTGAAAAATAGATTGCGTTCCTTACCAGGACCACCTGGCGCGCCGGGCACCCGAGCATTCCAAAATTTCCGGTGGAAAATAATACGTCCGCCTTCTCTTTCCTCAGGAAGCGGCGGAGTGTCACTTGCTCCCACCACAGCCGCCTGAACCAATTGACGTAACCGACGCGGACGGGACAAAGGCGGATTTTGCTTGGCAATTGGCCTTGTTTGTCACTGGTCTCAGGCGGCAAGAAAACAACATATTCCGCAGATCCCGGAAGTGCAGCCAGGTTCCTTAGCAAATGGGTTACATAATTGACTGTCCCCCCCATTTTTGCGGACGCCGCGTTGATGATGACTTTCATGGTCCCGCGCCCCGGCCAATGGTCAGCCCGAAATCTGCGCAGCGATTGGCCCTTCGCTCACCATTAAGAAATTGTGCAGCGAGGGGAACCACCGGCAGAGGTGCCAGAACCTGCCATGAGAAAACTGAACCTCGCGAAATACGCCAAAGATCGCGCGACGCGACAATTCTCATTCGATCTTCATGGCGCGCCGGATATGGAAAGAAAGTCGTTCAAGGGGATTATCCTGAGAGGTCCCGCTCGGAAAGGTTTTTGAAGCAATGGCCCCGAACCATCGCCAGATTCCCGCCCCTCGGACAGGCCTCCAAGCAGCGGAGGTGGAACGGCCTCGGGAGGGTTATGTCTTCACTCCACGCTTGCTGGATCTTCGACCGGCCGTGGAGAGGTGTTGTAACTGAGTCCCATTCCCGACAACACTCGATAGACCCCTTCCCGATCGTTCTCCTGTGCGGCGAGCAGCAGAGCCGCCACACTCTCATGGAAAGCCACTCCGTTCTCAGAGTGGGAAACTAGCTTCGACAATTTATCGAACCGCGTTGGACCCGCAGCTTCATCCAGCCCGACGAGTTCCTCGCTCAATTTCTCGCCAGGACGCAACCCGGTGATGGCGATTTCGATGTCCTTGCCGGGCCGCCGCCCGGCGAGCGAGGCCATTTCCCGTGCGAGGTCCAGAATTTTGCGAGGATTGCCCATGTCCAGCACGAAAACCTCACCGCGTTCGCCCAGAGTTCCGGCGCACAAGACGAGCTGGACTGCTTCCGGTATGGTCATAAAAAACCGGACTACCTCGGGGTGGGTGACCGTAATGGGACCCCCGTCTGCAATTTGCTTCATGAATAGCGGAATGATGCTCCCGCGGCTACCCATCACATTGCCAAAGCGCACGCACGTCGAGCGAAGTCCGTTCTCGTCGGCGAAGGATTGAACCAGCAATTCCCCGACGCGTTTGGTTGCCCCCATGACGCTGGTCGGGTTGACGGCTTTGTCGGTTGAGATGAAAACGAATCGCTCCACGGCCGCGTCCCGCGATGCCTCGAGCAGCGTCTTTGTGCCGTTGACGTTATTCAGAACCGCCTCGCAGGGGTGTTTTTCCATCAGCGGAACGTGCTTGTGTGCGGCGGCATGGAAGACCACTTCCGGCCTGAAATCTTTGAAAATCGCCAGCAACCTGTCACGGTGGCGGACGTCCGCGATTTGCGGCTCGACGCGGGCATCCGGAAACCGGAAGATCAGTTCCTGTTCGAGCTCATAGGTGGAGTTTTCGTCCTTGTCGCGCAGAGCCATCGAGTGCGGCTTAAGAAGCAGCAGTTGGCGGACCAGCTCGCTGCCGATTGATCCGCCCGCGCCCGTCACCAGGATTCGTTTGCCTGCGTACGCCTGGCGGACCTCCTGGTCGAACTCCGTTATCTCCACGCTTTCACGTCCCAATAGATCTTCAATCCGCACTTCGCGAACCTGGCTGATGTTGACTCGTCCTTCGATGATCTCCTGCAGGGTGGGAATAATCTTGGTCGGAACGCCGATGCCCTCGCACTTGGTCAGGATCTGCGAGATTGTCTTGCGGTCCGCGCTGGCGATACTGATCACGACCTCGTCAACACGCAAATCTTGAACGACTTTCTCCAGGGCCTCGTAATTTCCCTGAACCCTCACACCGGAGATGACAGTCCCGATCTTACCGGTGTCGTCATCCACGAACCCGACGACTTCTACGTCGCCGCGGTTTCTGAATTCTTTCAAGAGCAGAATCCCAGCCCGCCCCGCCCCATAGAGAAGTACCCGCTTCCGTTCGTGAGGTACAACCAGTGACGTCCGATCGGCGCGCTCGTATAGCACTCTGCGCAAACCGCGCGCAGCGAGCGCGCCCACGAGCGACATGAGAAATTCCATGGCGATGATGCTGATGGGCAGGTGCACCCTTGCCGACAAAAACGCCCAGTTCGGATATAAGAACCGAAGAGCCAGAAGTAAAACCGTGACCACTGAAAGGGAACGCGCGATCGAGAACGCATCGGTAATAGAAACGTACTTCCAAATAAAGCGGTAAATGCCGAATCTCCAGTTGACGATCAGGCGGAGCGCCACAAGGTAGGGCAGCCAGATGAGAAACTGCTTTGTAAACGCCCAGGAGGGTGTTCCTTCAAACCGGATGAGGTAGGCCGCGGCAAAGGAGAAAGAGAAGATCATGCCGTCGACGATCAATTGGTTAGTCCGAGTGTATGGATCGAATCTCCGCACGCCGTTTTTTCTCCCACCCATTGTGCTTGTCGGGTCTGGTTTAGTCCGAGCCCGTGCTAAATCTCCTCGAAGAGTTCCTTGCGCTTTGAGTTTCCGGATCATCCGTCCGGATACTGCTCGAACATCATCCTAAACTTCATTGGGACCGTCAAGGTCACTCCCTCGTTGATCCTGGGCTCCTCATCTCTCAAGCAAGCTGGCGCACAGCCTCGGTGAGTGCGGCAACGACCCGCTCAACCTGGTCTTCCGACAGGTTGTTAAAAAAAGGCAGAGCCAATGTTCGCTGGCAGGCCGACTCCGTCACGGGTAGGTCTCCTTTTTTCGTCCCCCATTGCCTCTGAACGTACGGTTGCAGGTGGACCGGAGAGAAATACCCGCGCGTCGGAATCCCTCGTTCCTCCATGGATTTCATGACTGGGTCGCGGCTGAGCCCTTCGGCCAGTGTCACCGCGTAAAGACACCAGCTCATTCGAACGTGAGGTTTCACCACGGGTGGCCGCACCCAATCGAGGCCCTGAAGGCGCTCCGTATACATTCTCGCGACCCTATCGCGCTTGGCCAGGAAATCTTCCAGGCGTCGAAATTGCGAAATGCCGATGGCCGCCGACATTTCATCCAGCCGGTAGTTGTAACCCAGCCGTTCGTGGTCAAGCCAGGATCCCATTTCTCCCCTGCCTTGGTTCCTCAGACTTCGCGTCAAACAGGCTATCTTTTCATCATTAGTGACGATAATTCCGCCTTCGCCCAGCGTCATCTGTTTGTTGGGATAAAACGAGAAAGCCGCGGCGTCTCCAAACTGTCCTACTTTGACATTTCTATACTCCGCGCCGATGGCCTCGCAGGAAGCATCAATCACTTTCAGGCCGCGTTTGCGCGTGATGCGCGGGATTTCGTCCCATTCGGCCGCATGGCCAAAAACATCCACGACCATCACGGCTTTGGTCCGGGGCGTAATTTTGCGCTCAAGGTCCGCAGGGTCCAGGTTTTTCGTTCCGGGCTCGATATCAACGAAAACCGGGGTGCACCCTTCGTACAGAAAAGCATTGGCGCTCGCGGCGAAGGTATAGGAAGGGACCAGCACCTCGTCCCCTGGCCCGAGGCCAAGGGCCCGGACAATCAGATGCAATGCAGCGGTCCCGGAATTGACTGCCACGGCGTGCCTGCAGCCCACATAGTCGGCCACCAGGCGCTCAAACTCTTCCGCCTTGGGCCCAAGGGCCAGCCGTCCGGAGCGGAGAACCTCCAGCACACTCTGAACATCTGAATCGTCCAGCTCCGCTGACGACATGGGTATCGTTGAATTCAATCCGGCTCCGTAACCCGTGACACGCGTGCGGGGGTTCCCATGGCAACCACATTGGGACCAAGGTCGTTAACAACCACTGCGCCCGCAGCCACAACACTCCAAGGCCCCACCTTAACTCCTGGAATAACTACCGATCCGATGCCCATGAAGGCCCCCTCGGCTAGATGAACCGAGCCGGCCAGGCAAACTCCCGGGGCAATGTGAACAAAATCCGCCAGGACGCAATCGTGATCAATTGATGATGCCGTGTTGATGATGCAATGGGCACCAACAACTGCTTGGGGTTGGATGATCGACCCTGCGAAGAGCACGGTTCCCGGGCCAAGCCTAACGGTTGGATGGACATAAGCGGTGGGATGAACAACTGTCATCCATTCGACCCCAGGAAAGTTTTGCGCGACCTTTTTGCGCGCGCGATTATCACCAATAGCGATGACGGCACGTGGAGCTTTGAATTCGGAGACTCTCGAAATCGGTCCGGAAATTTCCACGCCGAGTATTTCCCCCCCGACGACTCTCGGGTCATCATCCAGTATTCCTCTTACCTCGTAGCCGGCAGCCAAGAGCGTGCTGACGACAACTTTGGCGTGCCCACCCGCGCCCAATACGTGGATCTCACCCTTGGCGGGCATTTCCACAGTCCTTCGTGCCCGTAAATTCGGGCATTGTTGCATGCCCGCCGGCGCTAATTCCCTTGCGCCTAAGAACTTGAAGCAGGGTCAGCAAAACGATTCGGATGTCCAGTCCCAAGCTGGCATGGTCTACGTACCAAACATCCAGTTTGAATTTTTCCTCCCAGGAAAGGGCATTACGGCCGTTCACTTGCGCCCAACCGGTAATCCCCGGCTTCACATCGTGCCGTCGAAGTTGTTCATCGGAATAGAGAGCAAGATATTGGGTCAGTAGAGGCCGTGGACCAACCACGCTCATTTCGCCTTTGATGACGTTGAGGAGTTCCGGCAGTTCGTCCAGACTCGTGCTGCGCAGGAATCGGCCCAAACTAGTCAGGCGGTCTTTATCGGGCAATAGATTTCCTTCCGAATCGCAAGCGTCAAGCATAGTACGGAATTTGATGATTGTGAAGGGGCGGCAACGCAATCCAGGACGTTGCTGGAGGAAGAATAATGACCCTTTCGAACCCAGCTTGATGAGGATCACAACAAGAAGCCAAAGCGGGGCGGTCAGAATTAACGCCGAAACTGAAACAACCAAGTCAAACAGGCGCTTGAACATAGTCAAACCACCTGAGTGCCAGCCACCGGGCCTTCTTCGACTCAGGAAGCACACTATATCGCGGAAATCTCATCTCACCTACTTCAGCCCTATGGTCCGACAGGAAATGGTGGGCTGGTCCGTGAATATCCAGACTGATCCATAATGGGACGACGAGCGGGATTTGAAAGAAGAAAACCAACCCGACAGTCGAAGCAACAAAGTCAGAAGACTCCTTGCAAGACCTGGCAATCCGACCAGTGAACCTCACGCACACCGATGCTCAGCCCCTCGCGTTCAAGGATCCCAGGAGTTGTGTGTAAGCATCCGTCATCCGCGCAAAGATGATACGCTCATCGAATTCCCGCTCCGCTTTGAGTCGCGCCGAGTGGCCGAAAGCTTGCGCACGGTCGGGGTCATTCAAAAGCACCAGGATTGCCTCGGCCAACCTTCGGCTATCGCGCGCCGGTACGAGGAGTCCCGTCCGTCCGGATTCAACAATTTCGCGGCACCCTCGGACATCAGTGGCAACAGCCGGCAGGGACATCGCCGCCGCCTCGATGAGTACCCGCGGCATTCCCTCCCAATGGTAGGTGGGATGCGCGATCAGGCTCATGATGGCATAATACTTCGGCATCTCCACCTGCGTGCCTTGAAAATGAATTTGGGGGGCAACAGGTGACGCCTTGATGAGTCCGACAAGTTCCGCGCGCGGGAGAGTGTACTCGGGACCAACGGCAACGAAGTGGACGTCTGGCCGCTGAGCATGAATGAGCGCAGCCGCCTCGACGAATTCACGGTAACCCTTCTCGAGCATCAAACGAGCCACCATCCCGACGACCGGCGCCCCCGCCGGAATGCCGATCTCGCGCCGCAGGGCGTCCGCGGCGGCCCCATGCCGATCGCGGCGAAAATACTCAATGTTTATCCCATTCCCGAGGTAGTGCAGCTTTCCGGGGGGGCTGATTTTCTCGCGAATCGCTGTTGCGATGTCCTCGCGATTCTGCGAAAAAATCCAGTGGGCACAGTAACTGGAAATCTTTTCCAACGAGACATAAAACCGGCGTTGCCACTTGGGTGTCAGATCGTGAAAATGGAATCCATGGACGGTGGTGACGCGACAAGGCACTCGCGCTAACCAGGCCGCAATTTGGCCGAGAAGGATTGCTTTGGGCGTATGCGAATGAACGATATCGAACTTCTCGCGGCGAAACAGCCGAACCATTTGACCCAAGACGATAATATCCCTCCAAGGACTTATCGAGCGCTCAAAGTCAACCGCAAAATGACGGATCCCCGCAGTTTCGATATCCTTCACCCAAGGACCCGGAGCACTCATGCCAGAAACATCGTAATCCTGTTTCTTCAAATAGGTTAAGAAATCTAGCAATAGAAATCGAATGCTAATATCCAGAGTGGTGACGTGTAATACTTTCGGGGTGATCATTTCTTCTCAGCGGAGATTTGGCCTTCGTGGAGCCCGCTCCCACTTCATGGCAGAAGTCCGGGCGCGGCTTGGCTTGTCCTTACCAGGAGTCGAGTCGGTGCCGTTAGGATTTCGTCCGTTATTTTGACAGCATGGCCACCGGCCTGATGTCATCGGAATGACGCAGAATACCCTCGTAAAGGGTCTCATAGTTTCGGATAAATTTCTCCATGCGAAATTTCTCCTCCACTCGCCGCTTGGCCCGTTTGCCCAGTGCTTCGCGTTTCGCCGTGCCCATGTTTATCATTTCGGTCCAGGCTTGCGCGAGCGCGTCCGGATTCTTGGGCGAGACGACCAACCCGGTATCACCCACAATCTCCGCAGTGTCCCCTGCGTGTGTGACGACACAAGGAACTTCACAAGCCATCGCTTCCGCCACGACGTTGGGAAAGGCTTCGCTCCAAGAGCACAAACAAGCTATGTCAAGCGCTGCAGTCAAGCGCGGTATGTCATCACGGCGTCCCAGTAGGTGTACGTAATCGTTCAAGCCATTTTGGTGAACCAGTTGAGACACTTCGGGATTTTCTAAAGAAACTCCAGGCCCGGCCAGCAGAAAATGAACTCCTGGATGAGTCCGATTTAACATTTGAGCCGCACTGAAGAATGTGGCGTGATCCTTCATAGGATGAAAGCGGGCGATGAGCCCAATGATGAATGTGTCCTCAGAAAGGCCCAACTCCCTTCGGACAGAGATGCGCGCTGAAGGATCCGGGTGGAAGAGACTCAAATCAATCCCGTTGGGTATTACCACCATCTTCGTCGAATCGTAGCCCCAGGAACGATGGAGTTCCATTCCGGCTTCCGAAACCACCACAATGGTGTCGGGAAACCGCGACAATCGAGCCCCAATCCTGATAACCCATTGCGTTAAGAGAGGATACGTTTTGGGAGTCGGGTTAGAAGAGCGAACACCCCAGATGATGTGAGGAACACCCGCCAGTTTGCCGGCTATAACTCCGAGCAAGTTCGCATGGTACAGCCAACACTGGAAGATATCAGGTTTTGTTTGGCGCAATAGCCGAACGAGGCGGACCAGTCCGAAAAGCGATGGAACCCCGCGCCGCATTCCTAGGGCATGCACCGGTACGCTAGCGGCGTCCAAATCGCCGGCAACCGGGCCCTTATCAGTCAATGAAACTACCGAATGACCATGACGACCGGTATCAGAATGCCTGACGAGGCTGAACAATGTTCTTTCGGCGCCGCCTGTATTGAGGCCCGTAATCAAGTGCATGACACGGATCATATTTTCTGATTGACGAGCTGACTTCTATGGAGCCGAGCGACCGTCCTCCTCGAGGCAGACATTTTTTGCACGGTTGCGGTGGCGACGGCCCAAAGGACATCAAATTGAGCCCATGCCATAATCCAGGACACTTGCAACCGCTGACGGGGGCCCTGCTCTTCGGGTATCAGGCCGTAGAAAACGATCATGACAGCAAAATAAATCGCCACCAATCGAAAGATCTGATTCTTCAGCGCGAGGCGAAAGCCCACGATCGCGGCTGGAACAAATAGGGCCCAATGGAATATTGAAGGTATTAAAAGGAACGAATAATCCGAAGTGATGGACCAGGGCTGCGGTGTCAACGCCATCCGAAAGGGACCGAAAAGCCAATCTGCTACGAATACATCCTGAAGGGTTTGGATTTCGCCTTCCGGGAAAACCAGCCAGATGCAGAAGGTGGCCAGCAGGACCCATGAAACCCTCTTCCATCCCTTGAAAGAGAGCGCCAACCACAAGCCGAAAGACCCGAGGAGGAGGACCGGGATATAAAGGCGGATCCAGACGAAGACGAACATGGTGGCAATCGACACCACCAAATAATGCAACCTCCTGGTTTGGATGAACCGCAATCCGCAAAAGATGGAGACGAGCGTGAGCATCATGATGAGCGTATCTTTCAAATTAATGAGCGAAGACCATGTAAGGACGTCCCAGTGAAATAGAAGAAAGATCGTCAGCCACCGGGCATAACGTTCGGCGAAACCGGAGGAACAGACAATTCTGTAAAGCAGCGCGGCGGATACGAAGGTAGTGAAAACATTCAGAAAGATCGGCGAAGAATAGAAGGGGCCGAAGATGTACATAGCCAGCAGGTTCCACCAGTAGTAGAGGAAATGCACGCTCTCAGCCGCTCCGACAAGTCGGTCGAGACCGTCCGGAGTGAAAAAGATAAGAAGTGGATTGTTGCCGCCCCAGAGCATGAGTCTGCCTTTTTCAAAATAGACCTTATCGTCAATAAAGTTCCATGACCCATCGTAGTAGTGGGCAAAATAGATGAAAGGAATTGCCGCTTTTAGGAGACCGATCGTCAACGCGCTCCACCATCTCAGGTTGACGAACTTCATCAGCACCAAGGCACCGAAAACGGCAACAAAGAGTGATGGAATCCAGAGGTATTCAAATGGAACTAACATCGCTCATTTGATCCAATAACGCCTCATATTTTGGAACAATATTACCAGTACCGAAGTTTACCACAATGCGCGGATTGATTTGCCCGCTGCGACAGTTTTTCGTCTCAACCAGTGCTCTTACAAGGCTCTCGGCAAGCAGAGTAGGGTTATCCATCGGGACGAGCCTCAAGCCATCAGCGTAATTAACCAGCTCCTCCATGCCCCCAGGACAGGCAGTAGCCACGACAGGTGTCCCCAGGATGAGGGCCTCCAGAACGACATTCGGCAATCCCTCATAGCGAGAGCAAAGTACAAACAAATCAGCGTGCTTCAGGAAGGGGAAAGGTTTTCGTTGGAAACCAACAAAATGGACTGTTCGCGTCAGCCCCAATTTCTCGCGTTGGGCCTCAAGGGCAGGCCGGAGGGGTCCGTCACCCAGAATGGTCAACTGTACTTCAGGGAACTGTTCACGAAGTATGGGCGTCGCATCCAGCAGCAGGTCGAACCCTTTTTGGTTTGACAATCGACCGACTGAGATGACGTGCGGGCCACTGCCGGAGAATGGACTTTCACCTTCCTCCGCCAATTGTCGCACGTACCCAACATCCACCGGATTATAAATGCAAACCATTTTTTCGCGTGGAACTCTGAAAGATTCTGCCAGGTCATCCAGCATATAGTTAGTCTGGCAAATTATCTTGTCGGCTCTTCTGTACAAAAAGCGATAGAGCCATTTCCAAATCCCCGTATGCTGCCCGTCTATCTTCAGAGACGCACTCACGGTAATGCCCTCCCGAACAAGCAACGCTGTTCCTGAAGGCAGCAAGGGCTTCGCAACAATCAGAACCAGGTTCAGGTGTCCCAATGTGGAGATAATGACTTGTGGACGAAGGCTCCAGGCCAGCCGAAGGACGGCGGGGATACAGTAACGGGCGCGGCCCGCCTTGAGATCGTGAACCGGTACGTCCGAAGGAACATCGCTCAGGTAGGGCCCTTCAGCCTTGACTAACGCCAGGTGGGGCTCAAAGCGAGCCCGGTCCAGGTGGCGTATAAGGGTCACCATCACTCTCTCAGCCCCACCCCCCCCAAGAGATGGAACCACAAAGAGAACCCTCTTTCGCGCAGATCTCACGGCGAACTCGCCCGAGGTTTTTCCATCACCCCTTGAAAGCCATCCTTTACATCCATTGTGCCCGCCAAGCCTGGAACATTAGAACATCCCACAACAGGTACTGCCAATTGCGAGTGCCAGTCAGGTGCTCAGCCCAGATCCTGCGGATCGGCTCTGAGGCTAGATAACCTTCGCGGTTCAATCGCGTTTCGTTCAGGAGGTCCTCGGCCCACTCACGCAATGGACCTCGCAACCACAAACCAACCGGGATTCCGAACCCCATCTTGGGGCGCTCGACCAGTTCTCGAGGCACGTACTTGTAAAGGACTTGCCGGAGCACCCACTTGCTCATTCCCTGGCGGACCTTCAGGGACACCGGCAAGCAAGCGGCGAATTCCACCACGCGATGATCCAGGATGGGTACCCGAGCCTCCAGGCTTACCCCCATGCTCGCGCGATCCACTTTGGTCAAAATATCGTCGGGTAAGTAGGTCACGAGGTCCAGAAACATCATGCGCGAACTGAATTCGGGCATGTCAGCGGCCAGCTTGTCATCGCTTAGAATGGTACCGGGCTCGTGTGCGCCCAGGACAATCTTCTCAGTTTCTTTCCAGTGCGAGAGCAGCCGGTGATATAGAGCCTGCGGTGATTTGCGGGCAAATACTTCAGCCAGCCTGTGAAGCCTGTGGCCTACAGTTCCTGGCCGCTTGCGACTGCCCCGGAGAAACTTGAAGCGGCCAAGATAGCGATCGTAAGTTCGGACATCCCAGAAAGTGAGCATTCGCGCGATCAATCGCCGCGAGGGAGCGGGCAGCCAGCCCGACCATTTCCAAAGTTCGCGCGCCAAAAAATAACGGTCGTAGCCGCCAAAGAGTTCATCACCGCCGTCCCCCGACAGGCTCACCGTGACCTGCCGCCGTGTCAGCTCGGAAATGAGGTAGGTGGGGATTTGGGAGGAATCAGAAAAGGGTTCGTCATACAACGTTGGCAGTTTTTGGATGACTGCTTGAGCTTCTTCGGGGGTTACATAAAGCTCAGTATGGTCGGTGCCCAGGTGAGCGGCTACCTTCTTGGCATCTTTCGCTTCATTGTATTCGTCTTCGCAAAAGCCGATCGTAAAGGTCTTTACCGGCCGATTGCTCTGTGCCTGCATTAAGGCCACGACGACGGAGGAGTCAATGCCGCCGGAAAGAAAAGCTCCAAGGGGGACATCGGAGATCAATCGCAGCCGAACCGATTCCCTCAGCAGGCCTTCGAGTTGATCAACCGCGTCCTGCTCCGATCCCTTGAAGAGCTCTTGCATTCCGTGTTTCCAAACTTCCTGGGCGGACCAATAGGCCACCGGCGTGGGACGACCCGTCGTCGGCGTTGAGCCTGCCTTGAGAGTCAGGATGCAGCCTGGGGGCAGCTTGTATATGCCCTTGTAAATCGAATGGGGTTGGGTAATATAGTTGTGGCGCATTTGGAGAGCCAGTGCATCCCGATTGACATCCGGCACAAAATCGGGATGGGCTCGAAGCGCCTTTAACTCCGAACCAAACAAAAAAGTGTTGTTCGCCCAGCCATAATAGAGAGGTTTGATGCCCAGGCGGTCCCTCACCAAATGCAAGGCCCGCTCAGTCCGGTCCCAGAGGGCGAAGGCAAACATCCCAACGAACCTCTTGACTGCAGGTTCCAGGCCCCATTCGCTGAAGGCCGCCAGCATCACCTCCGTGTCCGAGTGGCCTCGAAACTTGTGCCCCTTGGATTCCAATTCTGCGCGGAGATCGCCGAAGTTATAGACCTCGCCGTTGAAGACGATCACCAGCCGCCCGGAAGCGGACTGCATGGGCTGGTGGCCTGCGGGAGAAAGGTCTAAAATAGCGAGCCGCCGGAATCCCAGGGCGACTCCTGCGAGGGGGTCCACGCACACTCCCGAATCATCGGGGCCTCGATGGACAAGCTGATCGGCCATCCGGCAGACCCGAGCCCGCAATTCGACTTCATCAACAAAACCAGGAGTGAAAAATCCCGTTATTCCGCACATGGATCGAACACTTGCTCGTTGATGCCGAGTCTCCCGCGACAGGCTTTTAACTTCATAAGGGCGAAACACCTTTAGTTCTGGAATTCAATGATCCGTTCGAGCTTGACACCTGCAAAGACGTGGCCGCCCACCTAGCCTTTCATGTCATACCAGAAGGACAGCCCCCGGCCAACCCCCACCCGTCCGCGCAGCACTCCGGTCAAAGAACGAGCCCCCACAGGCAAAGTGTGTGGAAAAGAAAAAGCACCGGACCCAACATTGCACGCTGGTTGTACATCACCTTCACGCGCTCCAAGCGATTACTTTGTCTTGCCCCCCGCTCAGTTGAGCAAATTCTCAGTTCGCTAAACGCGCCGTTCCCTCCGCTTGAGGATTGCCTCTCGACAACGGTCTCGTAAATAGACCAAAATACCGACCGGCAACATCGTCACCCACAGAGCTTTAGCCAAAGCATTATCCATCTGTCTTGCCTGAATCAAGAGGCCCTTGCCCGCGTGGAACGCGAATCGCACATAGTGAATGGCGGAACGCAGAAACTCTTCTGGAGCATACTTGAACCAGTCAATATTGTGATTCAAGATCGTGCGATGCATCAATTCGTTCGCCACGGCATATTTCGAAGGGTGCGGACAATTGGTCTGCTGATCGAACCGTCCGGCCTCCCGATACCAGTAAACACGGAGCGGCTCATTCACAAACCGCGTTTTATAATTGCGGGCGATCGCATAATGAATTAATGATCCAGGGAGAAAATCCTGGTTCTCTATCGCAGGAAACGGAAACCGTTTCATAATCTCGGTGCGATAGAATTCACACTTTTCTCCTCGAAGCTTGTATTTATAGTGCATTTCGAGATAATTCGAATCCATCACGTCCTGCGGCAACTTGCCCCCCACCAAATTCCCGTGTTGATCCATACAGAGTGCGGAGACGGACGAGAAACGTTCCTTCTCGCCAGCGGGTATGGAATCCCAATGGTACTTATACCGTTCCAACGCGTTGGGCAAGAAGGCATCATCGTCGCCGATTGCTAAAAAGAGTTCCCCGCGGGCTTCCTGCACGCCGCGGTTGATGGCAAAATGCGCGCCCGCGTGCCGCTGATATATATATCGAATGGGAAAATCGGCCACCTCGGCCCACTTCATAACCAAATGGCGGGTGTCGTCCACAGAGCCGTCATCCACAATCAGCCACTCGAAGTCGCGAAAGGTCTGAGCCTTGAGGCTCTCATAAAGGCGGGGCAGGATGTAGGCGCGGTTGTGCGTCGGCGTGAATACCGTAAAAGCGTACTTGGACACGGAATTGCGTTCGCTCATTTTGCAGAGGCACGGGAAATTAGCCGCATGTGAATTTCTTCCCGGCTGAACATCTCAAGCCGCGGGAGACATCCCTTGCCAACAGAATTTTGTCTCACATGACCTCTGGCCGGGCCATCCCCATTGCTTACGACTCAAACGATCGAAAAGGGTGAACCGGCAGCTCAAATCATAATGCCTGCTGACCCTTTTCAAAACCCCTATCCGGTGGGACACCATGGTTCATTTCTTGGCTCGGAAGTACGAGAAGAGGAACCCATAGATCATCGCGCACGAAAGTAGGTGCACAACGGAGGTTGAAAGCGCAATGCCTGCTACTCCCATTGATTTCATAAAAACATAGTTGAAAAAGACGTTTGCGACAAGTCTCACTCCAGAGATGACCGTCAGAATTCGGTTCTGTTTTAGCGAAGAAATCATTGTGGCGCCCAAAATTACCAAAGCATGAAATGGAATCTGTAAGGAATATAGAGCTTGGACCCTACTGACCACCTCCGTGTCGGCTGCCGTAAATGCTCCCCTTTCAAACACGATCCTGATCAACGGCGTCGAGAATAAGACTAAGCCAACGCTAACGGGGATCGACGCCAATACGATAAGAGAAGAGTAGGCCTTGAGGGTGTTCTTGCAGGCCGCCCAATCTCGCCTGGCCACCATTTGAGAGGTATAAGGGATGGCTGCACCCAAGGGTGCGGCGCCAATGGCCAATATTCCGCTGATTATTTTGTTCCCGTAATTCAATGCTGCAACACTTCCCGGCTTAAGCATAGCCGCCATCGATTGATCAACAGGGTCTAGGCCCCCTACTAGCAAGGCCCCAGCCAGCATGGCCACATACTCACCCGCCACCTTTTTTAAGTTTGCATCCATCCCGTACCAGACTGGGCGCAATCTTAACCCCTGACGCCTGAGAGCCCGTGCCAGCACTATGAGCTGGAAGATACACCCCAACACCGTCCCGAAAGCCAGTGCGTAGATACCCCATGTCTTCGCCCCGAGTACCAGAAACAATGCTGCAACGAGCGGAATTAGTAATTCCGAGGATCGAGTCACTGAAAAGCACTCGACGGCATATAGCACCGATGACAAAATGCCGACAAGGCCCCTGATCACGAAAAATGGCAGCACTGCATAAAAGATTTGACGCGTCAGTATCAGCTTTTCAGCGCTAAATCCCGATCCCAACCAGGGTAGGCAGTAGGGAGCCAGAAGGGCCATGAGCACCGCCATTCCCGCCATCAAAACGATGCTCCAAACCAAGACGCTGGAGAAAAGCCGCTGTGCCGCCTCCTGCCCTTCTGTCTCGCGCACCTGCGTAAAGGTAGGGACCAGCGCATTGTTGAAGGATCCCACCAGAAGATTGGATAAGAAAGAAGGTAGCAGGAATGCAATCAAGAACGCGTCCAGTGCCTCCGAACGTCCAAAGTGGTTGGCAACTATCAACTCCTTGAAAGCGGCAACCACCTTGACGATCACGGACAGGAGTCCGATGACCGTTATGGCCCGAAAAATCTTGCGGTTCATCGTCGACGTTCGACCTAACAAATCCGCGATGGACGGAATGTTCATCCTCAGTAGCACTCCCCGCGTGCAAATAAGGTCAGGCTTCCTCCTGAAAAAAAATTCGAGAGGGTTTGACACAAATACCGCAGTTCCGAACCGGACGACCTGCCGTATCATACTGGACCCAAAGCGTACTCATTTAGATAGGCGGTCCAAAGATCCCCCTTTCGGGGCCGGAACAAAACATGGAACGAGATACAACTCTCCGTGCATCGCATGGAGTTCTTCGCCTTACCCTTCAACTCCTCCGGGGCATGGCGTGAGTGTTTAAGAGAGAAATTGCCAGTGAAATCTTCAGCCGCCTCGATTGTTTCGGCGGATTGCCGAATCCAGAGCTCCCACCACAGTATCCTGCTCGGCGTCGGTCATCTGGTGGAACATTGGCAGGACTATCGTCTGATCCTGCGCGTGCTCACTCTCCTCCAAACGCGCACAGGTGCCTTGCGGACAGCCGCACGCGCCAGGCCCCAGACCACAGCTCCATCGCTCGAGGGCATAGGCCGGTTCGCGGTGAGCACACATTACGCCGCGGCGTGTCGCAACCCCCTGTTCGAGCATGGATTGCATCACCTCGCGTTGATTGCAGCCGCTTGGCAAGCGCACGCAATAGCTCTGCCAATTGCTGCGGGCCCACGCTGGGTCTTGCGGCGGGCGGAGCCCAGGAATGTTTGCCAACAGCTGTTGGTACCGTTCCGCAAGGAATCGCCGATGTTTGACGATTTCCGGAAGTCGCTTGATCTGTTCGCGTCCGATCGCGGCCTGAATGTCGGTCAAGCGGTAGTTGTAACCCAACTCCGAATAGGACTCGAAAATAACCTCCTCCGCGCCATGTCGAACGGTGTCTGGCACACTCATACTGTGCTGACGCCACCGGCGGAACTTCTGATCAAACTCGGGATTGGATGTGGTAAGCATGCCGCCGTCGCCGGTGGTCAACAATTTGCGGGGATGAAAGGAAAAGCAGGCAATATCGCCATGCGGCTTGCCTATTTTTTCCCACACACCATTCCAGAGAATCTCACTGCCCACAGCGCACGCGGCATCCTCCACAACGGGCACGCGGCGTTCGTGAGCGATGTCGATGACCGCTTTGAGATCGCAAGGCATCCCCATTTGATGGACGCATAAGATGGCGCGGGTTTTTTCCGTTATGACCCTCTCCAACATCGCCGGGTCCATATTAAAAGTGTCGGGATCGATATCCACGAAGACCGGAAGAGCCCCCGTATAGCGCACGCTGTTGGAAGTAGCGACGAAGGAATGGCTGACGGTAATGACCTCGTCTCCCGGCCCTACACCGACGGCTCGTAGTGCCAAGTGCAAGGCAGCAGTGCAATTAGCCACAGCACAGGCGTACTTGGACCCTACGAACGCTGCGAATTCCCGTTCGAATGAGTTTACCTCGGGCCCTTGCGTGATCCAGCCGGACAAGATCGGGCGCGTGGCCGCCTCCACCTCACGTTCGTCCATCCACGGTTTGGCAATGGGAATTCGCGGCATTTACAGAATGCCCTCCTTACTTCCCAAACCACTTATCTCGCCACCAGGCTACCAGCCGACGCAATCGCTCTTCGAGCCCCACCCTCGCCAGCAACCAGCTTGCCTTACGAATGTCGGCAAGGCTGGCGCCAGGTGAAATCAGAGACCAAGGCAGGGGCCCGAGAATTGAGCGATTGATAAAGATCATTCCGCCTTCCACTCTAAGTCATCCGCCCGGTGCGCGCTCTTGGAATCTTTATCAATTTGAGCCCATGCTCCAATTTATGGCTTTGGTTTGAGCAAGGCATTGGCGATAGTCTGGATGTTCTCGCTTAAACCATGTCACGTAGCGCTTCAGGCCTTCCTGAATAGACACCGACGGGGAAAAGTTGAGAACCCTGCGGGCCACTGTGATGTCGGCAAAGTGACGGCGGACGTCGCCGGGGCGGTCCGGAGCCAGGTCGGGCGCCAAAGCAGGGACTTCCGCAGCCTCCGGAATGAGCCGGGCTAGCTCAAGAATGCTGACCTCTCTTCCACAAGCGATATTTACGACTTGCCCTAAAAGCGCATCGCTGTCGGCAGCCAACAAGATCCCGCAGACAGTATCTGAAACATAAGTGAAATCTCGTGATTGATTGCCGTCTCCATAAATTACGGGTGGCAGGCCGTTCAAAGCGCGCACGAGAAACCGCGGAATGACTTCGCCGTAGACACCCTCAAAATGGGAGCGGGGACCGTATGTGTTAAACGGCCGGACCACCACGACGGGCAAGCCGAAGCTGCGCATAAAGGCCTTTGCGTAGAGTTCACCGGTCAGTTTGCTCGCCCCATATACGGTGGTGGGCTCACAGGGATGAGTTTCGTCCATCGGTACCCGCTGAGCTGTGCCGTAAACTTCAGACGACGAAATGTAAACTAGGCGGCGCACACCGCCTTTTAGAGCTGCTCGACAGACATTGAGCGTACCCGTAGCATTGACATGATGGACGAGCTGGGGATCCTCCAGTGAGAGACGGACGCATTGAGTGGCGAGGTGATAAATTTTTTCAGCCCCCGCCACCAGACGATTCATCGCGGCCTCGTCACAGACGTCAGCCTCCTCCACCCTCACCTTGGAGTTATCACGGTGCTGGACGAGATTTTCCCGCCGTCCGCTCGAAAAGTTGTCGATCACCATGACTTCGTGAGCTTCAGACAGGGCATCCACGAGGTGGCTGCCAATGAAGCCCGCGCCACCAGTCACAACAACACGACTGCGCACGTTAGACATCCACTCAACCCTTGCCAAAGTATTTCTTGTCGAAGCCCTCTTGGAACGCGGCAAACGGAACGACATAGTGCCAGGGATATTGCTTTTTGATGGTTTCTAGGCCGATTTTCTCGATTTCCTCAGGTCGGCAGAAAAGTTTCGTGACAAAAGAGTAGGACGCCTCGACGCTTCCCCACTGTTTTTTATAGCCATACACCCCGCTGGCTCGATCGGGTGAAGACTGCCAGTTATATGTTTCAACACCAAGACTCCGAGCCCACAATAAAGAATGCTCTGTGTTCAAGAAGTTGGGGGCTTGGTCCGCAAATCTCGCGTCCATGCTCAGCATAAATACATCCATGACCCGACAATGGCGGATGTAAAGGCAGCCGGAGGCAATTTCTTGTTCTCTCTTAACAAGCAGCAGATGGGCCTTGCATCGTGGTCCCAGGACGCGGCGAATATTCTCGAACAGTTGAGGGCTCAAGGGCGATATGCCCAACTCCCGGTGTCGTCGCTCGTGCACGTGATACCAGGCATTCCACTCCGTGTCGGTTTCACCCAAGCCGACAGAAAAACCCGCATCCCTGGCCTTGCGGACATTCCGGCTCAGGTTGCTCCGCCTATTGTAGTCTCGAACGGTTATCTCGCCATCGACAACGATATCTGCCAAAGGGATGTACTGAGTGAAGTTTTCGAATTCATAGGTCGGCGATAGGTGACGTTGATACAGCGCAAGATCCTGAAAAAAGGGATTTGTAATGATGCTTAAAGCAAGACAGTGATTTTCCTCCGCGAGCTGCTTGGCCTTTTCTAACAGGGCTGCATAGACGCGGTCAATTTCGGGCTCTGAAAGGCCTTCCCGGAAGAAAATACCTCCCAGAGGTCCGGCCTGAGGAATAGATGTGAGAATGTTGCCCAGGCGGTGCTCATACAG
>CAYZVR010000001.1:49627-49869 GCA_964481715.1 uncultured Acidobacteriota bacterium | reverse complement strand
GTTAAAGTCAATCCAGGCGATGCCGCCGCCGCCCTTGGCTTCAATGATGTAAGTTTTGTCCGGGCCCCCGCTCGTCAGCGTGAATCGGATTCCGGCCCGCTTCGAGACTTCCACGAACTGGTCCGGCGTGCGGTTATTCGCCTCTGGTTTTCGTGCCGTCTGTGCGCGCATGGGCCCAAGCGCGATGGTCGCAAACGCCAATACGGCGCAGGCCACCACACCCGTCCACATCTGATTCCTAG
>CAYZVR010000001.1:5744-49617 GCA_964481715.1 uncultured Acidobacteriota bacterium | reverse complement strand
AAGCGCCGCCTGTCACCGCGCTCGCCCAAACGAGCTTGCTGTTCATTCCTCGAATCATATTAATTATTGTCACGTATAGTGCGCCATAACAGGATGCTGATAAAGGCCCTGACTCGTGTCATCCTGAGCGAAGCGAAGGATCTGTGTCATTTCTTTTCAACGCAATGCGGAGATGCTTCGCTTCGCTCAGCATGACAAATCAGGGTTTTTCAGAATCCTGCGATTGCCGCTGGCCCGCGATGCCGGAGCCCGAATTTCTCTGCTGCGCGTGGATGTCGGACACGATTTTGAACTCGCGCGCGGCGTCGTCTTTCTTTCCCAACCGCTGATAGGTTCTCGCCAGAGCGTAATGCGCTTCAACGTTGTTAGCGTCGATTCCTGCCGATCTTTCCAACTCTGTGGCAGCTTGTTCCCACTGTTTGCGCGCCATCAGGACGCGCGCGAGGCCATAGTGTCCCTCGAATCCACCCGAACGCAGCGCCACGGCACTGCGGAACAAGTCGGCTGCGGCGTCCAAATTTCCCTGGCCGAGTTCGATATTTCCCGACAACCAGTAAGAATCGTAAAACCCCGGGTTCAGCTCCATTTCCTTTTTGAACTCCACCAATGCCCCTGCGAGATCGCCCTGGCTCTGATAGGCGTAACCCAGGTGATAGTGCGCAAGAGGCAGGCTGGGAGCCAGAGCCAGCGCCTTCTTGAATTGCTCGATTGCCGGCAGCGTCTCGTTCAAATTGTGCTCGGCTCGGCCGAGCAGCAGGTGCGCCTGCGCATTATCAGGTTTCAGGGTCAGATATTTTTCGAGGAGTTTCGATGCGTCACGTAAATGATTTTCGCTCAACTCGAGAAGCGCCAGATTGAAATAGTTGTCCGCAAGACTCGGGTCAAGCTCAATCGCCCGCCGGAAAGCCGTGCGAGCTTCTTCCTTCA
Organism: uncultured Acidobacteriota bacterium; assembly: GCA_964481715.1. Lineage (GTDB taxonomy): Bacteria > Acidobacteriota > Terriglobia > UBA7540 > UBA7540 > JAHEKS01. Next base: position 48,690 of record CAYZVR010000001.1, on the reverse strand, counting down.
GTCCTTTCTTAAAGAGCGCCGCGCCCAGCAACTGATGGAGCGCGGAAGACCGCGGAAAAGCGCCAACCGCGCGCCGAGCGTCTTCAACGGCCGCGTCAACGCGTCCGGCGCCTAGCTCAGAGCCAATCTGTTCTTCGAGTGCTTGCTCGGAATCCTGAGCGTTGAGAGCAACGGCGGCCGCTGGAAGGGACAAAATCACCAGCGCGATGATCAGAAAAAAACTCTGAATTTGCGCCACAAAGCGATGGTACTCGCGCGTCGGCTGACGGGCAAGTTAAACCTGACGGTTATGCAAATCTGGCGAGCAAATTACTAGATTTACCCACAAGCTGCTTTGTCGGATCTGCAGCGAGAGGCTTGCGATCGCTCTACTTGATGTAGTTGCCATCCTTGCAATATCCGATAGCTCCGGTGTGCAGGCGTGTCAAGCAAATACCGGTTTCGTAGTTCTCAGCATAAGAGTCGCTGTAAACGAAGCGAATGCGTGTACTGATCCGCTCGTCCGCGATAAGGAGCTGGTTGAATTCCTCGCGGGAAATCTCGTCAGAGACCACCGTGGCAATACTATCCTGATTTGGCGGCAATGGCGCTCCGCGGTGTTCTTCTTTAGCACCGTAGCTCGAAGTAAATCCACGATCACCAATCTTAATGTATTGATAGAATCGCACGTTGAGGGCTGGGGATTTGCCGTAGTTGGTGAAGTGGTAAGTCCAGATCACTTGACCCGTCGCGGATTGTCCTGCGCGCGGAGAAACAATCCTTGGCGATCCGAGCTCGTTAGTGAGCCATATATACGGCCTCTGATCATGCCGAAAATTTTCACGCGCCATTTTCAATCCATCCTGTGCCGCGTCGGCGGCACTAAATGCTGCCTTAGTTTGCTTCTTCACTTCCTCAAGCGCGCTGTCCGTCGTTCGCAGTTGAAAGTAAGCTATGAAGGCGTACGTGGACGCTGATAGGAACGCGCCTGCCGTAGCCACAAGCAGCCAGATTTGAACTTTATGACTCTTTCGGTGAAGTTCACGAGCCTCATTTTGATCGGCCTTGTATTGGCTTACCAGCTCGCTTGGGAACTGCGTCTCAGATCGCACCCAGAGATATCCTCGCTTGTCCTCGGGGTCGCGATCGGCTTTAAGGTGTTCGGCTCCGGGGTCAATAATTGGCTCGATCGGAAGGCATCGCAAAATTGAGGAAAGAATCTGGTTCAACTCCCGCAATTCTGCGAGAATCGCTTCTCCGAGCTGTCTCAATCTACGTTCGTCGGCGGTTTTCGGCAGCGTCACGGCTTGAGCGCCTTCTGCGTAGTGGCGGTGCAGCCACTATTCGCTTAAGAAGTTTCTTGAATCGGCGGTACCAGAGTACTCGATGTCGGCTTTCAAGCCCTTATGAAAATTGGAGTTAATCCTTTCCATCCGTCCACTAAACTACTTTCATTGGTGCGAATCAAGCGGTTTGTTGCCCAAGTACGCCTCGCTTGACTCTCCCCTCAACCAACCGGATAATGAGCCGGTTCTCCTGAAGCAGTTGGAGTGCGGGAGCATGATTGCTCTTTCGAAAGCGGCTTCGAGCCACGGCACTCCAAAAGGATTCTCTCAAAAGGACGAGCGAACATGGAAACGCCGGAACTCAGTCCCTCCGAAGATCCGCGCGAAATCGTCACTTATAATTTCCAGAAGGCCGCCGAGCGGCTGGGCCTGGACAGTGAAATGCGTATCCTGCTCAACATGCCGTTCCGTGAGGTGCGGGTTGAAGTCCCTGTCCGGATGGATAACGGTTCGCTGCGCGTTTTCGTCGGCCACCGCGTGCAGCACAGCGGGGTGCGCGGCCCGGCCAAGGGCGGCCTCCGTTATCATATCCACACCGATTTGAATGAAGTGCGCGCGCTGGCCGCGGCCATGACCTGGAAAACTTCGCTCGTCAACATTCCCTTCGGCGGCTCGAAAGGCGGCATCTCGGTTGAAGTCAAGGAACTCTCGCAGTCGGAGCTTCAGCGCCTGACACGCGGCTACATTCGGCGTCTCCACAATTTTCTGGGGCCTTATCGCGACATTCCCGCGCCCGACATGAACACCAACGCGCAGGTGATGGCGTGGATTTTCGACGAATACAGCCAGCACCACGGCTACACCCCAGCCTGTGTGACCGGCAAGCCGCTCGAGCTCGGCGGCTCGCTCGGACGCGAAGCGGCCACGGGTCGCGGCGTTTTCTACGTCACCGAGGCGCTGCTCAAAGACTTGAACATGCCCATGGCGGGTGCGCGCGTGGCGGTGCAAGGTTTCGGCAACGTGGGTTCGTTTGCGACACGATTTTTCGCTGAAGCGGGCGCGAAAATCGTGGCCGTCGGCGATGTTTCGGGCGGTGTTTACAGCGCGCGGGGACTGGACATCAGTGCTTTAGTCGCGCACGTTCGAGAGAAGCATACGGTGGCAGGCTTCGCGGGCGCCGACGAGAAGGTTTCAGCCGAAGACGTCTTGACGGTTGATTGCGACATCCTCGTTCCTGCAGCGCTCCAATGTGTACTCACCAAAAAGAACGCCGAAAAAGTCCGCGCGCGTGTGATCGCCGAAGGCGCGAATCTGCCCACCACTCCGGAAGCTGACGAAATCCTCGAGCGTCGCGGCATCCACATTCTGCCCGACGTTTTGACGAATGCCGGCGGCGTGACGGTCTCCTACTTCGAATGGGCGCAGAACCTGCAACAGATCTTCTGGGACGAGGACCGCGTCAATCAGGACATGCACAAAGTCCTGACGCGCGCCTACCGCCAGGTTGCGGACATGGCGGCGAAGGACAAGATTTCGCTGCGCTCCGCTGCCTACACGATCGCCGTCGGCCGCGTGGCAAGCGCCGAGCGTCTGCGCGGGACGTAGAAAATGGCCCCGCCCCTTCTTACCCGGCTCGAAGATCGCTATCCCATCGCTCGCCACGAGCACGTGGCGGTGCTCTATCGCGGGCGCTCCAAAGCTTTTCGCTTCGCGTCCTTTCTGGCCGAAGGATTGCAGAATGGCGATCTGTGCTTTTACCTCGCGCCGGAGACGTTTCACGCCGAGATGCTCCAGGCATTGCGCGGCCTGGTTCCCGACCTCGAGCCTTTTCGGCGGTCCGATCAATTGACCTTCGATTGCGGCAGCGCGGACTTCGCCGAAATGCGCGACCGCTTGCGGCAGACATTCGCGCACGCCGAGCGCCGGCGCGCTCCCGCCCTGCGTTGGCTCGAGGAAGCCGATTGGACCGTGCCCGCTGGCTTACCCTTGCACCGTTTTTTCGAGTTTCATTCCATCCTGAATTATCAGGTCAAGCACTACGCCAGCGCGGCGCTGTGCCAGTATGACCTTGACGCGATAGAGCCCCTCCACCTTTTTTCGACCATCGCCGTGCACCGGCACCTGTTGTTGGAAGACTCTTACGTGCGTGATAACCCCTTCTACATTCCACCGGAAAAATTTCTTCCCTTGAGCATTGAAGATCGCGAGCGGGACATGGCAAGGGTTTTTCGCGACGTCGGTTTCGACGTCCGTAGATTGCTCGATGCACTGGCCGGCTACGGTAATTTGCGCGGTGGTCCTGCATCCTAGTCTTAGTCCGGAATAATACTTTGAATCCGTACAGGTTTTTCTTTAGCGGAATCGCTCCGAAAAATAGTGTTTATAGCCGCTATAACCCCTCCCGGGGATAAGGACACATTTCCGGAGCGGTTGGGGCGCCAATCTGTTAAGATAGCTGGTTCAGACTGGCGAACCCCATGGACTACGACCAACTGGCGAGCTTTCTAGAGGTTGCGAAGCTTCAGAGTTTTTCGCGCGCCGCGGAAAAAATCTATCGCACCCAGCCGGCGATCAGCGCCCAGGTGCGCCTGCTCGAGCAGGAATGCGGTGAAAAGCTCTTCGACCGCAGCGGCAAGAAAGTGCTGCTGACGCCGGCGGGGGATATCCTGCGGCTCTACGCCGAGAAAATCCAGGGCTTGCAGAAAGAGGCGCTGCAGGCCATCGCTGAGCTGAACCAGACGCCGCGGGGCAAGCTCTACATCGGGGCGAACGAAGCCACCTGCCTCTACGTGCTGCCCAAAACGTTCGCGCACTTCAAGCACCTTTATCCCCTGGTGCAGATCTCCATCTATCGCAACTTCAGCCACAAGATCATTCAGAAAGTCCAGGAAGGCGCCGTGGATATGGGAATCGTCACGCTGCCGCAGTCCGCGACCAATATGGAAGTCATCCCCATCTTCAAGGACGAGGTCCAGGTCGTCGTGCCCAAAAACCATCCGCTGGCGAAAAACCGCAGCGTCACCGTCCAAGAGCTGGCACAATTTCCGATCATCCTTCCCAAGACCGGCCACACGCGGGTCGTGATCGACCGCTTGCTGCGCGAGCACCGGGACCATTTGCAGATATCGATGGAGCTCGCCAGCGTTGAGACGCAGAAAAAATTCGTCGGCGCAGGACTGGGCATCTCGCTCCTCAGTAGGTCGTACGCGCAGGCGGAAGTGGCGGCGGGCATACTCAAGCTGATTCCCCTCGCCGGCCAGAAGCTCTACCGCGAGCTCGGCCTGATCTATCGCCGCGACCGTTACCTCTCGCTTCCGGCCAAGGTATTCATCGACGTCGTCCGCGAGTCCACCCAGGTGTCCACTTCCACCAGCGGAACGAAGACGATTACTCGCTGACCGGCCGGAGGGAGAAAGTCAAACCTCCGGCTCGGCAAAGCGGACGGAAGTCCGCCCGGACGGAGGCAGTTCATCAAAGGATCAAGGAATTGACATCGAGCAAAAAGAAAAAATCTTGTGTGGTGATGAAATTCGGCGGAACTTCCGTGGGCAACGCCGAGCGCATGGAGCGCGTAGCCGAGCTGGTGGCCCAGCATGACCAGCACGCCGACAAAGTCGTCGTCGTATCGGCCATGGGCGGCGTGACGGACATGCTGGTCCGCGCCTCGACCGAAGCCAGCCAGGGCGACCGCGAGCACTGGAAAGCAGTGCGCCAGACGCTTGCTCAGCGGCACCGCGAAGTCGCCGACCAGCTTTTATCGGCCGCTGAACAGGCCGCCGTCCTGCCCCGCCTCGCCGAACAGGTGGCGGATTTTGAGAATCTTTGCTCGGGGTTTTCGCTGGTCCGCGAAGTTACCCCACGAGCCATGGACACACTCTCGAGCCTCGGCGAGGTGATGTCGGCGACCCTCGTCGCTTCCATCCTCCGTTCGCGCGGCTGCCCGGCCGAGGCCGTGGACGCGACCGAGTTGATCGTCACAGACGATGAATTCGGCAACGCCACGCCGCTTTTCGAAGAAACCCGGGAGAAGACGCACGGTCGTCTGGCCCCGCTCCTCGAATCCGGAAAAATTCCCGTCATCACCGGCTTTCGCGGCGCGACCCGCGAAGGCCTGTGCACGACGCTCGGACGGGGCGGCTCCGATTACAGCGGCACGATCATCGGCGCCGCTCTGGACGCCGACCAAGTCTGGATCTGGACGGACGTGGACGGCGTGATGACCGCCGACCCGCGCCTGGTGCCGAGCGCGCACATCATCCCCGAAATTTCATACCGCGAGGCCATCGAGCTCTCATTTTTCGGCGCCAAGGTGCTTCACCCGAAAACTATTCAGCCGGTGATTAAAAAGAAAATTCCCGTTTGGATCAAAAACTCCTTCAACCCGTCGTGCCCGGGAACCAAGATCGGCCCATCGGCAGAGAACGGTAAGGCGGGCGTCAAAGCCATCACTTCCGTCAGCGACGCCGACCTCATCACCATGAGCGGGAGGGACTCGCTGAGCTTTCCGCGCCTTGCGACGCGCGTTTTCAACGGATTGCACCTCGAGGACGTTTCGACGCTCATGGTGACGCAGTCTTCCGCCGACAACGTGCTCTGCTTCGCCATCCAGCACGCCGACCTCGCCAAGGTCAAAGAGCGGCTGGGCAAGACTTTCGAGCTCGAGCTGCTGCACGAGTATGTTGGCCCGCTGGAAGTGATGGCGAAAATCGCCATCGTCGTGGCCATCGGCGAAAATATGAAAGGCACTCCGGGCGTTGCGGGCCGCGCCTTCGGGGCGCTCGGCAAGAAAGGCATCAATATCATCGCCATCGCGCAGGGATCTTCCGAGCTCAGCATCTCGTTCGCGGTGAAAGCTTCCGACGTCAAGGAAGCCGTGCGGGCCATACACGAAGAGTTTCAGTTGTAGTGCCGGCAGAAAGAATTTATGTCTTCCGAGTACCTCCAGTGCATTGAGGAATCCTGCGGCAAGCGACAGGACCCAAAGAAAGAAAGCCACTCGTGCGCCGTCTGCGGCGGGCTGCTGGATGTGAAGTATGATTTCGAGCCCTTTGAGCCGGAACCGATGCGGCGCACCTGGCACGAGCGGCGCCTTTCGGGCGAGCCCGTTGATCGCAGCGGCGTGTGGCGGTTCCGTGAGCTGATTCCCTTCTTCGAGTCAAGCGACCGCATTATTTCGCTCTCGGAAGGTTCGACGCCTCTGGTGGGCGCGCGCCGCGCCGGATGGTGGGCCGGACCCATCCACCTGACCGTCAAGCACCAGGGCTCAAACCCCACCGGCTCTTTCAAAGACTTGGGTATGACCGCCTGCATCACGCGCGCCGCGGCGCGTGGCGTGAAGATGGTCGCCTGCGCGTCAACCGGCAACACCTCCTCTTCCATGGCCGCTTACGCGGCGCGAGCCGGGTTGAAGGCACTGCTCTTCGTTCCCTATCAGCAAATTTCTGCGGCCAAACTGGCCCAGGCACTCGATTTCGGCGCGCTCGTCGTCGAGGTGGGCGACACCTTCGACCAGGCTTTCAGTCTCCTGCGCGAAATCGCCCCGGAACTCGGCTTGTATCTTGTGAACTCCATCAACCCGTTCCGCATCGAGGGACAGAAAACCATCGTGGCGGAAATGATGGAGCAGCGCGCCTGGCGCCCCCCGGATTACATCGTCGTGCCGGGCGGAAATCTGGGCAACGCTTCGGCCATCGGCAAGGGATTACGCGAGCTGAAGGAGATGAACTTCATCGAAAAGGTCCCGCACGTGGTAGTGATCCAGGCCGCAGGCGCGAATCCTTTTTATCAAACCCTCGCCGCAGATTCACCGGATTTGATTCCCGTCGAGCAGCCTTCCACAGAAGCCACCGCCATTCGCATCGGCCGCCCGGCAAACTGGAAAAAGGCCCGGCGCGTGCTCGAGTGGAGCGGGGGCTTTTGCGAGTCAGTGACCGACGAGGAAATTTTCGAAGCGAAAGCCGTGCTCGCCGAAGACGGCGTGGGCTGCGAGCCCGCGTCAGCATCCACGGTCGCGGGCGTCAGGAAGCTCGTACGCGCGGGCAAAATCGACCGCCACGCGGACGTGGTTGTGGTGCTCACCGGAAATCAGTTGAAAGATACCGAGTACGTAATGCGGCACCGCTCGGCGACGGAGGAATCGAGCCAGCGGCTGCGCGTCGAGCCTTCGATCGAGGAATTGCGCAAAGCGCTCGAACCCATCCTGGGCGTTCCCGCCTGACCCTGCGGTCTTGTTCCGGGCGCCAGACGAAAAATGGATGACGTCCTGCGACGCGAAGTCCGATTGCTGACCACCCGCCTGGGCGCGCTCGCCCGCGAACAGGCAGGCGAAGAGACCTTTCGCGCTATCGAAAGCCTTAGGCAACTATCCAAACAACTCCGTCGGAGCTTCAGTCCGGAACTCGTCGAGGCGAACGAACGCGAAGTGCGCCGCCTGTCGCTCTCCCGCGCCTCGGAAGTCGCGCACGCCTTCAGTCTTTTCTTTCACCTTGTTAATCTTTGCGAAGAGCGCCAGCGCGTCCGCCGCCTGCGCGCGTATGAGAATCACGAAAAAGGCGCGCCCATGTCGCTGCGCCACACCTTCATCGAGCTCTCGCGAGTTCACGTCTCACCGCGCGCGCTGGCGAGCCTGCTTCGCACTTTGAGCGTCGAGCCGGTTCTTACCGCTCATCCCACGGAAGCCAAGCGCCGCAGCGTCTTCAACCACGTGCAGCGCATTGCGCGGACGCTCGAAGCCCACGAAGGGTCGCCGTCTCCCGTCGTCGAGCGCGCTGTGGATCCCTGGATCGAAGCCCTCTGGCTCACCGAAGAAGTGCGCGACCACCCGGTTACGCCGGAACTTGAAATCGAAAACTCGCTGGTTTTTCTCGAACGCACCATTTACGACCTGGCGGGACTTTTCTGGGAAAAGTTTTCCGATGAATTCACCCGCTTCGCGCCCGCGCTTCCCGAGCCGAGGCCGTTTCTGCGCTTTGGATCTTGGGTGGGCACCGACCGCGACGGCAATCCCAACGTGACGCCGCAGACCAGCCTGGAAGCAGCCGAGCGACTTCGCCGCAGCATCCTTGGCTACTATCGCCAGTGCCTCGAGCGGCTGCTCGGCGTGATTTCATTTCCCACCACTCGCCCCAAACTCGAGCGCATGATCCGTCGTGAACTCGAGCGCGACCTGCGGCGATTCCCCGCCACTCAACCCTTGCTGAATCTCGATCAGCCGCGCGAATTCTACCGGCGCAAGATCCGCGTCATGCTGTGGCGGATCGAGCGGACGATCGCACGCGCGCAGGGCGCCTATGCAGGTGCGGAAGAGTTCGAGCAGAACGTCCGGATGCTCGAGCGCCTGTTGGCCGAGCACCCCAGCCCTCGCGTTGCGCGCCTCGGGCCCCGCCGGCTGCGCGTGGCCGTGCAGGTTTTCGGTTTCCACGCCGCGAGTCTCGACTTCCGCCAGCACACGTCACTGGTTCGCGCAGCCGCACGAGAAATCCTGCGCGCGTCGCGTCTCCCCGCCGTGCCCAATGCGAAGCGCATCGCGTCCATTCAAACCCTCCTTAGCCAGGAGCCTCGGCGAATCAGAGTTTCTGCGGCCGCGCGGCGAACCTTCGAAGAGTTCATCGCGCTCCGAGAGATTCAATCGCTTTACACGGAGGCAGCCTCACACCGCTACATCCTGAGCATGACGCAAAGCGCCGCCGATGTGTGGGACGCGCTCCTTGTGGGCTGGCAGGCGGGCCTTGTCCGGACGCGCGACGGAAAGCTCGAATCCTCTTTCGATGTCATTCCCCTATTTGAAACCCTGGAGGATCTGGATGCCGGCCCTGGCATCCTGGACGAGCTGTTGAGTGACGGTGTGTATCGCCGAATATCGCGCTCGCGCGGGAATTTTCAGGAAGTCATGCTCGGCTATTCCGATTCAGTCAAGGATGGCGGATACCTCGCCGCCAACTGGGCGCTGCTGCGCGCGCAAAAAAGACTTTGGCAGGTGGCGGAGCGCCACGGCGTGCGCCTCGGACTCTTCCATGGCAAGGGCGGGACGATCGGGCGCGGCGGCGGCGCGTCACACCGCAGCATCCAGGCACAGCCTTACGCCGCGCCCGGCGGGCGCATTCGCATCACCGAACAGGGCGAAGTCATTTCTCTCAAATACGCGAACCTTGAAATCGCCGAGCGCAACCTGGAGCAATTGGTGGCCTCGGTGCTCGACACTCACTTGCTCGACCCCAAACGCAAGCCGCGCCAGGAACGGCTTGAGGAATGGGAAGAATCCGCGCGCGAAATGGCGGAATCAAGCAGCCACGCTTATCGAAATCTCGTCTACGAAACTCCCGGCTTTGTGGATTTTTTCCGCCAGGCGACGCCCATTGATTTGATCGAAGGGCTGCGCCTCGGCTCGCGCCCCAGCCGCCGCTCGAAAGGCGGCGACCTCGACGAGTTGCGCGCCATTCCCTGGGTCTTCGCTTGGACCCAGTCGCGTCACTTCATTCCCGCCTGGTACGGGCTCGGCTACGCGCTCGAAAAATTCACGGCCGATCACACGCCGCACGGCCTCGAAGTGTTGCGTGAGATGTACCGTGACTGGCCGTTCTTTTCCCTGCTCATCGACAATGCCGAAGCGTCGCTGGCTAAGACGGACCTCTACATCGCGCGCCGCTACGACGCCTTGTGCCGTTCGGCGAGCCTGCGCGAGGCGATCTCAAAACGCATCGAGGAAGAATACGCGCGCAGCGTGCGCACGGTTCTGGCGGTCACCGAGTCTGCTCGGCTGCTCGAGCGCCAGCCGGTGCTCGAAGAATCCATCCGGCTGCGCAACCCGTACGTCGATCCCCTGAACTTCCTGCAAATCCGCTTTCTCGAAGAGTGGCGCCGCGCGCGCCGGCCCAAGCCCCAATTGTTGCGCCTGCTGCAGATCACCGTGGGCGGCATCGCCTTCGGAATGAAGAGCACGGGCTAGAACGATTGGCCCGCAAAGAGCGCGAGCTTCTTGGCTCTACCCTTCCGATTTCTCCTATCGCATACTCGTCGAGGTGGCTCAGAGCATCGTCGGTGCAAGAAAGGGGAACTACGATGGGGACGAAGATCACTCAAGTGGACGCCTTCACAGACAAACCCTTTGCAGGAAACCCGGCCGCCGTTTGCGTGCTGCCGGAGCCGCGCGACGAAAACTGGATGCGCAACGTGGCGCGCGAGATGAATCTTTCCGAAACGGCTTTCCTCGTCAAGCAGAGCGACGGTTACAGTCTCCGCTGGCTGACGCCTGAGGTGGAAGTTGCTCTGTGCGGCCACGCGACGCTTGCAAGCGCTCACGTGCTGTGGGAAGAAGGATTCTTAAAGCCGGCGGAGCAAGCGCGGTTTCACACCAAGAGCGGCCTGCTGACCGCCGACCGCCAGGGCGAGTGGATTGAGCTGGACTTTCCCGCCACGCTCGAATCGCCGGCAGACCCCCCTAACGGCCTCAGCGCGGCGCTGGGCGCGACGCCGAATTATGTCGGGAGAAACAAGTTTGATTACGTCGCTGAGCTCGACTCGGAAGAAACCGTTCGCAAGCTCGCGCCCGATTTCAACGCCCTGCGCAAACTGGGAGCGCGCGGTGTGATCGTCACAGCTCGCGCGACGGCGGCGGGATTCGATTTTGTCTCGCGCTTTTTCGCCCCGGGCTCAGGCATTGACGAAGATCCCGTCACCGGGTCATCCCACTGCTGCCTGGGACCGTACTGGGCGAACAAGCTCGGCAAGAGCGAATTCGTCGCTTATCAGGCCTCGGCGCGCGGCGGCGTGGTGCGCGTCCGTCTGGAAGGAGACCGCGTGAAGCTCGGCGGCCAGGCGGTGACCGTCCTGCGCGGCGAGCTGCTTTAAGTCCGGCTTGCTCTTCGCCTCGTCGGGCTGGCAAAATAGCAGCATGCATCCCACGCGAACTCCGCGCGTCAAGATCTGCTGCATCGCCAGCCTCGAAGAAGCACGGATGGCGGTCAGCCACGGTGCATCCGCGCTGGGACTGGTCTCCGCCATGCCGAGCGGACCGGGACCGATTTCGGAAGAGCTGATCGCCGAAATTGCGGCGCGCGTTCCTCCGCCCATTGCCACTTTTCTTCTCACCAGCCGACAGGACGCCCAATCCATCATCGAGCAGCAGCGTCGCACGCGCGTGAGCACCATCCAAATCTGCGACCACTTGGAGAAAGCCGAACTCCACGAGCTTCGCCGCTCGATGCGGGGCGTTCGCCTGGTGCAAGTGATTCACGTGCAGGGACACGAATCGCTGGAGGAAGCGAAGGCGGTCGCCCCTGATGTGGACGCGATTCTGCTCGACTCCGGAAGGCCAAAAGCCTCCGTGAAGGAACTCGGCGGAACGGGGCGCGTGCACGACTGGTCCGTTAGCCGGCAAATCCGCGAAGCCGTCGAAGTCCCCATCTTTCTTGCCGGCGGCTTGAAGCCCGAAAACGTTCGCGAGGCGATCGAACAAGTTTCGCCGTTTGCCCTCGATTTGTGCACGGGAGTTCGGACGGACGGAAAGCTGGATGAGGCGAAGCTCGCCGCCTTCTTCCGCGAAGTTCACGCGGCCGTGTAGCTGCTTGGCGCGGCCGACGGCGAGGACCATGCCCTTGATCTGCGTCTCACGCATGAGAGCTTTCTCATCACGGGTCATATATAATCCGACTGTCAAATGGGAAGGAATAAACATCTTCGCAAGCTAATCTCTGGTCAGCTTAGAACGATCGAGCGCCACCAGCAGAGAATCGAAGCCGATTTACAGAAGGACTCTCCCACCATAGATCGAATCCGAAAATGGGAAGAGAGGTTGGAGCGATAAGCCATGCCCAAGACGAAAGTTTCAACCGTACCTAACACAAAGACCTTGCATGCAATCTTGGAGGAATACCAAGAAACCCTCCGCGACGCCGAGCGTGGCATGAAAAGGGTCCTCTCGCTTAACCCTCAGAGCGAAGCCTACTGGGACGAACTCACAAAACTTCATCCCGTCCTGACCACGACCGAAAGCAGCGCGAAAAGCATCCAGGAAGAAATTGAAAGCCTCATCGACCAGCTGCCCGATGACTGAGATACCGGAGAAAGCTTCCGCACTTCAATACAACTAGCTGTTCTGGCCTTCCACTAGCTGCTTGGCGCGGCCGGCGGCGCGGACGACGGCTTTGATCAGCGTGACGCGCAGGCCGCCCTCTTCGAGCTCGAGTAGGCCGTCAATCGTGCAGCCGGCGGGCGTCGTCACCATGTCTTTGAGTTTTGCCGGATGCTCGCCGGTCTGGAGCACGAGTGCGGACGCGCCGAGGAGCGTCTGCGCGGAAAGCTCGGTCGAGAGTTCGCGCGGCAGGCCCAGCTTCACGCCGCCTTCCGCAAGCGATTCAATGATCATGTAGACATAAGCAGGGCCCGAGGCCGAAAGGCCGGTAATCGCGTCCATGTGTTTTTCGTCCACCACCACGGTGCGGCCCATGGAACCAAAAATCGCCTGCGCCATTTTCACGTCGCCGTCCGTGGCGTGCAGGCCGCGCGCCAGAGCCGTCATTCCTTGCCGGATCAGGCAGGGCGTGTTGGGCATAGCGCGGACGACGCGCGCGGGGTGTCCCAGCTCGCGCTCGATGAGACCCGTGGTGACCGATGCTGCGGCCGAGATGATGACCGCATCCCTGCGCATTTTCCGCTTCACGTCGCGCAAGAATCCCCGCACCTGCTGAGGCTTGAGGGCCACCAGAATCAGGTCGGCGCCCGCGACCGCCCGGCGGTTGTCCGTGTGCGCCTTGATGCCGTATTTCTCGGCCAGGTAATCGGCGCGCGGCTGGTGGGCCACGGTCGCTTCCACGCGCCCCGGCGGGACAAACTGCGAGCCCAGAATTCCCAGCAGCAGCGCCTCACCCAATTTGCCCGTGCCGATGATGGCAAGCTTTTTGACGTGAAGCTCGCGGGTTGAATCTCCCGATTTATGTGAGCCTTCAGATTTGATTTTTGCCATTTGATTGTACAAGTGACGAGTGACCAGTGACGAGTGATGAGCAAAGAAAAAAGGGAAGGTGAACTATCAAGTTCAAGTCTTCCTGCTTGTCACTGGCCACTTGTCACTCGTCACTGCTCTACCCCCTCGCCTGCGCCTGTGCCGCGGTCGCTTCTTCCTTACCGGTCTGGATCCAGGGCATCATCTTGCGCAACCCTGAGCCGACCTTTTCGATCTGGTGTTCCCCCGCCTTCGACCGCATCTCGAGGAATCGCTTGCGGCCTTTTTCGTTTTCCTCCATCCACTCTTTGGCGAAGCTCCCGTCCTGAACCTCGGCGAGAACTTTTTTCATCGTCTCGCGCACGCGCGCGTCAATCACCCGCGGCCCGCGCGAGTAGTCGCCGTACTCGGCCGTGTCTGAAACCGAATAACGCATGTACTTGATGCCGCCCTGATAAATCAGGTCAACGATCAGCTTCAGCTCGTGCAGGCATTCGAAGTAGGCGATCTCGGGCTGGTAGCCCGCCTCGACCAGCGTTTCAAACGCCGTGGTCACGAGATAGGAAACGCCGCCGCACAGCACCGTCTGCTCGCCGAAGAGGTCCGTTTCGGTTTCCTCTTTGAACGTGGTGCGAATCACGCCCGCCTTCAGACTGCCGAGAGCTTTCGCATAAGCGAGGGCGGTCTGCTCGGCCTTGCCCGAAGCGTCCTGCTCGACCGCGAGGAGCGACGGCACGCCGACGCCTTCCGTAAAAAGTTCGCGCAGGCGGTGGCCGGGACACTTGGGAGCGATCATGATGACGTCGACCGATTTCGGCGGCTGGATAAATTTGAAGTGAATGTTGAACCCGTGCGCAAACAAGAGCGCCTTGCCCGGCGTGAGGTTTGGCTCAATGGCTTCCTTGTAAAGCTTCGCCATGGGAGGATCGGGAACGAGCAGGGCGATAACGTCCCCGCGTCTTGCCGCCTCCGCCGGATCGAAGACTTCGATTTTCTGCGCCTGGACTTTCGAGCGCGAGGCGCTGGTCGCGGGCAGGCCCACGATCACCTTCACGCCGCTGTCGCGCAGGTTGAGCGCGTGCGCGTGACCCTGGCTGCCGTAACCGATAATGGCGACGGTTTTCCCCGCAAGATTCTTTACATCGCCGTCTGCTTCGTAATAGACCTTAGCCATTTTTTTGTTTCCTTTTCTGATTGGAATAATTGGGACGCGGAACTCGCGCCATCTTTCAGGAAGCCACCGCCGATACAGGTTGCGGAGTGGGGCGCGTGGTTCGGACCCGCGCAAAAGTCAGGAAGCCCGCCTCGGCAAAATTCGCGCACGCCTTGCCGGACTCCGCCGGAATTTCAAGCAAATACTTCCCGTGCCCGGCAAATAGGAGCTTCGCGCCGGGAAAAGTTTCGAGTATCTGCGTGGCGCTCGAGGCGTCCGCCGCAGCGTCAATAAACAGGAAGGACGCGTCCGCGGAAGGTTCGTGCCGGTAGTATTCGACGTGATGAACGCCCGCCGTGCCGCGCAGGTAATTGAAGATGTGCTCGGCATCCGCCTCGGTGCTCTCGACGAGTGCCATCAAGGAGAAGCCCTCGGGCTGCGCGGCGAGCGTCAGAGTTCCAATCTTCAGGCCTTTGCGCCGGAAAATGTTCATCAGCCGGCAAGCGGCGATGGGATCGTTGTCCGTTTCGAGTGAAACCAGCCACTTCATAGCGTGCTCCTCGCGCGTTGCGCCTAATTACAAAGATTGAAAGCAACGCTGGTCATCAAATCTGTGAAGACTTCTAAAGCGAAACTCAAACCGCCCACAGGTCGTCGAGCGATTCTTCCTCAACCAAGACGCGCGGCGGCTCAACCACCATTTCCGCCAGCGACGCGCCGGGCGGCACGATGGGATAAACGTTTTCCGCCGGGTCCACCCAGAAATCGATCAGGCGCGGCTCACGGTCGCTCAAGAAGTCGCGCACCGCGTCCACCACATCCGTGCGGTGCTCGACGCGCGACGCCCGAATGCCGTAGGACTCCGCGAGTTTGGCGAAGTTCGGCGCGAAGTTCAGGTCAATGTCGCAATAGCGTTTCTCAAAGAAAATTTCCTGCCACTGGCGCACCATGCCGAGCGAGTGATTGTTGATGATCGCAATCTTTACCGGCACGCGATATTGCACGATGGTAGCGAGGTCATTCAAAGTCATCTGGAATCCGCCGTCGCCGACGATAGCCACAACCTGCCGGTCCGGGAACGCCATTTGCGCGCCCATCGCCGCCGGGAAACCGTAACCCATCGCGCCCAGGCCGCTCGACGAAAGCCAGGTGCGCGGATGCGAGAACCGGCAAAACTGTGCCGCCCACATCTGGTGCTGGCCGACGTCCACAGCGATGATGCCGCTCTCGTCGAGACAGTTCGAAATCGTTTCGAGCACGAACTGCGGCTTCACCGCGTGTGAAAACTTGTCGTAAGTGAGCGGGTGCTCGGCACGCCACGCTTCGATGCGTTGCAGCCAGTGGTCGCGCTCGGGCCGCGCCGGCGCTTTGCCCGACTTCGCCTGGCGCTTCAGTTCCGCGATCAGCGCACGCAACGTTTCGCGCGCGTCGCCGACCAGGGCGAGATCCACCGTGACGTTTTTGTTGACCTCGGAAGGGTCCACATCAATGTGAATTTTCCTGGCGCGCGAAGCGAAGTCTTTGATGCGCCCGGTGACGCGGTCGTCAAAACGTGCTCCGATCGCCACCAGCAGGTCGGCGTTGCAAATCGCCGTGTTGGTCGCGTACGAACCGTGCATGCCAAGCATGCCGAGCGAAAGCGGATGCCGCGATGGGAACGTGCCGAGTCCCATCAGCGTAGTCGTCACCGGAATGTGAGTGAGCTCCGCGAGCTCGCGCAATTCCTGCCAGGCGTCCGAGGCAATCACGCCGCCTCCTGTATAGAACACCGCCTGGCGGCTCTCCAGGATCATCTCCGCCGCGCGCCTGACGTCATCCTCCAGCCACTCGCGCGCGCGCTCCGGACGCTCGTCGGCGGGCCGCGCGGGATATGTGGGCTCGGCTTTTTCCATCAGCACGCTTTTCGGAAGGTCCACCAGCACAGGACCCGGACGTCCTGAAACCGCCGCCTTGAATGCGCGATGAATGATCTCGGGAACTTCCGCCGCGGTGCGCGCCATGAACGATTGCTTCGTGCACGGAAGCGTAATGCCGATGGTGTCCGCTTCCTGAAAAGCGTCTTTGCCGACCAACTGCAACGGCACTTGTCCGGTGAGCGCGACAACAGGAATCGAATCCATGAGCGCCGACGTGAGGCCGGTAATCAAGTTCGTTGCGCCGGGCCCTGAGGTGACGAGGCACACGCCGGGTTTGCCGCTCGCACGCGCGTAGCCGTCGGCCGCAAACGCCGCGGCCTGCTCGTGCCGAACCAGCAGGTGACGAATGCCCGCGCTGTAGAGCGCATCGTAGAGCGGCAGCACCGCGCCACCGGGCAAACCGAAAACGACTTCGACTTTTTCGCGGTGCAAACTTTCGAGCAGGATTTCCGAGCCCGTAAAAAGTCTTCCCATTTTTGTCACCAGTGTCATTCTTATCATGGGTCGCGGCCGCGACCCCGGTCCGCGCCCTTGTTACCGACCAGTCGGTAGGTAAGCTACCATAGCCTCAAAGCGTCGTCAACCCCTTTCTATTAAAACCCTTTGAAGCAAAGGGTTAGCTGGGTTTTGAGGGTCCGTCTGAGGGCTTGCTCAGGTGCCCGATGCGGGGCGCCTGCGCCAACCTGCGCGGAACGCCTCGCGCGCCCGCTTAGACCGGCCGCAGGGTATTTTTACCGGCCGACGAGGCTAGCGTCCTGGCCAGGGGCAAGACGATATCGGGCGAAACGGCGTTCCAGTCGCGCGCCCCGGCGTTGGAGGGACGGAACTCGCCACAGGTGGACGCGACCCCCGCGCGCGCAAAGCACTCGCGCACCGCCTCGACGGCTGCTTCCCCGTCGCCCTGCGCGAGGATTGCGACCGACGGCCCCGAGCCGCACACAAACACGCTCACCGTATTTGCCGTGCGAATCTTCAAGGCGTCTTCGAGTCCGGGGATATTTTTTTCGCACGTAGGTGGCAGGGTGATGTGGATTTCTTCGGTTGCGCCGCCTTCCGGCCGCGCAAAGAATTCCGCCAGCGCCGACGCGCGGTCGCGGTGGATGGCCGAGTCGGTCTGCCCCGCCTTGCGCATGGTATTTTCACGCCGCACCTTGCTCAACGGCGCATCCGGCGCCACCACGCTCAGCACAAAGTTTTCCGGAACCACGGTGCGGCGATATTCTCCGCTGCCGTTTTCCGCCACAAATCCGCCAGACCACGCGGCGCGCAAATTGTCGCCGCGCGTTTCGTAGATCGCCGCGAGCTCGAACATGGTTTTTTCGTCCAAGCCCAATTCGTACAGCCGGTCGGCGGCCATCAACCCGGCCAGCACGGCCGCGGTGCTCGACCCCAGCCCCACGCCCACGGGGACGGAGCTGTAAATCTCAAAATCCGCGCCAGTAAATTCCAGCTCGCGCAGGTGCAAGGCGGCTTCCATCGCGCGCGCCACCAGGTTCGAGCGGTCGCGCGGCACGCGGTCGCCGTTTTCGCCGAAGTAGCGGATGTTGACGTGCCCGTCCAGGCGCGGCGTGACCTTGACGTTCAGGGGCGAATCGAGCGCCAAGGCCGCCGCGTCTTTCGCTCCGCCGAAATTGCCGACCGTCGCCGGCACCCGTATTAAGACCGATGAATTTGGCATAGAGATACCCTCGGAGCTTCCAGAATACGAGCCGCGCCCCGCAAGGTGAAATTCGAAATTTTTATCGTATTCATAAATATTACGGGCGCCTGCCCAGATGCCCCATTTAGGAGAAATCAAGCGAAGGGGTGAGGCCCGGTCTGGCAGGGACACCCGGCGCGGAGGCTGTGCGCCCGTCGCCGTCTACCGCGAAAGCCAATACAGAAATTCTTCCGGGCGGGTTTCGGTGTCGCGAAGGATTTTGGCGAGAAGGCCCCGGCCCAGATCTTCTCCACGATGGTCGGGAACGGTGGCGGTCCGGCCATCGGGGTGCCGGAAAAACCTGTGGCTGCCCTTTTGGCGGACCTGACGGAAACCCAGGGATTCGAGGAAACGAATCACTTCCCGCGCCCGGACGGGGCGAAGGCGCGTCAAGCGCTGACCTCAACCTGTTGAACTCCCACGAACTTCATGCGCGGGGCTTTCTGCTCGGCAAGGCAAAGCGCGATGACTTCGCGAATGCGCGGTGCAAGCTCTTCCAGGGTGCGCGCCTGCGTGTAACAACTGTGCAGCGCCGGGACGCTTGCGACGAAGTAACCGTCTTCATCGCGCTCGATCACCACAGTAAACTCGCGCAGCTTCAGGCTCTTTCGGCTTTTGGCCATGTCTTATTATAACACCGCGCGGTTTCTTTCGCCGTCTGCCTGCGTCGCCCAAATGTCAGCGTCGGGGCGCCCCTCGCAGGTGCCCAATTGGTTCAGGTTCGCAACACGGGCGGGGACAAGCCCCGCCCCTACAGTCCGATCCGGACGGGCAGTCCGTCAGCTGACGGGTTGCGGCACAAGTGTTATTTCTTCTTGCTCGTTTTGCCGGGCGTGATTTTGCGGATTCGCCCGGCAACGTCGTCCACCACGTAAACGTTGCCGCGACTGTCAACCGCCACCGCTGTCGGGCCGGCCACGCCGGTATTGATGGCAGGCATGCCGTCCCCATTGAAGCCACCTCCATTTCCGGTGAAGGTTTCAATTCTGCCGTTTGTCCCCACCTTGCGCACGCGCGCATTGCCCCAGTCCGCGATAAACACGTTTCCCGCACCGTCCACCGCGACACCCTGAGGTGAGCACAGCGCTGCGGACGTTGCCACACCTCCATCGCCGCTGAACCCGCAAGTGCCGTTTCCCGCCACGGTCGAGATGATTCCTTTCTTCGCATCCACCCTTCGGATACGGTTATTGTTTGTGTCCGCAAGATAGAGATTCCCCTGGGTGTCGACGGCGATTCCAATGGGGTAGTTCAGGCTCGCCGAGGTGGCCCGACCGCCATCCCCTCCGTATCCGCAGGATCCCTCGATCCCCGCCACAACTCTGACCTGTCCCTGAAGATTGACTTTGCGGACAACGCACCAGGAAGGATCTGTGAAGTAGAGATTATCCGCGCGATCGAAGGCCAGCGAAATGATGTCGTAGTTCCAGTCCTGCAACCACGTGGTGATGGTGCCGGCGGCGTCTACTTTGCGGATGGCAGCGTTCCATTCGTCGGCAATGAAGACTTCTCCCGCCGCGTTCACCGCCACACCGTAAGGGAAGTTGAGGGTGGCGGAAGCGGCCGGTCCCCCATCGCCGCTGTGATCGTTGATCCCCGTCCCTGCCAGGGTGCTGATGGTTCCGGAAGTGTCCACTTTGCGAATGCGGTGGCCATATTCTTCGGAGATGTAGAGGTTACCGGCCTGATCGACTGCCATCGCCTCAGGTAAGACCAGGCTGGCGGCGGTGGCAGGATTCCCATCGCCCAGGTACCCGCCGGCAAGGGTCGTAACCTCTTGGGTTAAAGCGTCGATCTTGCGCACGCGCGTGTTCCCCGTATCGGTCACCAACAGGTTGCCGTCGGAATCAAACGAGAGACCGGTTAGAAAAGCGAACCTGGTTCCCAGCGCGCCGTGGCCGTCGCCATCAAAGCCGTCGAACGACCCCGCGACAGTCGTGATGTTTCCGATGATTCCCGTCGTCGGGTCCACTTTCCGAATGCGGGCGCCGCCGGCGTTGCTGACTAGCAAGTTCCCGTCAGCGTCAAAAGCCAGGCCGCGCGGAGCTCCAATCCTTGCGTCGGTGGCTGGACCGTCGTCCCCGCTGAAACCTCCCAGCCCGTTTCCGGCGATCGTGGTGATGACTCCCGAAGCGTTCACTTTCCGCACGCGGTGGTTGTAGTTGTCGGCAATGTAGAGATTCCCCGCGCTGTCCGGCAAGACACTTCTGGGAAAGTTCAGAGTTGCCGCGGTTGCTGGACCGTTGTCACCGAGGTCGTCCGCCGGGTCTCCGTCTACCAATTCTCCGTCAATTGAGCCCGTGGCGACGCCGTGGCCGGCCACCGTGGTGATGTACCCTGTCGTTTTATCGATTCTCCGTATCGCAGCGTTTGCGAGGTCGGAGAAATAGAGGTTACCGCTGGCATCGAATGCCATCGCCCAAGGAATGTTCAGGCTGGCCTGGAGCGCAGGACCGTCATCGCCACTGTAGCCCGGCGTTCCATTTCCGGCGATGGTAGTGATTATCCCCGTGGTGGCGTCCACCTTTCGGATTCTCAAATTCCCCTGCGCCGCGATATACAAGTTGCCCGCCGAGTCAAGCACGAGCCCGGTCACACCATTCAGTTGGGCGGACGCGGCAGGGCCGCCGTCACCGCTGAAACCGGAGATCCCCGTGCCCGCGTAGGTTGAAATGACCCCGGAAGGATCAACCTTGCGGACCCGGTTGCTCCCGAGGTCCGAGATGAACAGATTTCCGTACTGGTCCATGACCGCGTACTCGGGCCAGGCAAGCGCAGCCTGGGTGGCTAGACCGCCGTCACCCACGTAGCCGCCGGCGGCGGTTGTAATCGTCTGCCCCTTCACCGAAGTTGCTAGAAAGAATATTGCGATGATGCCCAGTACCAGAACCGGGCAGAGCTTTCTCTTGTTCGTTAGGAATCTCATTTTCGTCCCTCCTGTTGAGCGTTGAAACTTTGGGTGCGTCTTGACCGGAATTCCCACGGGCACTTCCAAGATGCCGCAGGCTGCCTTAGAGCCACGCCACCAATTTGCGTGGCGTGGAAAAACAAAAGGCCGTCGGGCCCGCGCGCGTGCGTGGGAAACGACGGCCTCTGAGCGCTTCAGTCAGCCGGTTGAAAAGCAGGTGTCAGGTGTTAGGTTTCAGGTGTCAGGGGCTAGGGAATTGAGTCATCGGATCATTTGTCCATTGAGTCATTGAAATGGCTCGATCGCTCAATCGCCCGATGGCCCGCTTCGCCAAGCCCCCAGCAGCCTCCTTCTGACTCTTGACTTCTGTTTCCTGCCTTCACGTGAACTTAACTTTCTTCCGAGTCACCTCCGCGACGACGGGCAACCCGTCCTGAATTCTCACTCGCTCGATCTCTCCGTAACCCAGTTCCTTGCAGAGTTGAATAAAAGCGCGCCAGGCCGGATGAAGCGCATTCGTTCCGGCGGCAGCGCTGCCATCGTCTTTTTGCTCTGTCCCTTTGCTCGCGACCATCGCAGGGCCCTCCGGCAGTCAGTGTCAACCGAATCGCAACGGACCTCGCGAAAGTGTGGCGGCTTCAACTAACGCGGGAGGAATCAGCACAAACGCGCGTGCCATTTCGGGGGAAGAAGGATCGGAATCGCCGGCAAGTCTGAACGAGGATGTTCGGGCAGGCGCGAACACACCACGAGGCTCATGGCGGCAGAAGTCTTGTCGCGGGGGAATCCAGACGAGAGACAGGAGGGAATGCGAGTTCATCCCGGCCCCCAAACCGACCCTTTTTGTCGAACCTAAACTTTCTCAGGCTAATAACACAGAGTTTACAAATTGTCAATAGACATGTTCTGAGGTGTTATAAGGTAGTGACATTCTGTCTGTTGGAGAAGAAGATATGAGACAAGCGCGCAGTAAGGCCGCGGAGTCGCTGGTCACCCGCCTCCGCAGCGCCCTCACTTCGAACGGTCAAAATGTCTGGTGGCGAGAGCGGCATGACAAGAGCGAGCTGCCCCTGCGCATTTCAACGTCCGCCCAAAAAAAGAAGAGTCGTCCGTCAGCCGACGGATTAAGCCACGAACGCCGCGCACCAAAGCGTGTAGGCACAATCGAGACGGCCCACCGGGCCGTCTCTGCACGATTCTTATTTGCGCGGATGCGCCTTGAAGATCGCGAACGAGGCACCCTGCGGGTCCGCGATGACGGCGAAACGGCCGACGTTTTCAAGCGTCGTGGGCGGCACGTGGAGAGTCGCGCCGAGCTTTTTGGCTTTGGCGACCGAGGCGTCGCAATCGGACACGGCGAAATAAATCATCCAGTGCGGCGGAGCACTGGGCGGGAGAGACTTTGCCGGCGGAATGCCGCCGATAAAATCCTCACCGTTTTTGATGTGCAGGTAGCCGGAAGGGTCGTGCTCTCCGGCCATGATTTCCCACCCGAAAAGGCCCGAATAGAATTGGCTGGCGCGCGAGGGGTCGGAGGTCACAAGGTCGGCCCAGCAAAACGTTCCTTCGACTCCTGTAATGCCCGTCCCCTGGTTTTTCTTCGCCTGCCACACGCTGAAGATTGCCCCGGTCGGGTCCTGAAGCACCGCCATTCTGCCGACGTCAAACACGTCGAAGGGCGGAGCAAGCACTTTGCCGCCGAGCTCTGAGGCTCGGCGCGCCGCGTCATCGGCGCTTGCAACGGCGATGTAGATCATCCAGTGCGGCGGAACGCCCTGCGAGCGCTGCTCGGGCCGCAAGGTGCAAGCCGCGCCCGTGTCGCGCCCTTCGAGCTGGAACATCGAGTAGAAATCGTTTGGGCCCATGGCGACGTCATTCACACTCCAGCCAAACAGCGACCCGTAGAAACTTTTGGCGGCGTTCTGATCGTCGGTCGCGAGCTCGAACCAGCAAAAGGCGCCGGGCGGGTGATGATCAATGTGCGGCATGCGCGAATTATATCTTGAAACGTAATTAGATGGAACCATCCCACGAAGCGCACGCTTCGTTTATCGAAAAGGGGACAATTTCCGACAGGTCCGCGCCCTCAGGCCGCTGTGAGGTAGAATCGCAAGCCATCAGAATGCCCGGCGTGCAACAGAGCGAACCTGAAAGTTTAGGCGCCACACACCCGGCAGGCCTGAAAAGGAGGGCGCATGCAACTCATCGACGATTTCAAGAAATTCGCGCTGCGCGGGAACGTGCTCGACATGGCCGTGGGGGTAATCCTCGGGGCATCGTTCGGGAAAATCGTTACCTCGATGGTCACGGACGTCCTGATGCCGCCCATCGGGCTGGCGCTCGGGAAGGTTGATTTCTCGAAGCTTTTCATAAACCTTTCGAGCCAACCCTACGCGACACTTGCGGACGCCAAAGCCGCCGCCGCGCCCACGCTCAACTACGGGGCGTTCATCAATACGATCATCGATTTCGTGATCGTGGCGTTTGTGGTCTTCCTTATGGTGCGCCAGTTCAACCGGTTCATGGAGCGCAATAAAAAAGAGGCCTCGCCCGCCGGCCCCACGGCGCGCGATTGCCCGTATTGCCTGATGAGCATTCCCATCAAAGCCACGCGGTGCGCGCACTGCACCTCAGACCTTGTGGCGGCAGGGGCCTGAGACATCTGCGAACGCAAATTGCCGGCGCGAGTCAGCTCTCTGCGCAAACCGTTTGCATTCGTGAATCGGTCGCCAGATCTTTGCGGAAGTTTCCAAGCTGCAGCTTGTGACGACGTCGGGTAGAAAAAATTTCAGAGGCCGTTGCGAATCGTGTACTTTTAACATGCCCCCTGGCTGGGCGGGGCATTCCCCCTATCCCCTCAAGCTCAAGAAAGGGCAAGGCTTCTTTTAGATCTTCCATTATTCCTCGGTTGGCAACCCGTTTGCCTGTACAAATTACGAATTTCATTTTCGCCACCCGGAACTCTTGGCGGATGGTGTCTTCAGAGGCCAAAGTCGAGTTTACGCTCAAGAGCTCGCTGACAGTGAACCGATAGGTTTGTCGCCGGAACGATCGGAAGGGTCGAAAATATCCGGCGACCGCGCGGGCGGCCGGAGGTTGAAGGACCAAAGAAGCGCGTGACGGAGAGCGCTCACCCCGGCCGCCCGCGGCAAGTAAAAACTTTCTCAGCGCAACAGATCTTCCAGCCGCACGGCTTGGTCGGTTTTTTCGTCGCGGTACTTGATGATGACCGGCGTGTAAAGCGATAACCCCAATTCCTTGCCTCGGCCCTTCGAGACCGCGCGCGCGCCGGGAACGACGACCGCGCGCGCGCCGGGAACGACGACCGCGCCCGGGGGAATCATCAAAGGCAACTCGGTTTCGCGGCGATAAACGACGTCACGCACCAGATCGTAAACGGGCGTCGAGCCGGTCAATATCACGCCTGCCGCGAGCACCGCTCCCTTGCCGACAATCGCGCCCTCATAGACGCCGCAATTCCCGCCCACCAACACCTCGTCTTCGATAATCACCGGCACCGCGCCCACGGGCTCGAGCACCCCTCCGATTTGCGCGGCGGCGGAGAGGTGGCATTTTTTCCCGACCTGCGCGCACGAACCCACCAGCGCGTGCGAGTCAACAAGCGTTCCGTCGTCCACGTACGCGCCCACGTTGACGTACATGGGCGGCATGCAAACCACGTCCTTGCCAATGTAACAGCCGTCGCGAATGGAGGAGCCGCCCGGCACCACGCGCACATTCTGAGAAACGGGAATTTGCTTGAGCGGATAAGTGTGCTTGTCGCGGAACTGCAGCGCGCGCGGGGCCATCTCGACAATCCGCCCCAGCCGGAATCCCAGCAGGATCCCCGACTTGACCCAGGCGTTGACGCGCCAGCCGCTGGCGGAATTTGTGTCCGGCTCGGCGGCACGGATTTTGCCGGCGTTCAGGCCGGCCTTCAACTCTTCAAACGCCTTCAGGGCATCGCGGCCGAGTTCCTTTGCCGGGCGCGCGTAAAGGTCTTCAATTCTGGATTGCAATGACATGGATTCGGCCTCTCGGAGCAACGCTATTATATGTCCACATCCAGCTCAGCGTTCACTGGCCAGCTCAACCCAGGTCATTTTTCCGCCGAGCGGCACAACATACCCGCCGCGCTCGAACTTGAGGGGCTCGACCGGGCGGAATTTCCCGACGCCCTTCACCTGGGCCGACTGCTCCACACGAAGCAGGGCCTCCGAAGTGAACGACGTTGCGGCGGCGAGGCCCACGCGCACCTTTGCGGCATCGAGATTCACTTCCACACTCTCAAATTGGCCGGCGTCCAAGGTCAGCCACAGTCCGAGAGAAGCCACATAGACACGCATGCGGAAGGAATCGAGCGGCGTCACCTTGACGGTCGCGCCTTCCGTCTTGATGCTGCCGCCAAACGCCAGCCACCCGAATTCGGGGTGATGAACGATGTAAGTCGCAGTGTTGAGCGCGTGGCCGAAGAAGTTCGGCCCGTAATCGCCCGAAAGAGGATCGGGCTTCAGCATGTCCGGGAAGGCGTGAAATGCCGCGGATGCGAATCCTTCCTCGTCGATATCGGTCAGCGCGCCCATCGTGCCGCCGTAGCCGACGCGCAAAAGATAGAAATCATCAGGATGCTCGCGATACTCGGCAAGTACCGGAATGGCGTTGAGCCCCGAGCCGTAATGATGGAGCTGCCGCTCGAGCCTGCGCTCCTTGGCGGCGTAAATGAAATCCCAGTATCGCCGCGCGCTGCCGTTATATCCCCAGTGCGGGAGCGTCGGGTCGTAACCGAGGATGGCATTGAGCGTCACATCGGCCTTCGCCTGGTAACCGAAATATTTCATCCAGGCATAAACTTCTTCCTGGCCGGTCGAGTCCCAGGGCATTTCGCTTCCGAAGGGATACGCCTCCGCTTTCCAGCGGTCGGCGCGTGCCCTCATGGCCGCTTCCAGCTTGTCCGCTTGCATTTTCATTCCCTCGCGCTTCAGGTCGTCGAGAATCATCAAAAAAATATCGCCTTCCATCTGCCCGAAGACCGCGAGGTCCGTTGCGTATTGGGTCATGGCCATGGACGTTTCGTAAGCGTGCTTCAGATACCAATCCCAGCGATGGTTTGTGACGAGGCCGCGATGGTTGCGCGCCAGGCGATACAAAGCCCAATAAGCTGCGGCGACATGGGGATAGTTGTAGGAGCGGTCAACGCGTTCCGACGCTTGCTTGTCCCAGCTTGTCCAGGTGCTCCAATCGAGGTCGCTCCGATAGAAGCCCGCGGGCATTTGATCGGGCTGGAAGTAAAAGAGACTTTTGCGCACGCCGTACGGATGCGGCCCGTCTTTGTATTGCAGCCCGCCCCACAGGACCCCATCCACAAACGTTTCGAATTTTTGAAGCTCGTTCCGAACGGGCTCGCCGAATTCTTTCATGATGGCGGCGAGCCACGACCCCGCGCCGCCCTCGTCGCTCAAGCCGGCGATCCAGGCGCGGCTGTCCTGAAGAATTATCTGGTTTGTCTCACGGTCGTACGTCATGACCGAGGGCGCGCGGTGAAAAGGATCGTTCGCGTCCGTGAACCACTGCTTTGTATACAGAAAGTGGCCCATATTTGTCACCGCTTGGGTCTCGGACTTCATCACAAAATAGCTGATCGTCTGCACGAGTCCGTCTTGATAGGTCACCGTCAGCCGGGCGCGTCCCCACGTGTTACCTTTCAGGGAATAGGATTTCCAAGCGCGCGCAGTGGCTCCCTCTTCGTGGATGGTGATCGCCCCTTCCGGTTCGACGGTCATCGAACGAACATCCTTGGGATATTTCAGAAATAGCCGCCCGGGCATGTCCATCGGCAGGATATATCCGGGCACGCCAACAGCCACCGGCCGGCCATTGGCCTCCAAAGTTGTCTCCAGGTGGCGAATCGAGTCGGAAAGCAGGAACTTAAGTTTGTAAGTTTTCGACTCGCCGGGCGCGAGCATCAGCATCGTCGGCGGATTCCAGGGTCGCGCATTTTTCCACTCATTTTCGGCAAAGGCCTGGCTGTGGACCATCCAATCGTAAAATCCCTCGAACGTGACTCCGCGCGGTGTGGGATCGTGAAAAATCGGCGGCGGACCGTCCGTTCCGCGATTGTCGAGAATTGGCTTGTAGGCTTCAAAGGCCGTATCGCCATCCGGGACAACGAGCAGCGCCGGCCCCTGCCCGCTCAGCCGGGTCACTTGCAGGTAGCCAGCGTCCCGTCCGATGTAGGGATCGTAAAATGAGCACTTGGCGTGGGCTTCCTCGAGCGAGCGATCGTTAAGGACATTATTAAAAATCATCGGAATGCCCAGCGCGCCGACCTGGACGGTTTCTTTCGTTTTGTTCTTCAGCACGAATTGCAGGACGAGTTTGCCGTTTTCCAGAATCCACGCGCGCGTGACGTCGAGAGGTATGTCCCGAGAAATCGTGGGGGTGAGGTCCGCGGCGGCGAGAATTCCCACCGTGGTGGGCAGAGCGGTCACCGGCGCGCGTACATGAGCCGTTGAGTAGTCCTTCCACTCGCCAGCAGTCCCAACGCGAACTCGCAAGTCAAGGTCGCCCAGGTGATAGTAACCGTTCTGGGACCGCTCAACCAGCAGGTCGCCCGGAGTGAAATCGAACCCGCCGGCGCCTTTGGGCTTGAGGGCTGCGACCGTTTGTGATGATCGCACCAAGGTCAGATCGAATTCGGGAGTATCAAGGTTGATAAAGCCCTGATCGAGCATGGGCCCCGGAGTTGCAGGCTTTCGCGCTTGCGGCTTCTGGCCTGAGGCGATTGGGCACACCGCGAGATTCAGGCTGAGTTGAAGCAGACAAAGCAGGAATAAAGTAGCGGGGCGAAACAGGCCGGTTCTCATTCTTCTACTCTCGCATCGTCTTACTTTGGATTGCCAACTGAAGGAGCATGTGTCGCGGGCAGTCGCTGGGAGGACCCTCTTACCACTCCGCGAATCACCCCTACTCAACCAATTTTTTCATTTCCCGGTAAGGGTAACCCCCCGCGTCGAGGGACGTGAATGTTCCGTTCGCTTTTAGCTCTCGAACGAAGCGGTCGAACGCTGTCATGGCCGCGCGCATGGGCCAAGAGCCGAGGCTGAGGCGCGCCACGCCCAAGCGTTCAAGCACCGCGATCGGCGGAGATTTCGGCCCGGCGAGAATATTCAGCGGGCCGTCCACGGCCTGTGCAAGTTTTCCAATTGTTTCGGCATCGTAAACGCCCGGCGCGAACAAGCCATCCGCGCCCGCCTTGCGGTACGCCTTCAACCGAGAGACCGCATGCTCGAAGCGGCTCGCGGGCTCACCGACCCCTTCGAGATAGACGTCGGTGCGCGCGTTGATGACGATGTGCAAGCCCAGCTTTTCGCCCGTCGCGCGCAAGCATTTGATTTTCTCCACTTGCTCGGCCACGCCGAAAAGCGGATTCTTCGCATCGCCAGTGCTGTCTTCGAAATTCAAGCCCACGGCTCCTGCTTCGACGAGCGCCCGCGCTGTTTCGGTGATTGCGTCGAGCGTCGTTCCATAACCGGCTTCGAGGTCAGCCGTGACCGGAACGGAAACTTTTGACGCAATGCGCTTGACCACTGCGAGCATTTCCTCGCGCGGGATGCGCTGCCCGTCGGGATATCCGAGCGAGTTCGCCACCGCCGCGCTCGATGTGGCGATGGCGGGAAATCCCGCCTGCTCGACCATCCGCGCACTCACCACGTCCCAGACGTTCGCGAGCACGAGAATCTTCGGCCCGTGGTGAAGCTTCAAGAATTCAGCCGCTTTTTCACTTTGAAGTTTCATTGTCATAAAATATCGCGCCCGCAGTTGTGCACACTACACACTGGCCACTCCGACAACTCTCCGCCGCTAAACCTTCTGCGGCTGGAGCAGTCCCTGCGCGGCGAGCGCCTTTTCGGGCTTGGCGCGGTTTATGTCTCCGCGCGCCAAAACTATTGTAGAATAAACGCGAGGTAACCACCGCATGGTCTACCGAGACCGCGTTGAAATTGATCCCGCCATTTGCAGCGGAAAGCCGGTGATTCGCGGCACCCGCATTTTGGTGACTTCTATCTTGAGCCAGCTCGCCGCCGGCGAGTCCTTCGCCGAAATTCGCAAGGGCTTTCCGGGACTTTCGGAAGACGACATTCGAGCCGCCACCGAATTCGCCAAAGAGTCCGTCGACGCGACCGAGCTCACAGCCCTCCGCGATTAATGCACCGGCTATTCCTCGACCAAAACGTGCGGATCGAAATAGCTGGCTCCCTGCGCCGGGACGGCCACCAGGTTCTTCACGCCTCCGAGGTACAGCTCCAGAGTCGTGACGACGAAGCGCTGTTCCGGTACGCCATTGAACACCGATTGACAGTCGTTACCTTTGATCTCAATTTCGCCGACCGGGCATATTGGCGCCGCGAGACCCATCACGGCATCATTCGCTTGAGAATCGAGCCGCAAACGCCGGACCATGTTTTGCCAATCCGCCGCCGCTTCCTGGCATCCTGGACGCCTGAAAAGCTCGAAAACGCGCTCGTGGTACTCACCGAAAACAAAGTCCGCATTCGCCGCTTTTAGCAGACGAGCCATTTTGAGCTACACCTTTTGTGGCTGGAGCAGTCCCTGCGCGGCCAAGGCCTTTTCCAGCTTGGCGCGGTTTTCGGGTTTCATCGCGACCATGGGCAGACGGTAAACTTCTTCAATCATCCCCATCATGGCAAGCGCGGCCTTGACGGGAATGGGATTTGTCTCGATGAAGTTCACCTGCATCAGCGGCAGCAATTGGAAATGGAGTTTGCGCGCCTCGTCGTATTTTCCTTCCAGGCACAGGCGGGCAAGCTGAGTCATCTGACGCGGGATTTCGTTTGAGATGACGGAGACGATTCCCACGCCGCCCAGCGCCATGAGCGGAAAAGTGAATGAATCATCGCCCGAGAGCACTCGAAAACCGGGAGGCACGCGAGAGAGAACTTCCATTTGCTGCGTGATGCTGCCGGAAGCTTCCTTGATGGCGACGATATTGGGAATCTCCGCCAGGCGCGCCACCGTGGCCGGCTCGAGGTTCGACGACGTGCGGCCGGGTACGTTATAGAGAATCACCGGGAGCTTGGTGGATTCGGCGATGGCCTGGAAATGCTGGTACAGGCCTTCCTGCGTGGGCTTGTTGTAATACGGCGCGACGGAAAGGATGCCCTCGACGTCCAGTCCCTGCACTTCCTGCGCGAGCGCGCAAGCTTTCCTGGTGTTGTTGCCGCCCACACCAGCGATGATGGGAATCTTGTGCGCCGCCTCTTCCACCACCACACGGATGACGCCCAGGTATTCTTCGTGCTCGAGTGTCGGCGTTTCGCCGGTGGTGCCGCAGGGCACAAGAAAATCAATTCCCTCGCGAAGCTGGAACTGCACCAGGCGCCTCAAGGCTTCCACGTCCAGCGTGCCGTCCTTGGCAAAGGGCGTAACCAGCGCTGTGCCGCAGCCTTTAATGTCGAGAGCCATGTCCCCTCCTTCGAGACGGGATTCGGGGCTCGGGATTCGTGAGCGGGGAACGAGGCAGCCCGCAACTCCCAGTCCCTAGCCCCCAGCCCCTCTTTCCAGCACTTCCGCAAAACTGAACAAGCCTTTCTTCCCGACCACCCAGCGCGCAGCGTAGAGCGCGCCTTCGGCAAAGCCCTGGCGGCTGCGCGCCGTGTGGCGCACAATGACCGTGTCCGCCTCAGAATCCAATCCAAATTCGTGCGTGCCGGGAATGGAGCCTGCCCGCACGCTCGCCACAGGAATCTCGCGCCCGGCAAGATACGGCTCAACCTGCCGTTTGAGTTCGAGCGCGGTGCCCGACGGCGCATCTTTCTTCTGCCGATGGTGCGCCTCCGTAATGTAGGGCGCATACATCGGAAACCCCGCAAAGATTTCCGCCGCCACGCGCGCCGCGCGATAAAACAATTGTACGCCAATGGAAAAATTCGGCGCGTAAACCATTCCCACGCCGCCCGACGCGACGATCTTGCGGACCTCTTCGAGGCGCTCGTGCCAGCCGGTGGCTCCAACCACCAGGTTGCAGCCGAGGCCTGCCACGCGGCGGATATTTTCAACCACGGCCGCGGGCGCTGAAAAATCCACGCAGACGTCAATGCCTTCGAAATTTTTCCTGGTAATGCCCGAGCCGTCACGATTGGATTCAGCGGTAAGAATCAATCGAACCTGGAAGCCGCGAGCCTCGGCGAGCGCAGCGACGGCTTTGCCCATCTTGCCGTGACCGAGGAGCGCCAAATTCAACGTGGGCGAAATCGGAGGGTCCTTTGAGGAGGTTTCCATATTGAGTTATTCGAGAAATTCAAAAGGTTAAAGTGTAAAGGATGAGAGCTGCCGATTTAGCCTTTACCCTTTATCCTTTACACCTCCGCAACAACGAACACCGCCCATGTGATTCCTAGTCGAGATAACCTTCCGATTTCATCAATTCCGCGTTGAGCAGCGCTGCGCCGGCAGCGCCGCGAATAGTGTTGTGGCTGAGCGCGGTGTACTTGAATTGGAGGACCGAGCAGGGTCTCGCGCGGCCCACCACCGTCGCCATGCCCCCCTCGGTATTCAGGTCGAACTTGGGTTGCGGGCGATCGCGCTCGTCGCGGACCACGATCGGATGCTCGGGCGCGGAAGGCAGCTCGCGCTCCTGCGGAAGGCCGCGAAACTTGCGCCAGGCTTCGATGAGATCTCGAACGGAAGCCTTGGTCCTGAGCGATACGGAGATGGATTCCATGTGCCCGTCTTCGACTGGCACGCGATTGCAATGCGCGCTGACCGCAAACTTTCCGGGCTCGACGCGCCCCTCCACGAAGCGGCCGAGAAGCTTTTGCGTTTCGCCCTCGACCTTCTCTTCCTCGCCTCCGATGTGCGGGATGACGTTGCCGAGAATATCGAGCGTCGGAACGCCCGGATAGCCTGCGCCCGAAACGGCCTGCATGGAAGTCACCAGGACTTTCTCGAGGCCAAAAGTTTTTTCGAGCGGCGCAAGCGACATCACCAGGCCAATCGCCGTGCAATTCGGGTTGGTGACGATCATGCCCGTCCAGCCGCGCTCTTTGCGCTGGCCGCGCACCAGGGCCAGGTGGTCCGGGTTGACTTCCGGAATCAGCAGCGGCACGTCCGCGTCCATGCGGTGATTGGAGGAATTTGAAACCACGACGTGGCCGGCGCGCGCGAAGGCCTTTTCCACTTCGCCCGCCACTTTGGAGTCGAGCGAGGAAAAAACCAGTTGCGGAATTTTTCCTTTCTGCCCATCCGGCGTGCACTCGTGGACTTCGAGTTGGCCGGCCGCGTGCGGCATGGGATCGCGCAAGCGCCAGTTGCACGCTTCTGCGTACTTTTTCCCCGCCGAGCGCTCCGAGGCCGCAAGCCAGGAAACTTCAAACCACGGGTGATGTTCGAGCAGGCTCGCGAAGCGCTGCCCCACCATGCCCGTGGCGCCGAGAATCCCCACTTCAAGTTTCTTCATGACTTCAGGTCGATTGCCCCTTCTGCCCCCTGGGCGCGAGCCTTCAGCTCACGCACGAGCTTACAATAAAGTTCGACCGCGCGTTCAAGGTCCGTCTTGCGCACGCACTCGTGGTCAGTATGCGCCACGGTGATGGAGCCCGGCCCGAGCAGCAGCGGGCGTCCCCAGCGCGTGAGGTTCGGAATGTCGGTGGTGAAAGCCACCACGTCCGCCTCAAATCCGTTGAGCCGCTCCATTCGAACCGTAGGCGTTTCGCGCACGATTTCGTATTCACATCGGCCCTTCAGTAGGTTTTCAACCTGCGTCCTCAATTCGGGAGAATTATTCACAGTGCGAAACATCAACTGCGCCGAAGCCTCGTCCGGAACGACGTTTGCCGCGCGCCCGCCCGAAATCATGCCGATGTTGACGGTCGCCTCACCCAGCGCCGGATCCTGAGGCAACGGCAGCTTGCGCACGCCGTCCAAAACGTCGAGGAGCTTTTCAATCGCCGATTCGCCCAGGTGCGGATAAGCCGAGTGTGCCGACCGGCCGCGCGCGTGGATGTCCACGCGCAAGGTGCCTTTGGTCCCAATCGCCAGCTTGTTTTCGGTCGGCTCGCCATTGATGATGAACTTGGTCCCGCGCGGTGACTCGTTGGCCACACGCGCGCCGTCACTCAACGTCTCCTCACCAACCAGGAAGAGCAGCCCGAAATTTCGAACGCCCTCGGCGGCCAGCCGCTCGGCCGACGCAATCTGCGAAGCCACGATGCCTTTGGCATCACACGAGCCGCGCCCGTAGATGAACTCCGCGTCCTCGCGCGCCGGCATGAACGGTGGGACGGTATCCACGTGGGTGCTCAGCACCACCTCGGGATTCCCGCGCAGTGCAAAAACGTTGGCACGGCCGGCGTCCACCGGCTGGAGCTCCACGCGAAAATTCTGTGCGGCTAGGTACTCGCGCAGAAATTCCGTGCACGCCCCTTCGTGCCCCGACACGGATTCGATATCAACCAGCGAGCGCGTGAGCTCAAAGAGGTGCATGGAAGCCTTTCGCTCGCGCCGGGACCGCCAACCGGCTCTTCGCAGCCCGTCGGTTGACGGGTTGCGCATCGCGCTGAGCGGACGGTAAATTCAACGTTAGCCCACAAGGGAAAACAGCGTCAAGCCCATTCCTCCAAGCCACGTGCGCGCGCC
This sequence comes from uncultured Acidobacteriota bacterium, assembly GCA_964481715.1. GTDB lineage: Bacteria > Acidobacteriota > Terriglobia > UBA7540 > UBA7540 > JAHEKS01. The sequence goes on along the minus strand of CAYZVR010000001.1, from coordinate 15,157 downwards.
GCCAGGGGTGGTATCAATATTCCAAAGCCGGACAACCACCTGACCAGGGGCGACATCCACTTGGCAGGCGTGAAAGTGGTTTTTGGCTTGGGAAAGTGGTATCCTCAAGTTTCAAAGGGAAGTGAACGGTGGAGGGCTTATGAGGCGAGTAACCTCACTTCTGACCAAGGCAGCCCTGGGGGTTCTTGTTGTCAGCGCGTGCGCTTTGGTTGCGGCGGGCGCAGACGGCCGATTCTTCGGAAGGCTGGCCTCGGACGTCAATACCTCCAATTTCTCCTCGACCCCGGTGGTGAGGTCGTACTATAATCCCTCGTTCGATTTCTTTGGCAACTCTTCACCATTTATCAGCGTCCCCAGCTTGCCGCCGCCTTATCCCTACATGCCGAAATACTGGTGGACCGGATCGTATTCTACCGCCGACCCACGCCAGTCGGGTTACAACCCTTCGGCCGGTTACCGCTGGGAAGACGTGACGACGCTCATCCTCGGAACGTTCCCGAAAACCGCGAGCGTGCTGCTCGACGGGAACGCCATCGGCAGCTCGGAAGATCTCGGCCCCATCCAGCTACCCTTCGGTGAACATACGCTGCGCGTGGAAGCGCCTGGGTACGAGCCTTCCGAAACCGTGATGAAGGTCGAGACGCCGTCGCTTCAGCACGTGCAGGTCAACCTGAAGCCGGGCGGATCAACACCCGCGCCGCGCCCGTAGTTTTGCAAATCCAATTGAGTGTGCCCTTCGTGCCGCCCCGGCTGAGGACTTTGTGTGTCAGGACTGTCCAAGAGTGCGAGGTGACTCACCCACAATGAGGCCAGGTACCAACAGTCGCATGGCGGTCGTTTGGGCGCTGAGCGTCGCGGCGGCACTGCTTGCACTCATGCCCCTTCACTTAGACGGTCAGGAGGCTCTGCCTGCCGGAAGGGTGGCCGGCGCGGTCGTGGAATTGCTGGCGGTTGGGCCCGGCGGCGAAGGGAAAAACCTGGAGTGCGGCGCCACGGGATTCCTGATCAATTCGGAAGGCTACATCCTGACCAACGCGCACGTTGTGGAAGAAGCGCGCAGGTGTCTGGCAGGCGCATCGGGCGCGAAAATCCTGGCGAAGCCGGCGTCGCCTCATCCTTCGGTCGGAAAGGCTGTCTCGTGCAACGTCGTGAAGCTTGACGAGCTTCACGACCTCGCCCTGCTCAAGACCGAGCGCCCGCTGTTTGCCGATCCCGCCGAGGCCGAGAGCAACGTGGCGCCACTCCATGCGGCGGAAATTGACGACGGGACGGAAGTAGCGGTCGCCGGCCACCCGGAATTCACCTGGCAGGCCCGGATTCAAACCGGGCGCATCGTCCGGCACGACAAAGTGGCGCTCTCAGATTCAAGCTCGATGCCTTCCGAAGTTCTCATCGTGGATATCGCTTTGCGCAAAGGAAACAGCGGCAGCCCGGTGTATCTGGCACCCGATGGAGGAGTGGTCGGAATCGCGGAACGCAAAGACATCCTGCGGCCGTCGCAGGCCGTCGCCGTGCCTGTCCGCTACGCGATCGAACTTCTCGACCGCGCAGGCATCGAGTGGGTCGCGGACACGAAGTGAGGGCGTAGGGGCACGGCGCGCCCCGGCGGCCGCAGCCTCTGGGGCGCAGGCTGCCGTGCCCCTACCGCGATTGGAGGGTGGCGCAGACATGCCGCGCTTGGGCATGTCTGCGATTAGCCGCATTCCATCCATAGGGGCGGCGGCAGTAGGGAGTCGCGTCTCCGTCCTGGAACATACGCAGACATCAAACAAAGATGTCTGCGCCACCCGCCTTTCTATTGGCCGTGGCCATCCTAGGGCTTATAGTCGCCGCGGGGCTGCGCTGACTTCGGGGCTGGCGCAGACCCTTTGGGTCTGCGGTTTTCGATGCCATGCGCCTTCAGCGCGCAGACATGAACTGAAAGGTCTGCGCCAGCCGCGCGCCCTATCCACTTGACAAGGCGCGCCCGATGGTGTAGTCTACTATAGTAGCCTATCCTCGGGAACGGAGGCGAGTGCAGGTCCGTCAGTCCGTCGGCTGACGGGCTGACGGGCAGGGCAGGGAGAAGGAAAGGCGAAAAGGGGCGGTCCAGGAATAAATAAGGGGCGTTTTTGAACGAACGAAGCTGGAGATTTGCGGGAAACAAAGGACTTAGCCAAAAACCAAGCGAAATCCGAAGCTATAACGAACCGGAAAACCGCCCAAGTCAACGCGGCAGGTCTGCGAGCGAATTGCGCATTCCCCAAGGCTCGGAGCGCTTGGCGCCCTATTCCTGATCTTGCCACCCCGCTTGAGGCGATTTTGGTCTGGCCAAAAACCCGGAAGCGTAGTAATATAAAGGTGCAGTTTGTAGTCGTAATTCCGACGAGTTTCGCTCCAGCCGAAAGAGCGCTTCACAAGCCGCTCTGCCATCTGAGTGACCTTCGGCGTTACAGTGGACCCGCGGTATCTCCCGCAGCTCCCGTACCCGCAAATTGCCAAATCTATTCTTAAGGCGATGTCTGCAACATGAAGGAACAAGGCACAGTTAAGTGGTTCAATGCCGCTAAAGGCTACGGATTCATCAAACGCGAAAGCGGCGAAGATGTTTTCGTGCACTTCTCGGCGATTCAAGGGGACGGTTACCGCAGTCTGGATGAAGGATCTGCGGTGAGCTTTGAGGTCCGCAAGGGCCCCAAGGGTCTGCAAGCCGACAACGTCGAGCGCGCCTAAGGGCGCGTCGCCGTTCACCCGTCAGGCGACGGGTCTCAGTGCGAGGCCGGGCCCGCCGGCCTGTCCGACGCAGGCGGGTTGACGGGTGGCCCGGGCCACACGAGGAGGAACGAATGGGCCAAAGGCTTTTCGTGGGAAATCTGCCCAGAAGCGTTACCGACAGCGGGCTGAGCGATTTCGTGACCGGGGCGGGATTTCAGATCACCTCCGCGGTCGTCATCCGCGACAAGATGACGGGCGAATCGCGTGGATTCGGATTTGTAGAACTTGCGAGCGGCGCAGACCTCGAACGCGCCATCGCTGGCTTGAATGGCAAATCTCTGGAAGGACGAGATTTGACGGTGAACGAAGCGCGCCCCCAGCGGACGGACTCGGGAGGGGGACGCTCTCGCGGCGGCGGCCAGCAGGGAGACCGCAGTCGCTCCTAGATCGCGAGGTGAACTATGAACTTCAAAGCCGGGCAGTACGTTCGCCACTCCAAATACGGAACGGGCACGATTGTTGAACGAGACGACGATCGCACCACCGTGGATTTCGATACCGCGGGCTTGAAGAAATTCGTCACCGCCCTGGCCGCCTTCGAAGTTGCTGAGGGCGAAGCACCCAAGAAAAAGCGGGCGGCGGGACGGCGCCGTGCCAAGGCGCTCGCGCACTGAACAGGTGGCCCATCCTTTTCCCGGAAGATTTTTTCTTCCGACCGATAAAAAGGGCCTCGGTACCGCCGGTACCTCTCGGCTCCATCGGGATCGCAAGCCAGCTCTGGAACCCCAAGGGAATTGATCGAAATTATTTTCCAAGCAAGCCTTCGCGGAGGACCGACTGCTACTGCTCATTCTTTCTGTGCTATCCGGGACAGTGCCCACTACCCGGGATTCGGCGCGAATTCCCTTTCTTCGCGTTCTTCCCTTCCTTGCCGTCCACCTGACGTGCTTCACGGCGTTCCTGGTTGATTTCCGCTGGTCCTACGTTGCCCTGGCTCTAGGCCTGTACTACGCGCGCATGTTTTTCGTCACAGCCGGCTACCATCGCTATTTTTCACATCGCTCGTTCAAGACGAGCCGCTGGTTCCAGTTCCTGCTGGCGTTTTTCGCCATGACTTCGTCGCAAAAAGGCGTACTGTGGTGGGCGGCGCATCACCGCAACCACCACCGGTTTTCCGACACGGAAAACGACCTCCACTCGCCCACGCAGCAGGGTTTCTGGTGGTCCCATGTCGGATGGATTTTGAGCACGCTGAACGAAGCCACGGAAGTTCAAATGATCCGCGATTACTACAAATTCCCAGAACTGCGCTGGCTGAACGACCACTTCATCGTCCCGCCCGTGGCCTTGGCCGTGTCCCTGTTCTTCATCGGCGGATGGGGATGGTTGATCTGGGGATTCTTCATCAGCACCGTCATGCTTTGGCACGGGTCCTTCTGCATCAATTCCCTGGCGCACGTTTTCGGCCGCCGCCGCTACGCCACCACCGACACCAGCCGCAATAGCTTCCTCCTTTCCCTCGTGACCCTGGGAGAAGGCTGGCACAATAATCATCACCACTACATGGCATCCGTCCGGCAGGGATTTTTCTGGTGGGAAGTGGATATCACCTTCTACATCCTGCGCGCGCTCTCCTGGCTCGGTATTGTCTGGGACCTGCGCATGCCGCCCGAACACGTCCTGAGAGCAACCGCCCAGACTTCCTGACACTCTCGACACCTGCACTCAGAATCTGTCCCCGTTTCGGCAGGGGCGGCGCAGTTCGTCTCCGTACCTTTTCCCCGGGTGAAACGTGGACAGTCCTTGCGCTCCGGTGTTAATCTCGCTAAAGAGCGGGAATCAAAATCGCCCGCTGTGGGTGGGCCTGTAGCTCAGATGGATAGAGCAACGGTTTCCTAAACCGTAGGTCGGGAGTTCGAATCTCCCCAGGCCTACCATTCCAATCCCGCGAATTCAGCTGGCATGGCTGAAATCGATTCTTTGTTTGCATAACGTGGCTCAGCAAAAACGGTGGGAATTCAGGAAAGCCAGGACACCGCAAAGCCTGCGCACGCTGGGCAAGCTCCTAAGAGCTTGATCCGCCGAATGCGGGATGGCCGAGACCTGGAAGTCGCCATCCGGCCGGTCAGCAAATTCGGGGCATCTGCTCGCCACTGAGCATGTCCACGACCCGGGTCGTTCCAATTTTGTTTTTCATCGTGACCATGCCGGAACGGCCATCATCAACTCTGCCTACGATACTTGCGCTGGCGCCGAGCGGATGGGAACGCATCACCTCGAGCGCCCTGTCGGCACAGGATGGCGGCACAAAGGCGATGAAACGCCCCTCGTTTGCAACGTAGAGGGGATCGAGTCCCAGAATTTCGCACGCGCCTTGCACATCCTCGATGACCGGAATACTGCTTTCCTCGATGACAATTTCGGTGGAACCGGATTCTGCAATTTCGACTAATGCGCTCGCCAGCCCTCCACGGGTCAGATCACGCAGACAGTGGATGATGACGCCGGCCTCCACGAGCTGGTTGACCAACTCGCCGAGGGGCGCGCAATCACTCTCGATCTGAGTCTCAAAAGAAAGGCCCTCCCGCACAGCCATGATCGCAATCCCATGCCGTCCGATGTCTCCGTTGAGAAGCACGACGTCTCCTGGACGAACCTGGCCGGGGCCGATGGAGAGTGAGTGCTCGATGATCCCAATCCCTGCCGTGTTGATATAAATCCCATCTCCTTTGCCTTTATCCACGACCTTGGTGTCACCCGTTGCAAACTGCACTCGCGCCTGTTGGGCCGCCAGGCGCATGCCCTGCACCACGCGGCCAAGGGTTTCCACGGGAAGTCCTTCTTCGAGAATGAATGCGGCGCTGAGAAACAGGGGACGTGCGCCGCACATGGCAAGGTCGTTGACGGTGCCATTGACGGCGAGGCACCCGATATCGCCACCCGGGAAGAAAAGAGGCCGCACGACATAAGAGTCGGTTGTAAACGCCAGTCTCACTCCCTGAAGGTCCATCACGGCCCCATCGTGCCGGGTTTCGAGTAGAGGACTCGCAAACTTTGCCAGAAACATCCTCTCGATGAGCTGATGCATCAATTTCCCGCCACCACCGTGGGCGAGGAGAATTTGGGGATAATCCGATTGAGGAGATGGGCAGCTGAGGTTGAATTCTTCGAGTGGCTCTTTCACTCACATCTCCCTGCAGGTCTTAACAGGCTGAGTTTCTAATCGCTTGCGATAACTGTAATAGGCGGCACATGCCCCCTCCGAGGAGACCATGGGTGCGCCGAGGGGGCTCTCCGGAGTGCAGCGCGTGCCAAACGCCTCGCACTCGTGCGGCTTCTTGATGCCGCGTAGCACGAGGCCGCTGATGCATTCCGAGGATTCTTCCGCGACGAGTTCGGCAAGGCCGAATTTTTCCTCGGCGTCAAACTCGGCGTACTCGTCCCGCAATCCCAGCCCGCTTTGCGGGATCTCGCCCACGCCGCGCCACTTGCGGTGCACGACTCGAAAGACCTCGCGAATCAGTTGTTGCGCCGGTTCGTTGCCAGCCCGGCGGACGGAGCGAGTGTACTGATTTTCCACTTCCGCCCGGCCTTCCTCGAGCTGCTGGATGCACATATAAAGTCCTTGCAGAATGTCCAGCGGCTCGAATCCCGTGACCACAATCGGAACGCGATGCTTCGCGGCGATGGGTTCGTACTCCGTGGTGCCCATGACCGTACAGACATGCCCGGCAGCGAGGAATCCCTGCACTCGATTCTGGGGCGACGAAAGAATCGCCACCATGGCGGGTGGAACAAGAACGTTCGAAACCAATATGGAAAAATTGTGAAGACCGATACGTCTGGCCTGACAAACCGCCATAGCGTTGGCGGGCGCCGTTGTCTCGAAGCCCACGGCGAAGAAGACGACTTGCTTCCCGAGGTTTTGCTGCGCCACTTTGACAGCGTCCAAAGGCGAATAAACGATGCGCACGTCGCCCCCGCTTGCCTTGACTTGCAGCAGACTGCGTTGCGTCCCCGGCACGCGCAGCATGTCCCCAAACGAACAAAAGACAACGTCAGGGCGCAGTGCAATCTCGACAGCTTTGTCAATCAGCTCGACGGGCGTGACACAAACCGGACAGCCGGGACCATGCACGAGGGTCACATCTTTGGGCAGAAGTTCGTCGAGACCAAACTTGACGATGGCATGCGTCTGGCCGCCGCACACCTCCATGATCGTCCACGGGCGTGTCGTCACGCGGCGGATGGCATCGGCAAACCACCGAACCGATTTGGCATCGCGATACTCGTCAATAAACTTCACGAATTGTTCGTCTCCAGTTCCCTCAGTTCGTCCATCTGTTTCAGGTATTCAAAGACGCGCATGGCCTCCTGCTCATCGAGCCTGCTGATCGCGCACCCGACGTGGACGAGAACGTAGTCACCGACCACCGCTTCGGGCACGCAAGCCAGATTGACTTCCTTGACGATGCCGCCAAAGCTGACCTTGCCCGTTCGCATCAGCGGCTCGTCGCCGCCCACGCTCAATATTTTTCCTGGAACCGCGAGGCACATTTTACCCGCCCTCCAGATTCTGCAGAGACAAAGCCATGGCCGCCTGACCCAGGGCGATCCCGCCGTCGTTGGGAGGGATGCGCTGATGCCAGTAGCAGCGGAATCCTTCGCTGCCGAGACGCGACACAGCGCGCTCACATAGATAACGGTTCTGAAAACATCCACCGGTCAAGACCACACGGGGCTCGCCGGCCCGCCGCGCTATGGCGACCATGATCTCTGCAAGTGTATTGTGAAACCTCGCAGCGGTCAGCGCGGTGGCCATTCCGGCCGAGATGTCATGAAGTATCGCTCTGAACATCGGACGCCAGTCTATCACCCAGGGGAGTGCTCCATTTCGCTGCCCGGACGATATCTCAAACTGGTAAACATCATCCGTATCGACCCCGTCGGCCGCAAATTCGAGGTCCATGGCCGCCTGCCCCTCGAATCCGGTCCGCTGCCGAAGCCCGGCCAGGGCGGCGACGGCGTCGAAAAGGCGTCCCACGCTGGAAGTGAGCGGGCAATTCACCCCTTTTTCGAGCATCGTCCTCAGCACCTGCAAGTCTCCCGCGGAAAACTCGGCCAGGGGAGCGAAATGTTTCGCGGAGAATGCGTCGGGTCCAAGCAGAGCGTAGAGCAAACCGAGGGCAGTTCGTCGAGGTTCCTTGACGGCTGCCTCTCCTCCGGGCAACGGAAATGTGCGGAAGTGGGCCAGGCGTGTCCAAGCGGCGCCTTGAACGCGCAAGAACTCCCCACCCCAAACCGTCCCATCGGTTCCGAAGCCCGTTCCATCCCAAGCGATACCTAGAACAGGTTTCGATCCGATCCCATTTTCCGCCACGCAGGACGCAACGTGCGCAACATGATGTTGGATTGACTTGACCGGGATGCCCAACCGGGAAGCGAACCGGGTGGAATGGTAGTCGGGATGAGCGTCGCAGGCGACCATCCCAGGCCGAACGCCGCGCATCCGCACGCAATTTTCGATCACACGCCGAAAAGTGGAGAACGCCTCCGCCGTTCCCAGATCGCCGATGTGCTGGCTGACATAAATGTGGCGTCCGACTGAGAGCGCGACCGTGTTCTTGAGGTCGGCGCCCAGCGCGAGCACGGAACGCGGAGGAGTGCCGGGGCCTGGCGGATCGAAATGGATGGGCAGCGGAGCAAAACCTCGGGCGCGACGCACCACGAGTTCACGTCCGGCCATGATCCGAACGACGGAATCGTCTGCGTGATTCGCGATGGGACGGTCGTGAACGAGGAATATATCGGCGATGCCCCCGAGGCGCTCGAGCGCCTTCCGCCCGTCCGTGCAAAGGGTCTCATCGGAGAGATTGCCACTCGTGGCCACGATGGGGAATCCCAGTTCGGCCATCAATAGATGGTGAAGCGGGGTGTAAGGCAACATGACGCCCAGATAGGGATTTCCAGGAGCGATACCCGAAGCAAGTTGTGCGGCTTCAACCCGCCGTCGCAGGAGAACGATGGGAGCTTCGGGTGATCGGAGTAGCCGCTTTTCCAGTGGCGAGACGCTGCAAAGTGTTTCGACGTGCGCGAGAGAGGGCGCCATCACCGCAAACGGTTTCTCTTCACGTTTCTTGAGCCTGCGCAGTCGCCTCACGGCTTGCTCATTCCTCGCGTCCACGATGAGGTGAAATCCGCCGAGTCCTTTTACCGCCACAATGCTGCCGGTTCGCACCGCTTCCGCAGCCTCCATCAACGCCTTGTGATGCGATGCCACGCGCTCGCCCTTTCGATCCCACAACTCCAGGCGCGGGCCGCATTGGGCACAGGCGTTCGGCTGAGCATGGAACCGGCGATTGCCGGGGTCCTCGTATTCGGCGCGGCATGCAGCGCACATGACGAAACGTCGCATCGTGGTGTACGGCCGATCGTAAGGCAGCGCTTCCATGATGCTGAAGCGCGGGCCGCAATTCGTGCAGTTGGTAAACGCGTAGCCGTACCGGCGGTTCGAGGGGGCGAACAGTTCACCGAGGCAATCCTGGCAGGTGGCGATGTCCGGAAGCACCCATGCGGTCAGTTCGCCCGCTTCTTCGCTGGCGAGAATTTCAAAATCATGGTCACCGCGAGCATCGAGCACGGAAGGTTCCATGCTGTGGATGGAGGCTAATGGAGGTTTTTCGGATTCGACACGCAACTGGAAATCTTCGACTTGCTGA
>CAYZVR010000001.1:0-5734 GCA_964481715.1 uncultured Acidobacteriota bacterium | reverse complement strand
CCTTCTATTTCGAGGATGACTCCCTGGGAAGAATTCCTAATCCACCCGCCCAGGCCCAGTTGCGTGGCAAGCCGGTAAATGAACGGACGAAAGCCCACACCCTGGACCGCGCCGTGAATGATCAGGCGAAGGCGGGTTCGCGTGGGGGAGAGGAGCATAGTCTTCATTGACTCTAGCTCTCCATCTCAACGCTTTCCAGAAGGATATCCTGTGCACGAGCATCCGTCTCGTCCTTGAGTTGCTCAAGATCCAGCCGCGCCCCGGCCGCTACAGTATTGGCCGCAGCCTCGAGAAAATGCTCGCGAAAGTGCTCGGGCGAAATGTGCGCGAGCGCGCCCAATTTCACCTGGACGCCGATGATCCTGCGCGCGCCGTTCTCGCGCGCAACCGATTCGATCTTCCGCATCAGGTCATTCATGAGCGAGAATTCGTGCATGCGATTCCTCCCTGCATGAAGCAGCCCGCGTCTTGGAGCACCTGAGGAATCACGTCGCTGGCCGCCTTCTCGACCTCGACAGTGAGGCCTTCGCCTGCCGCGTAGTTCCTGCCTTCAATGCCGTAAACGATGAGGTGTGGCGGGAGTTCATCCAAAGCTCGAGCCAACTCCACCGCTTCGGCCACGCTGAAGGCGTGAGTCGAGTAATGAAAGAATTGGCTGGGGAGCGGCCCGGCGTGCGCGTCGAGTCGATGAATCGTGCCGGGGGGTGCTCCCGAATGCGTCGCATCGATCAGAACTACCCTGGCCGCGCCTTTCCATGCTTCCAGTAATGCTGCGCCCTCGCCACTTGCCTCCAGGATGGTGACCTCCGCCGGTGTTTGCCCCCGGAGGCGGCGCGCAACGGCGACTCCAACTCCATCGTCGCCGCGATATACATTTCCGACACCGATGATGAGGGTGCCCGAACGATTCTCTTTCATTCGTGCTGGATATGCAGCTTCAGAAAGTGCGTCGCGCATGAGATGCACGGATCGTAGTTGCGGATCGCCTGCTCACACTGCCATTGGAGCTTGTCCTTGGGCATCCCGATGATGGCCGGGACGAGTTGCCACAAATCACCCTCGATGGTCTTCTGGTTTTGGGACGTGGGCGGGACGATCTTCGCGTCGAGGATCACGCCATCGCGGTCGACGCGGTACCGATGGTAAAGGATTCCGCGCGGCGCTTCGGTGCAACCATATCCCGTGGCGTCGCGCGGTTCAATGTCCACCGCAGGCTTATCTGGTGTTTCCAGGTGGTTGATAATCCGCAATGCCTCGTCACAGGCATACACGATCTCAACGGCCCGCACGATGATGCTTTGAAAAGGGTTGCGGCTCACGGGGCCAAGACCAGCCTTTTGCGCGGCTTCTCGGGCGAGTGGTGAAAGTTGATCGAAGTTCAGGTTGTAACGCGCCTGAGGGCCGACGAAATATGACCCGCGATCCTTAAGTACGGAATGCAGCGCGTTGGAGTGGGCCACATGCTCCTCGGTAAAATTCTGGTCATATTCGCGAACGGGTATATCCAATCCCTTATTGGAAACCAGCCGTCCTTCGTTGAAGGGATATTCCCCGGGATAGCGTAGGGCAACAAACTCATAGTCACGTTGGAAGTCCGGAAACGGGAAGGTGGCCACCCAGCGGACTGTCTCCAGGGCTGCGTCGCGGGCCCATTCCAGATTTTCAGCCAGCGCCGCCAGGAGATGCTTCTCCGGCCACCTGTAGAAGCCCCCGACGCGCACGTTGACGGGATGGATTTCGCGTCCGCCCACCACGTTCACAATTTCGTTCCCGATTTTCTTAAGTCGCAGGCCCCGCTGGACGACTTGCGCGTGGTCTTTGGCCATGCGGATCGCGTCTTCGTACCCCAGGAAGTCGGGAGCGTGCAGCAGATAGACGTGCAGCGTGTGACTCTCGATCCATTCTCCGCAGTAAATCAGGCGCCGCAATTCACGAATCGGGCCCGTCAGCTTCACGCCGAAGCCGTCCTCGATCGCGTGACAGGCGCTCATCTGATAAGCAATCGGGCAGATGCCGCAAATGCGGGCGGTGATGTCGGGGGCTTCCTTGAAATGGCGCCCACGCAGGAAAGCTTCGAAGAAGCGGGGAGGCTCGAAGATCTTCAGTTTCACATCGGTGACTTTTGAGCCTTGGGTCTTGACGTAAAGTGCCCCTTCGCCTTCGACGCGCGCCAGGTAATCGACTTTGATCGTTTTACTTTTCATGCGCTTCGCTCTCCTTGCGGAACGGCTCAGCGTAAGCATTAAAGCTCCGGAAGGCGCGCACCAGGTCCGTTGAGCCGGCTCCGTGGCGAACCCACCAGGCCGACAGGGACGAGGTATTCGGCGTTTCTTTAGGCCCAAAGCACCCGTAGCAACCGCGGTCATAGGCGGGGCAGATCGCACCGCAGCCTGCCTGGGTCACCGGTCCCAGACAGGGGATGCCCTGCGCCACCATCACGCAAACCGTGCCGCGCAGCTTGCATTCGATGCACACACTGTGGGGAGGAACATTCGGTTTTCTTCCGTGCAGGAATGCGCTGATCACTTCCAACAACTGGCGTTTGTTGATGGGGCAACCACGCAGCTCGTAATTCACAAACACATGATCGGCGATCGGGGTGGATTTGTTGAGCGTCTCGATATACTCGGGCCGGGCGTAGACATACGAGGTGAATTCCTTCACGTCCTTGAAATTGCGGAGCGCCTGAATGCCTCCCGCTGTCGCACAAGCCCCAATCGTGACCAGATACTTCGAAGCGCGGCGGACTTTATGGATCCTCTCCGCATCGTGGGGGGTGGTAATCGAACCCTCGACCAGTGAAAGGTCGTACGGGCCTTTGACGACGGCGCGTGAGGCTTCAGGAAAATTGGCAATGTCCACGGCGCCGACGACGGACAGCAGTTCGTCTTCGCAATCGAGCAGGCTTAATTGGCAGCCGTCGCACGAGGCGAATTTCCATACCGCGATTTTCGGTTTGCGACGCCGGGGCATTTCACACCTCGGACTTCCCTAAAATGGACGCAATGCGATCGAGCCGGAACACGGGCCCGTCCTTGCAGACAAACGTCGGCCCCAATTGGCAATGGCCGCAAAAGCCGATCGCGCATTTCATGTTGCGCTCCATCGAAACGTAAATGCGGTCCGTGGCGACACCGCGATTTTGCAGTTCCATCACGGCGAAGCGCATCATCACCTCAGGACCGCACACCAGGGCCACTGAACTCGAAGGATCGAAGGGGGTGCGACCGATGAGTTTTGTCACCACGCCCACATTTCCGCGCCAATCCGTGAACGCTCGGTCTACCGTCACATGGATCTCTAAATCGAACTTTCCCCGCCAGCGTTCGAGCTCGCGGCGGTAAAGGATGTCCTCCGGCGTGCGGGTGCCGTAAAGCAGGACGATCTTGCGATACTTCTTCCGATGGGCCAGCGCTTCGTAAAGAACAGGCCGCAGCGGCGCCAGGCCGATTCCCCCCGCCACAATCACCAGGTCGCGGTCCCTGGCTTCATCGAGGGGCCAGGAACTCCCGAATGGGCCCCGGACCCCCACCATCTCCCCGCGCTTGAGCCCGCGCATGGCTCGCGTGACGGGGCCCACGACGCGCGTCGAGTGCTCGAGTAATGGGAATTCGCCGGGATCACCGCTAATCGAGATCGGTACTTCCCCCACGCCGAAGACGTAGAGCATATTGAATTGCCCAGGCGCGTAGGCAGCTCCATCGCGGTGATCCATGGGCACAAGAGTAAAATTAAATGTATCGCTGGTCTCCTTTCGTAGCTGCTCGATACGATAGGACCTGGGGAGCATCGGGTCAGAAATTGTCCCCCCGGAAACCGGGTTGTTACGCGCTGGGGCCATATAAATCCAGTAATTGCAGGACCATTGCTTCCAGTCGCTCGGTCATCAATCGAGTAAACCGCTTGAACAGTTCATAACCGAGGTCATGGTCGCGCTCGCATTTCCCGCGAAGACATTTGCCGTCAAACGCCAGTGCGCGTGTGGGCCGCTGGGTTCGCGCGCCAAAGTGCCAGCGGTAAGGCTCCAGCAACCATGACCAACCGAGTACATCGCCCTCTTGCACGGTCTGTATCGTGTTGAACCCGCGCTGCAGAACCATGACTTCGATGGCCACCTGCCCTTCACGGATGAGGAAAAACTGATTGGCGGGGTCACCCTCGCGGAAGATCACATTCCCTTCTTTGAACCGCACGTTCTTCGCGCATCCGGCAATGAGCTTGATGTGGCGCTCTTCCAGACCCTGGAAAAATGGCTGCTCCCGGATTATTGCGTCAAGCTTTTGTATCATTTGGCTCCTTTCTGGGTTCGCCCGTCCCCTCCGGCCGATGGGGTCTCCCGAATTGCCTGGACCTCCTCGGTGATATCAATCCCCACCGGACACCACGTGATGCAGCGGCCGCACCCGACACATCCGGACGTTCCAAACTGGTCGATCCACGTCGCCAGTTTATGCGTCATCCATTGGCGATAGCGTGATTTCGCTGTAGCCCGCACGCTGCCACCGTGGATGTAGGAAAAGTCCATCGTAAAGCACGAGTCCCATTTTCGCCATCGCTCGGCGTGTTCGCCGGAAAGGTCCGTGACGTCTTCCACCGTCGAACAGAAACAGGTCGGACAGACCATCGTGCAATTGGCGCAGGTCAGGCAACGCGACGCCACGTTGTCCCAGCGCGGATGTTCAGAATTGGCGTAAAGCAGTTCCTTGATGCCGTGGGTTTCCATCGTTCGGCCCATATGGAGGGCCGTTTCCGACACGATCCGGTCGGCGGTGCGCCGTTCGGCGTCGTCAACCGGCCGATGGGGGACCTCTTTCAGAACTTCCGAGCCCCGTTCTGTGCCCACGTCCACAACAAAGTAATGCTGACCGCCCTGCAGCACTTCCGTCAGAGCCAGATCGTAACCAGCGGTCGCCTTCGGCCCGGTATTCATGGAGACACAGAAGCACGTACCGCCGGCTTGGCCACAGTTCACGGCAATCATGAACAGGTTCTCGCGCCGCGCCTTGTAGCCAGGGTCCACGTACGAGCCGTTCAGGAAAACTTTGTCTTGAACTTCTATGGCGTGCAATTCACAGGAGCGAACGCCGAGGAATGCATACCTGGGAGGCTCTGGTGATTCGCTGACAACCTGAAACCCGTTTTCTTCGCGCCGAGCCTGCCACAAACGCTGCACCTGCGGGAAAAGGAATTTCTTCCACGAATGGGGCCCCACGACGTATCCGAAGAGTGCTTCGTCCTTCCGGCGCTTTAACCGGTATTTCCCACCTTCCTGTTCGTCTGTCCACCCGGAGGGTAAGTCGCCCGCAGAAGATAATCGGTCGTAAACAATTGCCCCCTCACGAACTGTGGGGCCCACAACTTCATAGCCACGCGACCTCAGGGCATGGAACAAATGGTCAAAATTTTGGCGATCGAGGACGGCGCTTTCACTTGTGGGGCGTGGGCGAGCACTCATAGATGCTGGTCGGGGGCACGGTGGGAAGTCGTGCCCATCCAATACTCCGAGCAATCCTAACTCCAAAACATACGCGGACGTATACTCCGACTCAAGCTCCAATCGCTGGGTAGTTATATGCTTTATCCTCGATGAGTTACAGGCACCGAGTACCCCATGGAACCCCTGACTGGCCCCGTCCAAAAATGGGAGCAGGGTGGGTGAAATTTCGATTCTTTCGAACTTCGGCGTTTTGCGGATTTATATCCAGTGACCCGTCCCAGCGCAGAGCTGTGCTCG